>JAZQIW010000112.1:0-19890 GCA_045541355.1 Eubacteriales bacterium | reverse complement strand
GGTAAATATTACGTAAATGATGATGAAGCATCTCTTGAAGAATATAAAAACCTGTTTATAATAGATGCCGCAGAAAATGCTGATGATAAGTCGGCAGATAATCTCGTGTGGATTTTCAAAAACGCAGAGCTTGTCGATCATGCATCTTATAGCAGACATACCTTCCTTGATGAAGAGTTTGAAGCAGCCTTCAAGGAAGTGTCATATGAGCAAATTTCAGAGCTTGTAGACCTTGATTTCTAAAAAAATTAGCCGTCCTTTGCGACGGCTTTTTTTGTTATTGGCACATACAAATACTTGATTAACTCGGAATATCGTGATATAATAAATTAGTTAAAATGAATTTTGTGAATTCTCAAAGAAAGTGAGGCGGAGCTGTGAGAAAAATAACGGTTGGCAAAAATGACAGCGGTAAGAGGATAGATAAATTTCTTCTTAAGGCACTTAAAAATATTCCGCCGTCGCTTTTGCAGAAGTATTTCCGTAAGAAATGCTTTAAAATTGGAACAAAGCACGCAAAACCCGAGGATATTCTGTCGGTCGGCGATGAAATCACCTGCTTTATAAGCGATGAGTTTTTCGATGCCGAACAGCCGAAACCATGTCAGCGTTTTGTACTTCCCGAATGTACCTTGACCACACGAGATATCTGCTATGAGGATGAGAATATAATGATTCTCGATAAACCTCAGGGCGAGCTTGTACATTCAAATCTTCCCGATGAAAAGGCACAGGATGATGAAATATGCCTAGTTGACAGATTTGTCGGATATCTTTATAAAAAGGGCGAGTATAACCCCGAAACCGAGCTTAGCTTCACACCTTCTCTTTGTAATAGACTAGACCGTAACACCGCAGGACTTGTTATTGCCGCAAAGAACGCCGAGAGCCTTCGCATAATGAACGAAAAAGTAAAAATGCGCGAGATGACAAAGCTGTATCATGCGGTGGTTTACGGCATACCCGAAAAGAAGCAGGCGCTTTTAAAGCACTATCATTATAAGGATAGGAAGAATAACCGCGTTTACATTTTCGATAGTCCCGAAAAGGGGAAAAGACAGCTCGGAATAAAGTATGACGATGATATAAAAACTGTAATCACAAAGTATAAAACCCTGCGCTCCGACGGTGAAAAAAGCCTTGTGGAAGTTGACCTGATAACAGGCAGAACCCACCAGATAAGGGCACATCTTGCGTACATCGGCTGTCCCATTGTCGGCGACGGAAAGTACGGAATAAACCATAAAGCAAAGACAGGAACAAAATATCAGATGCTTTGCTCAAAAAAGCTGAAATTTACATTTAAAACAGATTCGGGAATTCTCTCCTACCTTGACGGTATGGAATTTGAAAGCCGATTTGATTTTGATATTTAACGGAGAATAGTGTATGGCAAGACAAAACTGGAAGGGCTCGGTGCTGATTGCACCTGTGCCGCCGACGATGGTAACAAGCGAATATGATGGCAAAAGAAATGTTTTCACCGTTGCCTGGACAGGTGTTCTGAATACCCAGCCGCCAAAGACGTATATTTCCGTGCGGCCCGAAAGATATTCTTATGAACTCATAAAAAACAGCGGCGAGTTTGTTATAAACCTCACCACAACCGCAATGGTGAAAAACGCCGATAGATGCGGCACTTATAGCGGCAGGAATGTAGATAAATTTAAAAAATATTCCATAGAGACGGTAAAGGCACAGCATGTTTCGGCTCCCATTCTTGCTTCAAGCCCCGTGGCACTTGAATGTAAGGTTACGGATGTGGTGGAAATGGGCACACATCATATGTTTGTCGCTGATATTGTCGGCGTTTCTGTGGATGAAGAATTGCTCGATGAAAACGGAAAACTGTGCCTGCAGAAGGCAAACCTTGCCGCCTATGCCCATGGAGAGTATTATGCCCTCGGTAAAAAAATCGGTACTTTCGGTTATTCCGTGATGAAAAAGAGCACTAAGGAACGAAAAGCACAGAATTTTAAAAAACCTGAAAAGAAGTTGAAGTAACATGTGTGTGGTTTTTCCGCTTTTTCTTTAAGAAAAAGAAAAAGCTTGGCAAAAAGAAACCGTGAAAAGGTCGAGACGGCTCGACACCCAATTTCGCGGCGGGGAGCCCCCGTTGGCAAATTCGCGGTCATGTACATCAACCCCGTTTGATATCGCCCGCGATAGAAAACGTCGCTTGAACAGCATAAACGCAACTGTTCAAGCGATACAAACCCAAAATCAGCACCCACCCCAAACGGTAGGAGATAAGCCACCACGGCGAAAGAGGGAGAATCAGCGGAGCGTCGGGGAGATGTAGCCCATAGTTACACTTGTCCCTGATTTTGACGAACCGAAGATAAAACCTCAAAAACCGCCTGTGTCAAAATCAGCAATTAAAAGTACAAATTGTCCCCGACCGAGCCACTCCCTCTTTTTGAGTGGAGCGCTTTGGTTACTTTGTCGCGGGACAAAGTAACGGAAAACGCGGCTCGCAAGCCGCGGAACTTCCTGTCAGACAAGAAGTAACTCCCAAAGCCGCGGAACTTCCAGCCTGACAAAAAAGTAACTTAAATAAAAAACGGAGCTGCTTATGATTACATTAAGTAAAACTAAAGAAAAAGATTTTGTAATTCTTAACCTTACCGACCCTCAGCTTTTGACTTCCGAGTGGGAGGAAACACATATCGGAAGAAAGATTCTTGTGTATACAGTTAATAAACTTGTAGACGAAGTAAAACCCGACCTTATAACCGTCAGCGGCGATATAAGCGCGGCGAGCTTTCCCGAGGCATATACAAAATTTGCCGATTTTCTCAATGGCTTCGGAATACCCTGGACCGTTGCATGGGGTAACCATGATAATCAGGGTGGGGCAGAGGTGATTGATAAATATGTTGCCGAGTATAAAACCTATAATAACTTCGTGTATGAGGAAGGCCCGAGAGAGCTCGGTAACGGAAATTTTGTTATCGGCATCAGGGAGGGTGACAGAACCGTCTGCGGTATTATAATGATGGATACCCATGACAGAATGCCCTATAAAAACAGCGATGGTAATGAAGTAATGGAGTGGGCAAAGCTTTTGCCACAGCAGCTTGAATGGTATGAAAGTACCGTAAAGCAGCTTCAGAGCGAAGGCTGTAATGAAACGGCAATAATTGCCCATATACCCATTTATGCATATAGACAGGCGTATGAGGCGGCATTCAAAAAGGATGTTGATATGTCTGATATGACCTTTGAAAAGAGCCTTGGCGGAGAATGCTGGAATGAAGGCTATAAGGATAGCTTCGGACTTAACTTTGAGGGCATTTGCTCATATCCCGAGGATGAAGGCATGATGGAGCTTATTTCCTCCCTTGGCTCTACAAAGCTTTATCTGTGCGGACATGACCATACAAATACAAGCTGCATAAATTATAGAGGAACACGCCTTATATATGCTTTAAAGACAGGTCGCGGCTGCTATTATAAACCGGGCTATAACGGCGGAACTGTTCTCAGAATAAATTCCGAAGGAAAGATTGATGCCTGCCATCATTTCTGTGACGAAGGCATCGACTGATAGAATCGGGAAATAACTTGTGGAGGCAGACAGATGAAACACAATGCTTTTGTGCGCCATGTACACAACGGAAATTGCGCCGTGCTGTTTATACATGGTTTTCTCGGAAGCCCAAATCATTTTTCAAAATTTCTCGAAACGGTGCCCGACTCGGTTGCCGTGTATAATGTTCTTCTTGAGGGGCATGGCGGTACCGTTTCGGATTTTTCGGCGGCATCCATGAAAAAATGGAAGAATCAGACGGAAAGAATTGCAGATGAGCTTTGCGATAAATATAAAAACGTGCTTGTGGTTGCTCATTCCATGGGAACGTTTTTTGCAATGGAGGCAGCAATTAAGCACCCCGATAAGATTTCGGGAATAATGCTTCTCCAGACACCGCTTGTTGTAGGTATAAAGCCTGTTGCCGTGAAGTATTCCATAAAATCGCTGTTCGGGCTTGTTGGCGAGGATGACGAGGTTGGTAAGGCATATATGAATGCCCACGGAGTAAGCCTCAATCTCAAATTGTGGCAGTATCTCGGATGGATTCCGAGATATACGGAGCTTTTGAGAGAATCGCATGCCGCAAGGAAAAGAATTGCATCGGTGGATGTTCCTGTATTTATATTCCAGTCAAAGAAGGATGAGCTGGTTTCATCAAAAACGCTAAAGCATATACCAAAAAAGGATAATATAAAAGTGTGCACTCTTACTAAAAGCGCACACTTCATATATGATAAAACGGATTTCAGCAGTATGCTTGAGACGTTTTTGCACCTTTTGGAAACTATGCAAAAACAGTAATTCCCACAAGTCCTATTGACATTAGAATACAGCCGACAACATTAATTTTTGTAAGCTTTTCTTTAAAGACAAGCACGGAAAGAATTACACTGAGCAGCATTACTCCCGCATTCTGAACGGTGTAAAGCACACCCGTTTCAATGTCAAAAAGCATAATAATAACAAGTGAATTTACCGCAAATGCGGCGCTGAGGGCGTATATCAGAAGATGTGCGCCCGATTTTTTTGTCTGCTTCAGGGCAGAAAAAATATTTTGCTTTTTGATAAGTAAAAGTACAAAGGATATTGCGGCGGCACAGATAAAGGTTATCATAATCAACTCTTCCTTGTTACTCTTTCCAGTATACTCCTGCTGAATTGCAAGAATTGCCGCATAAACGCCGTTGCATATTCCAAGGCATAGCGAATAAAGTAAAAACGCAGGCGTTATTTTGTTTGAAGAGGAGTCGTTTTCCGATACCTTTTTGAGACTCATCAGATATACGGAAAGTATAATCAACAAAAGAAAAGCCATTGCCGTATAGGACATTCTTTCATCAAAGCCAATCCATTTTGCCAAAGACGGCAGGAAAATACCGCCTGCTATTGAAAAGACAATCAATACTGAATAGGGACCGCTTGCCGAGGCTTTAAGTAAGAAAAAGTTGTAGCCGTAAAGCGCAAATGCGTTGATTATACCGAGAATGATTGTAAGAGGCTCGGCATCAAATATACAGCCGGAAAAGAAAAATGATACTATGGAAACAATTATTCCGCCGAATATTGTAAGAACGGGAGTTGCGTTTTCTTCTTTTCCTTCATAGCTTGACGAAAATTTTTTACAGTAAAAATTTTGCAGCGTGTATAGCAGTATAATGATAAGCATGAATATTAAACTTCTGAAATCCATAGGGATGATTCCTCCAACTGTTAAAATCCGTTTCTAATTATAATTGAGTATAAAAGGTAAATCAATGGATTTTTATGAATATAAATAAAGAAAGTTTTTACGATTACCGAACAAGAAAAAGCTCATAAATTGTTGACAAATACCCCCAAGGGTGATAAAATATTGTATTATACTATGGTGTATTATGCGGCGTATTGTAAGCTCGTGTAAAATAATGAATTTACGGGAGAGTTTGTTATGACTTATAATAATTTTGATTTTGACGAAGCAAAAGACGGTCTTATAAGAGAGCTTGGCTTTGTATGCTATAACAGATATGTTGACGGATACAGAGATATTCCCGAAGCAGAGGGACTTGTCGCAGAGATTGGTCAGTGCGCCTATAACCTCAAGCAGAGCAGAGGCAGTCTTGGCGAGACAGAGTGCGAATATATGGAAAAAGACCTTGAGGCACTCATTATGAATCTCGGCTCGTTCTGTTATGGTCTTTACCTTCAGGGAAGAGACCTCGGGCAGCAGGCGTATGATGTTTGCAGTCGGCTCTTTGAATTGTATAACAGCCCTCAGTCCCCCTCCTTTGAGGAAAAAAACGCTTTGGAGAATGCACCCTTTGCGGAAATCCCTGCCTCTGATGAGGCCTTGTCGGCTGCCAAGGACAATACATATGCCGAAAACCAAAATGACAGCATGAAACCCGATGAGCTTTCTTTTGAGGCAACATCTTATGGCTTCACGGGTGAATTTGTAGCTCCCTCGCCCTCGGTTGTGGAGCAGGCGGAGGAATGTTGCGAAAATGCACCTTGCGGAACAGACGAAGATTACTACCCCGAAACAATTGTGGAGGAGCAGGCAGATGATAACTACTACCCCGAAACCGTTGTGGAGGAGCAGATAGACGTGAACAGCTACCCCGAGACGGTAGTGGAAGAGCCTTCGTATTCGGAGAATACGTCTTATGAGCCCGTAAACGCTTCGCCCTCTCCCTTTGATATGATGGGTGAGTTTGTGGCACCTGTGCCTTCTGTTGTCGATGAAGCTCAGCCGGTAGGCGCATCATCCGATGAATACCCCGAGACAGTGGTAGAGGAGCAGACAGATACCGACTATTATCCCGAGACGGTGGTAGAGGAACAGCAGGATGAAAACTACTATCCCGAAACCGTGGTGGAAGAATCAATGCCTGTGGATATTCCCGTACAGGAGCCCGTAAGGAATGCCTTTGATGTCATGGAGGAATTTGAAATGCCGGAGCAGTCGGCCTTTGAGCCTTCACCCGTTTCGGTTGTACAGACACCTGTTGCAGAAGAAAAGAATGCGGCGTTTTACAGACGCGAAGACGGAAGAATGGTTTGTAATGACTGCGGATTTGCAAATCCCGTGGAATCCTTCTTCTGCTCTAATTGCGGAAAAAGACTTGTTGATTAAACAACCATAGAAGCAATCAATCAAAATACGTTTTATAAAGGGAGGAACGTGAATGGAATTTAACGGCTTAAATCTTTGCGATTTCTGTTTTGAGGAAATCGAGGAAGATAGTAAATTCTGTCCACACTGTGGTCTCAATCACGAAAAATATAATGCCGAGGCAGGTTTACTCATGCCGGGAGCAAAGCTTAAGGATAAGTATATCATAGGCAGAGTACTCGGACGAGGCGGCTTTGGTGCAACATATCTTGCTTTTTCAAATAAGCTGAATCGCCCCGTTGCCATCAAGGAGTATTTCCCCACGGGAATTGCCAGCAGAGGCAAGGGAGAAGAAGAGGTCGGAATTGTTTCGGACAGCAAGAGAGAGGTCTTTGATAAGGGTGCAAAGCGCTTTTTTGCCGAGGCAAAGACAATGGCTAAGTTCAATGCCGATGAAAATGTAGTTACGGTATATGAATTTTTCTATGCCAACGATACGGTGTACTATGCCATGGAATACCTTGACGGTATAGACCTTAAGGGTTATGTGCAGAAGGAAGGCGGAAAGCTTTCGGAAAACAAGGCGATTACTATTTTAAAGAATGTCTGCCGTGCACTTATGGTTGTACACAGTACGGGCACGCTTCACAGAGATATTTCTCCCGATAATATATTTATTTGCCGTGACGGCAGAGTAAAGCTCATTGACTTTGGTGCGGCAAAGCAGGTTGTAGGCGAGCATACACAGCAGAACTATTCGGTTGTTGTAAAGCAGGGCTTTGCTCCTGCCGAACAGTACAGAAGCGACGGAAATCAGGGTAACTGGACTGATATTTATGCTGTGGGTGCTACAATTTACTATGCAGTAACGGGACAGGTGCCTATGGACTCCATTAACAGAATGGATAATCCCGACCTTATATTTAATTCTCTCGGAGATGTTTCACCCGCCTTTGCAAACATACTCAATAAATGCTTAAAGCCCAAGATATCCGAAAGATATCAGAATGTTGTCGAGCTTATGCGTGACATAGAAGCCATGGGCGTTAAGACGGCAGACCTTTCCAGCGGATATGTCCAGAGCATCTACCAGAAGGCAAGATGGCAGGGAAGTGCAAACGAGGAGGATACTGCGTTTGTTTCCAACAGGCAGTTTGAGATGGAAATCCGTAAATCTCAGGACCATTTCGGAATTCTGCACTCGGGAACCCATGAAGAGGTTGACCTTGGAAAGAAGGCAAAGAGGATAATTATTGCAATAACTGCGGTAATTATTGCGGCGCTTGTGACGGTTTCGGTTGTACATATTGTAAATTCCGACGGCCCGTCAATAAGCCTCTCGGCATCTCTGTAAAATATAAAGCCAATTAATGAAAGGGGAAGTGCTTGTTGATAAAAGCGGACACAAAGAATAAGAGTGCTGCCAAAAGAAAGCTTTTTCGCAGCATAAAGCGAACAGAGCTTAAGCTTTCGACAAACGCCTCAATGTATATAAGCACAGGCTTGTGTCAGAATATCGGACAAAGACCCTATCAGGAGGATGCCTGCGGCTTTACAAATGTTACTGACAGCGTAACCGTTTCAGAAAAGGGCTTTTTTGCGGTGCTCTCTGATGGAATGGGCGGGCTTTCAAACGGCAGGGAGGTTGCACAGTACGTTGTAGACTCAGCCGTAAAAAGCTTTGAGACTATAAACCCGAAAAGAAGCATCAGCGATCAGTTAAAGGCAATTACCATTTATATAAATGACGGTATATGCAGACAGTATGTGTCGTCGGGACAAAGCACGGCGGGTGCCACAATGGTGCTTGTATATGTTTTTAAAAACCGAATTTACTGGGTAAGCTGCGGCGACAGCAGATTGTATCTTGTCAGAAAAAACGGTATATTTCAGATGAATGAGGATCATGACTATAAAAATCTTCTTTACAGAGAGTATCTGGCAGTAGGTACAAACCTTGACGAAATAGATGGCGAGCCTCAGAAGGACAGCCTTGTTTCTTTCATGGGAAAGGAGCATATGCCTTATGCCGATGTCAGCATAAAGGGTTTTGAAATAAGGCCGGGTGACAGCTTTGTTATATGCTCAGACGGGGTGTATAACGCAATTGAAGAAGAGACAATCAAAAGCATAGTGCTTGAGAACGATGCAAAGAGCGCGAGCAGCAAGATTGTTGAGACGGTTTGCGGCGAGGGCTGTTACGGTCAGGATAATATGACGGTTATGGTTATAAAGTGTGAAAGAAAGCACACAGTGCACAAATGAGTTGTTAAGGAGGAAAAATTCTTTGAACAGTCAGAGCTATTCTACACATCATCCTATGGATAAAACAGAGCCTAAATATGCAAAGGTTTGGCACGTAGGCGTAATCTGCCTTCTTGCTGTGCTTATAGCGGCAGTATCAACGGCGATTGTTTTTGTGGTTTTTTAATATACATTTTTCTAAATATTGTAGCGGAAAGAAGGATAAAACATGGCAATACAGTTGTGTCCTGTCGGACATATCTATGATGATAAGAAATATGCTTTTTGCCCCTGCTGTAAGGTTGAGAATATAAATACGGGGGTCTATTCCGACAGCGAGGTTTTCAGTCAGGAATATGTGGCACCCTCACCTCATGTTGCTTTGTCCGATAATCAGAGCTCCGAAGCACAGTCTGTGCAGGATACGCAGGATATGCAGACGGTTTATATTGACCAGGCTATTAATGACAAAGGAATTGCGGATGTCAGAGGCTGGCTCGTATGCCTTGAGGGGACAATGAGGGGCATGGACTTTCGTCTTTACGGCGGAAACAATACCATCGGCAGAGGCGATGAAAACAATATTAAGCTTGAATTTGACAACACCGTTTCAAAGGGTGTAAATGCAATAATTGCATATGATGCAAAGAATAATAAATTCTTTATCACTCTTTCGGGTGCAAAGAACAGTATTTATGTTAATAATCAGCTTCTTCTTACTCCAACAGAGCTTTGCGATTATGATGTAATAGAAATCGGCATGACAAAGCTTGTGTTCCGTTCTCTGTGTAACGAGAAATTCAACTGGGAATAAAAAAGCTTGATGAAACGGAGAGGGTATAATGAAGATAGATTTATATACCTATACAAATAAAGGCTCAAGAGAGATAAACGAGGATAGCTTTAGGATAAAAACAGACGGCGGCGGAAGATGTATTGCCGTTCTGTGTGACGGCCTCGGAGGACATGACTGCGGCGAGGTTGCATCTGCCTTTGCCGCGGAAAAGACGATAGAAGCACTTGGAAAAATGGATTCTCTTGAACAGGAGAAAATCCTCGGGGTTCTCGGCAGTGTCAATGACGGACTTATAGAGCTTCAGTCGCAAAAGGAAAGCTATAACGGAATGAGAACCACAGCGGTGGGCTGTATTGTCGGAGACGAGACGGTTCACTCTTTCAATTGCGGTGATTCGAGGTTTTATTATTTTTCAAACGGAAAGCTTTCAACAATGTCCAAGGACCACAGTATTCCTCAGATGTCGGTTGACCTTGGAGAAATGACCTTTGACGATATCCGCGGCGACGCTGACAGAAATAAACTGCTTAAGGTTATGGGACAGCCCACCGAAGGTGGCGCAGGAACTGTTTACGAGCCTATAAAGCACAAAAAAGGTGATGCGTTCCTTCTTTGCAGCGACGGATTTTGGGAATATGTAATTGAAGAGGAAATGGAAATAGATTTGTCAAAATCAACCACCTGTAAAGAGTGGATTGAATATATGCTTGTAAGACTTTTGCTCAGAAGAAATCCCGATAACGATAACTTTACCGTAGTGGGTGGAATTATCGGATAAGTCGTAATCGGAGGAGAAAATGGTGTATTGTAAATACTGTGCGGAATTACTGCCCGATAAAGCCGTAAAGTGCGGCAAGTGCGGGGCGGATATTGATATATATGACGGCGGACAAACCTTTTTCGAGGATGATGCACTTGCGGATTGGGATAAGGAGCTTGTGGTTGAAGAACCCGAAGAGCAAACCGAAAAGGATATTGCAGGTGCCGAAAAGGATAACGGCGGCATGCTGCTTGGACTTACTGCAAAAAAGCTTGTAATAATGCTCCTTTGCGATATTGCCGCAATAGTGCTTATTTCCCTGGGAATAAAGGTGCTTGTGCTTGATAAGAAATCGGATGATAACCGCGGCATGACGGTCACCCAAGATGAAGAGGCGATAGAGCCGTTTGAGGAGACGGTTGTGATAGATGAGAATTCACCTGTCTTTCCGGCAAACGGAAAATTTGTTGTCAGAGTGTCGGGCGGCGATGAGGGTGAAAGCGGATGTCCCGTTTCGGCAGTTCTCATTAACGGCAACAGATTTTATAGCCTGCTTCATGCTGTTTCCTGCCTTGCAGGCCAAGCTTCCGAGGAGAACTTCAAGGTCTCCTTTGAAGATAGGAACGGCGAATATTGCTCCTTTGGCTTTGACGGCAAGGAGCTTACATTTACAAAGAATCAGGACACGAAAAAGACTCATGTAACGGCTTTCAGATATGAAAATGTTCTTTATGTCAGTGAAGGCTCCCTTTCGGAAATAGGAGAGCTTTTGGGTATGTCCTTTGAAATAAAGCGTGAATATGCTCTTGTGGATATAGACTTTGAGCTTGTTGATAACCTTGGTGAGAGAGTTGATATGGCTGAAGGTATAAAGCTTGATAAAAACAGTACTCTTAATGAAAAGCTTATTCCTGTGCGTTCAGTGCTTGAAGGTCTCGGATATAAAGAAAATGACGGTGTGTTTGACTGTGATAAGGAATGGAAGGTAAAATACAGCGACGGATTTGTTGTTTTCTATGCCGACGAGCAAAGACAAATAAAGCTTGAGGCTTTGGCACAGGCTGACGGTGAAATATATATTTCGGAATATGAGCTTTCTGCTTTCTCCGATGCTCTCGGAAAGAATAATCCCAATCTTTCGCTTTCCCTTGTCAAGAATAGCTGAATAATAATGCCGATGCAGAAATGTGTCGGCAGCTTTTTGCATTATCGCACCGATGCCGGCATAGAATATATGCGAGGTGATATATATGAAAGGCAAAATCAAAGCATATGCGGTCAGTATACTTTTCACGCTTGCTGTGGGTGCAGTCAGTGCATTTTTGACGCGTAATAACATGGATGTTTACAGTAACATACAAAAGCCGGGCGCAGCACCTCCCGGAATTGTGTTCCCGATTGTATGGACAGTTTTGTATATACTCATGGGTACAGGTCTTGCCAATGTCATAATCAAAGGCAGAGAAAAGGGAATATATACAATGCCTGCGGTGTATCTGTATCTTTTGCAGCTTGCGGTAAATTTTCTGTGGAGCCTTATATTCTTTAACCTTCAGGCATTTTTGTTTGCCTTTGTGTGGCTGCTTATTTTGTGGGTGCTTGTTGGCGCAATGATACTGAAATTTCATGAGATAAGTCCCTTTGCCGCATATATCAATATACCTTACTTTGCATGGGTGACCTTTGCCGGATATCTTAACTATATGGTATATTCACTTAATGCATAGGTGTTGATTTTTTTGAAAGTAAGTGTTAAACTTATGATGATAAAGCAATGGTAAGCCGTAGGGCAAAACGGCTGCTGAAAACAAAAAAGGAATACATCAAGCAGGGCATTATGAAATATAAAAACATTGTAGAGGGCATTTTTGTAAAAAGACATAACAGGTTTACGGCAACGGTAATGGTTTCGGGTGTTCCGGAGCTTTGTCATGTGAAGAATACGGGGAGACTGTCAGAGCTTCTTACCGAGGGCAGACGCGTTTTTCTTGAAAAGCACGATAACCCTCAAAGAAAAACGGCATACAGCCTTGTTTCGGTAATGAAGGCTGACAGGTGCATAAATATTGACAGTCAGGCACCGAATAAGGTCTTCTGTGAATGGGCAGAGAAGGGCGGCTTTTTAGAGGGTATAACTCTTTTAAAGCCCGAAAGCAGATATAAAAACTCAAGATTTGACTGCTATATTGAGATACCCGAAAAGAAAATATTTGTCGAGGTCAAGGGAGTAACCCTTGAAAGAGACGGTACGGCTCTTTTTCCCGATGCACCTACCGAGAGAGGAGTAAAGCACTTGAGGGAGCTTTGCGAATGTAAGCGTGAGGGGTATGATGCATACGTCGTGTTTGTTGTTCAGATGAAGGGCGTGCATACCTTTTCTCCCAACAGAAAGACACATGAGGAGTTTGCAAAAGCACTTTGCGAGTGCAGGGAAACGGGAGTCGAGATTGTGTGCGTTGACTGTAATGTCACCCCGGACACCATTGAAATATCTCAAGGAATCTCAATCAAGCTTTAAGAGGTGTAAAAAATGAAGGATAAAATAAAGAGGGAATATATTAAAAGCATACTGATGTTTGTTGTGGGGATTGCACTTACGGCTTTTGCCATAAGTCAGTTTACATTGCCGAATAAAATTGTCGGCGGCGGTGTGTCGGGTATATCCACAATCCTGTTTCATATTGCAAAAATCGAGCCCGGTCTTTCGACGGCGGTTATAAATATTGTACTGCTTGCCATAGGCATTAAGATTCTCGGAAAGAACTTTGTTGCCGCAACGCTTGCGGGGGTTTCGCTTTTATCTGTTCTTGTACAGGTGTTTTCATATTTTCCTCCCATTACCACAAATGTTGCCCTTGCATCTGTTTTCGGCGGTGTGTTTTACGGTGTCGGCATAGGACTCGCCCTTGCCGCAGGCGGCTCATCGGGCGGAACGGATATTCTCGGCAGACTTATACAGCACCTTTTTCCGCATTTTCCCATAGGTACGCTTATTATGTTTGTAGACGGAACTGTAATTGCCTTGTCTTTTGTGTTTTTCCGCGATGTTGAACTTACGCTCTACGGTGTTGTTACACTTGCTATTTCCACCTATGTTATTGATGCTGTTATAAGAAAGCTTAATGTCTCAAAGCTTGCCTTTATTGTTACAAAAAAGGGTGAGGATGTGGCGAAAAAGCTTGTAACAACCGCGCCGAGAGGCTGTACAATTGTAAATGCAGTCGGTGCATATACAAACAGCGAAACAAAGATGCTCGTATGTGCACTCAAGGATAATGAGCTTCCCGCATTTCAACGCAAAATCCTCGAAATAGACGAGGGTGCGTTCATCATATTTTCCGAGTCGTCGCAGATTGTCGGAAACGGCTTTCATGTGTATAGATAAAAAGGTTTTTAAAGAGATGCTTCGGCATCTCTTTTTTTGTTTTTTTTGTAAGCCCGAAAAATAGGCAATATGCACAAAGAAAACGGTAAATATCTATCAAAACTGTGCATTGAAAACAAACCGAGCTTGTTATATAATATATACAAGGACAAAGCTTTCAAATAAACAAATTACACAAAAGACAATGAAAGAGCGTACCCCAAAGAATAAAGATTACGCTTCCTTACAAAGCTGTGAAAGGAGCTAAAAGGTAATGGGCAATTTAATTGAAACCAAAAACATCAGAAATGTGTGTCTCCTGGGACACGGAGGTAACGGAAAGACCTCGCTTGCAGAAGCAATGCTTTACCTTGCAAAAGAAACAGACCGTCTTGGAAAAACAGACGATGGAAATACAGTATGCGACTTTGACGCAGAAGAAATAAAGAGAAAATTCTCATTATCAACCGCTGTTGCTCCCCTTATATGGAAGGGCGTTAAGATAAACCTTATCGACACCCCCGGCTATCAGGACTTTTCGGGCGAGGTTGCTCAGGGTCTCAGAGTTGCGGGAACGGCACTTATAGTAATGGACGCAAAGAGCGGCGTTGACGTGGGCAGTGAGCTTGCATGGGAATATGCAACACGCGCAAGAGTTCCCAAGGCATTCTTTATCAATAAGATGGACGATGAAAACGCAAACTTCGGTAAGGCTATCGAGGCTATGCGTATCAAGTTCGGAAACTCCGTATGTCCCATCGAAGTGCCTATCATTATCGACAGACAGCTCAAGGGCTATGTTGACCTTGTAACAATGAAGGGCTTCCAGTATCTCGGCGACGGAAAGACAGAAGAGATTCCCGTTCCCGAAGAAAGCGTTGACAAGATAGCTCACTTCCGTGAAAGACTTGTTGAATCGGTTGCTTCCACAAGTGATGAAATGCTTGAAAAGTTCTTTGAAGGCGAAGAATTTACACTTGAAGAAATGCAGACTGCTCTTAACGCAGGTATTATTTCAGGTGCAATTTCCCCCGTATTCGTAGGTTCTGCGGCAAAGGCAACAGGTATTGCATCCTTCCTTGATATAGTTGCTTCCTCCTTCCCCAATCCTCTTGACAGACTTGGCGAGAGAGATGTAGAGGGCAACGCAGTAAAGCCTCTTGAAATAGGTGATGCATCGGTATTTGTATTCAAGACGGTAGCCGATCCCTTTGTAGGTAAGATGTCTTACTTCAAGGTTATGAACGGTACTCTCAAGAAGGATACAACCCTTACAAACCGCAGAACAGGCAAGCCTGAAAAGTTCTCGCATATATACGTTATCAAGGGTAAGAAGCAGACAGAGGTTGATGAGCTCTCCTGCGGTGATATCGGTATGACGGCAAAGCTTGCCGATACAAACACCAATGATACTCTTGGCGGAAACTTTGACTATGAGGCTATTTCCTATCCCAAGCCCTACATGAAGAAAGCAATTCTTCCCAAGGATAAGGGTGATGAAGATAAGATAAGCCAGGGTATTGCAAGACTTCTTGAAGAAGACAGAACAATGCTTTATGAAAATGACCCGGAAACAAAGCAGCTTACAATTTCCGGTCTCGGCGATATTCACCTTGATGTAATTGTTTCCAAGCTTAAGGCAAGATACGGCGCTAATGTTGAGCTCAAGGATGCAAAGATTGCATACCGCGAAACAATCAAGAAGAGCGTTCAGGTTGAAGGTAAGCATAAGAAGCAGTCGGGCGGCTCCGGTCAGTACGGTCACGTAAAGATTACATTCAGCCACGGCTACGAAGAAGGCCTCACCTTTACTCAGTCGGTTGTCGGCGGTGCAGTTCCCAAGGGCTTCTATCCCGCAGTAGAAAAGGGCTTGCTTGAAGCGATGAACACAGGTGTTCTTGCAGGCTATCCCGTAGTAAACCTTGCGGCTGACCTCTATGACGGTTCTTACCATGACGTTGACTCCAACGAAATCTCCTTCAAGCTTGCAGCAATTCTTGCTTTCAAGGAAGGTCTTCCCAAGGCAGCGCCCGTTATTCTTGAACCCGTAAACTCCCTTAAGGTAACAGTTCCCGAAAGCCTTGTGGGCGACGTTATGGGCGACCTTAATAAGAGACGCGGAAGAGTTCTCGGTATGAATCCCGTTGAAGACAGAAACGGCTACACGGTAATTGATGCGGAAGTTCCTCTTTCCGAGCTTTCCAACTACGTAATCAACCTCAGAGCCATGACACAGGGCAGAGGCAGCTTTGACATGGAGCTTGCAAGATATGAAGAGGTTCCCGGCCCCAATGCTCAGAAGATTATTGACGAGGCAAAGAAGAACGGCTTTGCAGGCTAATCACAGACCTGTGTAAAACAAAAACTTGAAAAACAATTGATGTTTGAAATCCCCGTGGTTTTCACGGGGATTGTTTTGTGTTTTTGTCTTTGCAAAATTTATTTTAATTTTCATACTCTCGTCATATAAAAGGTTTAAAATATAGTAAATATGGTTTAAAGCGTGGTGAAGCCGATGGATAATCTTGAGAATTATAATGATTTTCTTGATGTAAATGACTCGGATATAGAATTTGATTTGTCGGCAATATCGGCAGAGCCTTACATCGAATATGACAATAAACGCACTTCCTGCTCCTTTACGGGACATAGAATTCTCAGCGCTGATGAAAGGGAAAGAACGGTATCTTCTTTAAAAAGCACAATTCATTACCTTGTGTCCTGCGGTGTAAAGGAATTTCACTGCGGCGGCGCACTTGGATTTGATACCCTTGCGGCGACGGTTGTGCTGGATGTTGTGAGAGAACGGGGAGATTTGCGTCTGGTGCTTGAGCTTCCGTATGAGAGCCAGACGGCAAAATGGAGCGAGAAGGATAAGAAAATATATAATTTTCTGAAAGACTCGGCAGATGAGGTGAATGTTCATTCACCAAATCCAAAGAATAAGGAGGAGGCGGTAAAGGCACTGCTTCTTCGCAACAGGGTGCTTGTGGATAAATCCCATTATTGCGTATGCTACATGAACAGCGATAACGGAGGAACGGCATATACTGTCAATTATGCAAAGCTGCACGATGTGCTTGTGATAAATCTTGCAGATGAAAATTAAAACGGAGGCATAATCATGGATAAGAATAAGTACGATATAATCAGACTCAAAATGGAACGTACCGCAGAAGCCCTTCGCAGTAATAATATGTACTGTGAATGTGTTGACAGCAGCGAAGAGGCACTTGATGTTGTGGCATCGCTTATCAATGATGGCGATACTGTTGCTGTCGGCGGCTCAATGACACTGTTTGAGGTGGGTGTTGTGGATATGCTGAGGTGCGGAAGATACAATTTCCTTGACAGATATGAAAAGGGACTTGAGGGCGCAGATATTCAGAGAATATATGAGAGATCATTCACCTCGGATGTGTATCTGTGCAGCTCCAATGCAATCACCGAGAACGGAGAGCTTTATAATGTTGACGGAAACGGCAATAGAGTTGCGGCACTTGTCTGGGGACCTAAAAGCGTAATTGTTGTTGCAGGGTATAATAAGATAGTAAAGGACCTTGAAGAAGCAAAGTCAAGAGTCCGTGAGATTGCAGCACCCTCAAATGCCGCACGTCTCGGCTGTGAAACACCCTGCACAAAAACAGGTCATTGTATGGACTGTGCCTCGCCCAAAAGAATCTGTGCAACAACCGTCATAACGGGCAGACAGAGAGTACAGAACAGAATAAAGGTAATTCTTGTGGGAGAGGAACTCGGTTATTGATATGGCAAAGCTGAATGTTGTGCTTTTAGAGCCCGAAATTCCACAGAATACGGGAAATATATCGCGAACCTGCGCCGCAACGGGAATATCCCTTCATATGATAGAGCCCTTCGGCTTTGAGATAACCGATGCAAAGCTCAAGCGTGCAGGTCTTGATTACTGGCAGTATCTTGATGTGCATTACTATAAAAACATAGAGGAATTTTACGAAAAAAACGAGGGCGGTAATTTTTATTATCTTTCCACCAAAGCACCCAGATGCTATACCGAGGTGGAGTACCCCGACAATACATATCTTGTTTTCGGCAAGGAATCGGCGGGAATACCCGAAAAAATACTCAAAGCCAATCTTGACAGATGTGTCCGTATTCCCATGCTCGAAAACATAAGGAGCCTTAATCTTTCAAATTCCGTTGCAATTGCCGTATACGAGGTTTTAAGACAGCAGAATTTCAATGGTCTTGAAGGAGAGGGCTTTCTGAAGCTTTTTACCGAATGATTGTGAATCAAGTGTATTCGCTTAGCGCACAAAAAGGAGATTTTTAATGCTTATTGATTTGTTTAGAAGCGGCTTTTCAAAGGAAGCGGTCATATCCCTTCTTTTGTTTCTGCCCGTTATTCTCATTTCACTAACCGTACATGAATATTGCCACGGATATGCGGCATATAAGTGCGGCGACAATACGGCAAGCTGGCACGGAAGACTTACGCTTAACCCTTTAAAGCATCTTGATCCGATTGGTACTCTTATGATGCTCGTTTTCGGATTTGGCTTTGCAAGACCTGTTCCCATAAACCCGAGAAATTTCAAGAATTACAGACGAGGCCTTCTCATTGTTTCGCTGGCAGGACCGCTTTCAAATGTGTTTCTTGCACTTTTGGGACTGATTTTGAATTACGGTGTTTTGCAGGTGCTTGTTTTGACGGGCTCTGTGTCAAGTGCCGCCTTTTCATCAACCTTTTTCATGATGTGGCAGATATTTATTTCTTCCTTTATCACAAGTAATGTAACCCTTGCCGTGTTTAACCTTATACCTATTCCGCCCCTTGACGGCTCGAGAATACTGTCGGTGGCGTTGCCTGCAAGAATTTCAGATGCCCTTGCGAGATATGAACAGTATATAATGCTTGGACTGCTTGCACTTTTGTGGCTCGGAAAGCTTGACGGAATAATTATTTTCCTCGGAAATAAGCTGCTGTATGTGCTTGATATGCTGGTAAGACTTATTCCCTTTACTTTTCTATAAAACATAACTGAGGTAAAAAATGTCAAACGAAATTACCCTTCCGAAAGGGCAGGAACAAATCGACGAGACTGCCATTGAGCAGTATGCAAAGGATGACGGCGCGCTGTCCTTTAAGCTTGAGGTGTTTGAAGGACCGCTTGAGCTTCTTTTGTCACTTATAACAAAGAATAAGGTCAATATTTACGACATTCCCATTGCGCTGATACTTGAACAGTATATGGATTATCTTCACACCATGGAGCTGTTCAATATGGAAATAGCTTCCGAGTTTATAGTTATGGCTTCACAGCTTATGGTAATAAAGTCAAGAATGCTGCTTCCAAAGGCGGAAGAAGAGGAAGACCCAAGACAAGAGCTTGTGGATATGCTTCTTGAATATCAAAGAGCAAAGCAGACGGCAGAAATATTGCATGACAGAGAGCTTACATATAGCGGAAGATATGAAAAGCCGCCGGAGGAAGTAAAGAATATCAATAAAACCGAGTATAAGCTTACCCATGATATAAAGCTGCTTCAGGAGGCATACCTTCGTATTTATCAGAGAAGGGTGGAGCTAATGGAAGCACAGGCAAATACCGAAAAGCTCGAGAGCCTTTTAAAGACCACAAGACACGTAAGCGTTAATGAAAGAATACTTCATGTTATGAAGCTGCTTGTAAGACGCGGAAACTGCTCGTTTGCGGGACTTTTTGAAAAGGCAGAATCGAGAAGCGAGATTGTGGCAACCTTCCTTGCGGTTCTTGAACTCATAAAGGGCAGACGAATTATGGTTGAGGGCATTTCGGATGACTATGTGGATTGCAAAATTACCCTTATAAGAGATAAGGATGGGGCAGAAGTACAGAATGAAAAAAGCCTGCCTTCCTCTCGGCAGTAAAATGGTTTAAAAAGAGCGGTCGTACGACCGCTCTTTTTTTGTGTATGCTACTTTTCAATAATGACTGTTTTTGTGTGAGCCTCCCAGTCAACATTTGCTCCGAGATTTTCAGCAACAAACCTCGCCGGAGTAAAGGTTCTGCCGTCTATAATGCAGGCAGGAACACTAAGCTCTGTCGGTTTTCCGTTGATAAATGCCGCGGTGCTG
>JAZQIW010000111.1:0-70069 GCA_045541355.1 Eubacteriales bacterium | reverse complement strand
TGCATATCTTTGTCAAGATAAAAAAAGCCTCTGCCGCATTTTTGGCAAAGGCATTATTGTTTAGTTCAGAATTACATTCCAACCTGCAAGATATTGCATAATACGTGCTGCATCTCGGTTGTTTACAATGCCGTCTCCCGTCACGTCGAGAGCCTGTTCAAGATATTCAACATCCCAGCCTGCAAGATACTGCATAAGCCTTGCCGCATCTCGGTTTGAAACAACACCGTCGCCGTTTATGTCGCCTGGGGTGTATTCCTCCACGTCATCAAGCGGGATAAAGGGAATATCATATTCGCCGGCATATGCTTGGGCGCTTGAGCCGGAGTAGCCGTAGATGGTAAGTCTTGGACAATTATTAAAAACATCGTTGTCGAATGTCACATCTCTGCTGAAAATTGTTGCATTTTCAAGGCTTGAGCAATTATAGAACGCCCCATCACCAATGCTTGTTACGCTGTCAGGAATGGCGATGTCAGTAAGGCTTGAGCAATTATAGAACGCTTGAATGCCAATGCTTGCTACGCTGTCAGGAATGGCGATGTCAGTGAGGCTCGTGCAACCGGAGAACGCTCCAACACTTAAGCTTGTGACACGGTCAGGGATTGTGATGTCAGTAAGGCTTGAACAACCGGAGAATGCTGCGTAGCCAATGCTTGTCACGCCGCTGCCTATTTCAATTTTCGTAAGATTGTTACAATGACTGAACGCATAATCGCTAATACATTTAACACCGTTCTCAATTATGACATATTCAATAAGTGAATTGTATTCAAAACAAGAACTTAACATATCTCCTGAACCTTTGATAACGAGGGTGCCGTCTTCATAGAGAAACCAAATGAGGTGGTCTTCACTGCTTGCCCCGCAGTTACCTGAACATATTACTTCACCATGGTCTGTTTCAATATCCAATAAAGGTAATTCGTATACATTCTCCTCCAACTCCCCGTTAACAATCGACGGATAATCGGTAGAATAGGTTGAATAATACAATTCATTTTTCTTACCGAACAGACTGTAAATGGCACAGTCTTCGCTTTGGTCAATAGTATAAAGACTCTTCACATCACTTCCGTTAAGCTCGCAGGACATGATAGAATCATTTGTGTTAAAGTATAATCTGTTGTTATAAAAAGCAAGCCCCGAATAGATGCCTGACCAATGATAAATGTGCTCGGGATCGGCATACCAACGATTGTTAAAGGTATAAATTGTTTGTGTTTCTTCAAAATCATCATTTGTTTTGAGAATTGCTTTTTCGGCTTTGTCGCAGTAGTAGTAATCGCCGTCATTTATAATGATGGGTGAATCAACATCGTGCCAGAAAGCATCGTCAAAGCGTGTAGAGGCTGCATCAATCTCTTCAAATCCGTAATGACCGCCTTCGCTTGAGGTTATCCAGTCATTGCTCTTTAAAAAGTGGTCGTGAAAAACAAATCCGTACTGATCGGGAATGGGGTCGTCCCATGTAACATCAACATGGTAAAGCTCGCCGTCTATATAAAAGCAATTCCATAGATGGTTCATATCATCGCTGTGAAGAAAACCTCCCTCAATTCCGACCATGGAAGCGAGAATGTTAAGTGCCGAGGAATAGCCTGAGCAAACGGCGGTGTTGTTGAGAAAAATTCCCTTGTGGGTGCTGTAATAGCTGTGATCGTAGGAGGTGTCGTACTCACATTCAAGAATGATTCTGTCGTGGAGAGTCATAAGCTTCTGAATATCGTTCATGTCATCGGAAACATAGGTGAGATATTCGTCAATGCGCTCACGTATTTTTTCGGTTTCGGCGTCGTTCTTTTCCTTGTCCTCTGATAGGTAGGTTGGAATAAACTGCGTAACATATCCGGAGGAATATCTGACAGAGTAGGCACTGTCTATATAATGAAGCCTGTAATCACTCAAAATAAGATTTTTTATGATTTGACCGTATATTTTGTATTCGCTGACAGGCACTCTGAAATCCCGCACATCAATGCTTGATTTATAGTCAAGAAGTGCTTCTGTTAATACATCGTAAATATCCTCAGACATAAGAGAAGCATCCGATTCTTCACCCGGTATATGTGTAATAAATTCGGGCAGTACATCTTCGATAATTCCTTCTTTGGCACTTTGTCCCAATACCATAAAGGATAAAAGTAATGTCAGAAATATTAAACTAAATATTCGTTTCATAATATCGCTCCTTTTGCTATTTTGCAATAACAATATAAGCCTCGTTTGATTTAATATCAAAGCTGTACCTTTCACCGTCGAAGGACAGAGGTATATATCCGTCTTTGCCGATGACTGAAATAGAACGGCAACTTGAGAATACAAGCCGTGTTGCCGATGGATGCTCGTCGAGATAATCGTCTGCAACGGTAATGAATAAAGCTTTTTCGTCTGTTCCGTCACGCTTTGACATTTCTCCGATGATTAAAGGCCTGTTGTCCTCGGCGTGAAGACCGAGAAAATATCCTGCGGAAAGTTCCGTTAAAGCTTCCTGCTTTACTTTGTTCATGGTATCGCCGTCAAAGCCCAAAAGATGCGTACAGGTGTTTTTGTATTTCATGTAGGTGTCGGCAAGATACCTGATTTCAGAGTTGACAAGTTTAAGCTTTTCGTATTGAGGAGTCTTTTCGCCGTTTTCGTCAAGAACATTGTTGTGCCACCAGCCTGCCGTATAGCAACCCCATGTGATGTCCTCGGCACCAAAGCTCATGGCAGAGAAGGCTTGAAATCTTAAACGGTTTACGGACATCCACTCCTCTTTGCGGCTTGAATTTACCTGAGGAATGTACATGAGTCGTTTTCCGTGCTTTCTTGCCGCCTCGGAAACAACGCGGAAATTTTCAAGACATCCGCCAAGGTTTCTTGTTGCATAAACGTAGTAATCATAGCTTATGTAATCGGCGGGTACGTATTTGCAGTAAGAGTCAATGTATTCATCATAGGTTTTTGTTCCAAGCTGACTCACTGTTTCATCGGCTGTGTTTTCAGCGACGGTTGCATAGTTGGGATAGAGGTTGAGATAAGGAAACGCCTTTGGAAAGAGTGTGTTAACTTTGTCAAAAACCTTTCCGTAGTGGGGAAAGTCAAGCGCCGACGGCTCATCACCGATGCTTATACCGCAGATTGCGGGATGGTCAATATACCTGTCTGCACATTTTTTGTATTTTTCCAAAGGGTGTTCGTTTTTAAAAAGACCTGCTTTTCCGCAGCCTCCCCACCAGTGAGGAACTACACCCCTGACAATGGCATAAAGACCGTATTTTGAAAATAAATCCAACGCGTTTTTGTCATAGTCAAGGTCAATTATCATGTCGATGCCGCAATCGCGTATGTCTTTTATATGCTTTTCTCCTCTGGCGTAGGGCTGGAGAATGTATGCCCCGATATTAAGCTTTGTTCTGTCAAGTCGAGTGTTCATTTTTGTACCCCTTAAAGTGAAGAATAAATAGAGTTTCTAAGTCTTGGCTGATAATATGCTTCCTGAGGGTTGAGCATATGGTGTGCATAGGAAACGGCAAGCCTTTCAGACGGGTCAACAAAAACAGATGCACCTGCCGCACCGCCCCATCCGAACTCGCCGATGTTTGAAAGGGAACCTGAGCCTATTGTTTTGTCAAACATTGTTCTGACACCGAGACCGTATGCATAGCCTTTCATGTTGGGCCAGGTGCAGTATTTGAACTGCTCCTGTGTTATGTGCGGTGTTCTCATAAGCTCAATTGAGGCTTTGGAAATTATTCTTTCGCCTGTTGTTCCTTTTCCGTCATTTGCAAGAGCATTCATAAGCAGAACATAATCATCCATCGTGGTGATAATTCCTGCTCCGCCGCTGTCATATTCATCGCCGTATACAAGACTGTTGCCCCAGTCTGCTCTTTGAAGCTCGCCTGTCTCTTCAATTGCCATGCTCTGAAGCTTAACAATATCTGTTTCTGTTATTTTGTAGTTGTATTGGGATGCCATTCTCTGTTTTGCAGCCTCGGGAAGGTCGTGATAGTATGTTTCGTACATTCCCAAGGGCTCAAATATGTTTTTTTTCATGTATTGAGAAAATCTCTGACCCGAGATTACTTCAACAACAGCAGCAAGAACATCGTGGCAATAGCTGTATTGAAAACGAGTGCCGGGATTGAAGGATAAAACCTCGTTTTTTGCAATTGTCTTTGCAAATTCAATGGTCGGAACCTTTCCGCCGTTGTTTTCCTGTGTTATTTTCAGAGAATTTGGATAACTGTAAAGAAGCCCTGCGGTCATTGTGAAAAGATTGAACATTGTAATTGGATTTTTGCAATCAACAATGTTGCCGTTCTCGTCGAGGCATTTCATTGAACGAAATTCGGGGATAAACTCGTAGAGAGGGGTTGTCATAAGGAAGTAGCCCTTTTCAAAAAGCTGCATTGCCGCCGTAACCGTAGCTACCTTTGAGCAGGAATAGATGTTGAAAAGGTTGTCCATTCTCATTTTTTTCTTTGCTTCAAGGTCAGAATAACCGGAACAGTATTCAAACACCTTTTTGTTGTCCTTGTATATTACTATGACATTTCCGGGAATTATCCAGTTGCAAAGCCTGTCCATTAGCTCCTTTACGTTTCTGAAATTCATTGTTTTCACCTCATAAAAATATATCTTTATCCTTACTAATTATAAACCTATTTTATGAGTGTGTCAATGACTTTGTCAATGACTTTGTGCTTGTTGTCGTAACTTATCTTGACTTTAAAAAAAGTTAGTTGTATACTGAATATGGGAACAAAACCTTAATATTTACGTCATAACATATACAGTAATATTTAGCAACGATTTGCATAATATGCAGATACGTCGAAAGGAGGAGCTTATGAGAAAAGCTTTTACGGTTCTTTTGCTGTGCGCGCTTGCTTTGACCTCGTGTAATACCATTAGAAATGCATCGGTTGACGAAAATGTCAATGATAAAACCGATATCTCAAATGTTTTTTATATCAGTGGAGAGCTTCCTGAAATCGGCGATTTTTCGGGGAAGCAAAAAAAGCATTTTTACGGTGAGTATACTCCCGAGTTTGTCCCGAGCACCGAATACGGTCTTGTTTTGCCGTATGTGGGCAGCTATAAGGTGTTTAAAAGCTCGGATATGGACTCCTGGAATATTTCCCAGGGCTATGCATCCTACGGCTTTTGCCTTGAGGACGGAACAATAGTTATGGATGCATCCGAAGAAAATGAATACCTGCATTATAATGAGACAGATGATGGTTTCGGGTATTATACTCTTACAAGAAATACTTCTCGGAAAACAGATGCACCGGATGAATATATGCCGGGCGAGCAGTACGTAATTCCCGAAAGCGGAAAGTGGTGTATGAAGCTTGAGAAAAATTCATATGTCTCAACCGCAGGCTCAGGATACATATGTATAAGCAGCTACGTTGAAGATAAAACGCACCATGTATTTTATGATTATGACGGCAAGGAAGTGTTTTCTCTTGATAACTGCGATATAGCAGGAAGCTTTAGCTGCGGACTTGCACCGGTTTATTCGTTTGAAAAGAGAGAAGACGGAAACTATATTTCGGACAGATATTTTATCAATGAGAAGGGCGAATTTGTTCTGGGCCCGTATAGCTTCTCAAGCAGCTTTAATAAATACGGTGTTGCAAGCGTAGAGGATTTTGACGGAAACTGCTACCTTATTAATACCTTCGGAGAGGAAATATCTGTCGGAGAATACGAGTCGATATATTGTGAGATTCCGTATAAAGGAGAGGGAAATACATATTTTGTCGCAAGGTATAAAGATAAGAGCCTTATGTGTGACATTTATGACGGAAGCGGAGATTTTATTGGTACGGCTCAAGGCTCAAGATACTGTACCCTTCGCTTTCCCGATAACGGAAGAATTATATATAATTATACCGATGATGCAAACAGAAACGTATATAAATACCTCGACGATTCGAGCGATTTTGTAAGTAAAGAGCTTGGTGTTTCGCCAAACAGGTATGAAAGCAAGGATAATCTGTATATATATGTCGATGATGAAAATGACTTCGGTCTGCTTTTCGACGGAGACGGAGAAACTGTTGCAAGGTTTGATGATTTTTGCGACTTTCTCGATGTTGATAAAAACTCTCGTTTTGTAGCATATACCACGGGTGATTTTGAGTATAAATATGATGAGCTTTCGGGCGAAAGCACTATGAATGACACAAGAAGCCTGCACCTTTATGATGTAGAAACAAAGGAGCTTCTCTTTACTGCTCCCGCCGGAGGATACGTCACCTTCTATGGTGAGAATGACCGCTTTGTACATATTTACACTTATGATGAAACGAACCCCGCATTTGCCGCATGGGAGGGAACAAAGCATTACTTGTACGATTTAAAGCAGAAAAAATTGATTTTCTCTGATGCCGACAGTATTGAATGTAGGGAAATTGACGGAAAATGCTATTTCTATGTGTGCAGTAAAAATGTGTGTGCAACCTATGACAGTAACCTTCATGGCTTGGTTAAGGAATATAACGAATAGATTTAAGTTAAGGAGAGTTTGAAATGAGAAAACTGACTTTAGTATTAATAAGCGTTGTACTGGCAGGTTTTTTGCTTACCTCATGTGCAGTCACAAGGATAACCCACGATATAATTTCGGAACAGGTTTCAGATGACGTCGATCATGCACAAAAAGAAACGGACAGCTTTGTATTTACCGAGGAGAATTATCCCAAGATGGGCGGCTCTCTCGCCAATCTTCCTTTAGGTGAAGCTGTAACGGCAACTGTTCTGGGCATTGACAGAGATAAAGCCTCGGATATGATTGTTTTTGAAGGCTCGACAACGGACAATTACGTATGGCTTGCAGACGGCAGATTTGATATTATTCTTGCCTATGAAATGGGAGAGGATGCCGTCAGATACTGTGAAGAAAAGAACGTAGAGCTTGAAATGACTCCCATCGGGACTGATGCACTTGTGTTTATTTGCAGCTTGGAAAACAAAATTGAAAGCCTTACTCAGCAGCAGATTGAAGAAATATATCGCGGAAATATCACGAACTGGTCTGAGGTTGGAGGGGATGAGCATAGTATAATTGCTTATCAGAGAAATAAGGACAGCGGAAGCCAGACACTCTTTGATAAGCTTGTAAATCTCGGTGACGAGCTTATGGATGCACCTGCCGAGACAAGAATAGGCTCAATGATAGGATTGCTTGAGGCGGTAGCCGACTATGATAACTCAAAGGACGCCCTCGGATATACGGTGTACTATTATCTGACCAATATGGAGTCGGATAAGCTTGCAACAAGTAAGCTTCTTTCGGTTGACGGTATCGCACCTACAAATGAAAGTATAAGTAAGGGAGAATACCCCTACACCAATGATTTCTATGTAGTAATCCGTAAGGATGCGCCTGAGAACAGCCCCGAAAGGATACTGTATAACTGGATTTGCTCAGAGCAGGGAAAACAGCTTGCCGAGAGGGAAAACTACGTGGTAAAGAAATAGAATCAAGCTTCGGCGGCGGTTTTACCGCCGCATTTTTTTGCCTTGTTTTTGGGTGTATTTTCAATGTTCAGGTATATTTTCCGAAGTCTTTACAAATAATTACAGTGTAAATTACTTTTGGAGGATTTGAAAATGAAAACACTTAAAATACTGCTTGTTTGCGCGGTGATTTCCGTTGTGTTTTTAACCTGTACTTTAGCCGGCGCTGCAGAGCTTGAACTGTCAAGCACCTCTGCCTGCCTTATGGAAGCATCAACGGGACGGGTGCTGTATGAAATGAATGCCGATGAGCGCTTAGAGCCTGCATCGGTTACAAAAATCATGTCACTTATTCTTGTTTTTGAAGCCATGGATGAGGGAAAATTTGACCTTGATACACCTGTGACGGGAAGCGAATATTCGTCATCCATGGGTGGCTCTCAGATTTGGCTTGAGGTCGGTGAGACAATGAGTGTCAATGAAATGCTTAAGGCAGTGATAGTAGCTTCCGCCAATGACTGTACCGTAGCACTATCGGAGCTTGTTTCGGGAAGCGAGGAAAGCTTTGTGACTCTTATGAATGAAAAGGCTGCTGAGCTTGGAATGGTAAATACTCACTTTTCAAACTGTACAGGACTTCCTGCCGAGAATCACTATACTACGGCAAGGGATATTGCCATAATGACAAGGGAGCTTCATAAGCATAAAAAGGTGTATGATTATACAAGGATTTGGATGGATACCCTTCGCGGCGGTGAGTTCGGCATTACAAATACAAATAAGCTAATCCGATTTTATAACGGTGCTACCGGTATGAAGACAGGGTATACCTCAAGTGCACTTTACTGTATGTCTGCAACGGCAGAACGGGGCGGGATGTCGCTTATTGCAGCTGTAATGAAGAGTGAAAGCAGCGATAAAAGATTTGCGGATGCTAAAAAGCTTCTTGAGCATGGCTTTGCCAATTACAGTATTTATAAGCCCGAGACGCCGACACTTGAAAAGCTGAAGGTAAAGGGCGGAATAACAAATGAGGTTGAGCTTTGTGCTGAGCTTTCGGATATATTGATTGATAAAGGCAGGGCAGGAAAGGTTGAGTGTACCGTGGAGCTGCAGCAGGAAATAGAGGCACCCTTTGAAAAGAACACTCATGTAGGGGATGTCATTTATACAGTGGAGGGAAAGGAAGCAGCCCGTTTTCCCGTAAAGACGGCAGAGGGAGTAGATAAAATTACTTTTCTTGACCTTGTGGGGAGAATTCTTGCCTCTTGTATTACTGTGAGATAAAAAAGAAAGTAAAATTAATTATTGCATTTGTTGAAAAACAGGTATATAATTAGTATAAAAAATGACATTGGAGGATAATTTAATGGCAATTAAGTGTAATGAAAAGTTCTTAAAGGGCTTTGTTTCAAGAGAAGAAATGAACGCACTTCTTCCAAAGCTTGAAGAGGCTCACGATAAGATTGTGAATAAAACAGGAGAGGGAAATGATTTCCTCGGTTGGCAGACTCTTCCCGTTGATTATGATAAAGACGAGTTTGAACGTATAAAAAAGGCGGCAAAAAAGATTCAGGACACCTGCGATGTTTTGATTGTAATCGGTATCGGCGGCTCTTATCTCGGAGCACGTGCGGCAATTGAGTATATCAAGAGCCCAAATTATAATCTTTTAAAGAAAAAAACACCTGAGATTTACTTTATCGGCAATTCCATAAGTCCCTCTGCACTTTCCGAGACCATTGCTCTTTGCGAGGGTAAGGATATCTGTGTAAATGTCATTTCAAAATCAGGCACAACAACAGAGCCTGCTGTTGCATTCAGAATTTTCCGCGGTATGCTTGAAGAAAAGTACGGAAAAGACGGCGCAAAGGAAAGAATCTTTGCAACAACCGATAAGGCAAGAGGAACACTTAAAGAGTTTTCCGACGATATGGGATATGAGACATTTGTTATTCCTGATGATGTGGGCGGAAGATACTCTGTTCTTACAGCCTGCGGACTTCTTCCCATTGCCGTTGCGGGATGCGATATAGACAAGATTATGCAGGGTGCAAGGGCGGCTTACGATGAGCTTTCCGCATGCGATATTGACAAGAATGACGCGTATAAGTATGCCGTAATCAGAAATGTGCTCTATAATAAGGGTAAGGCTCTTGAAATTATGGCTTGCTATGAGCCTGCTTATCAGTATATGAATGAATGGTGGAAGCAGCTCTTTGGTGAAAGCGAAGGAAAAGACGGCAAGGGCATTTTCCCGGCATCCGTTATATATTCTACTGACCTTCATTCTCTCGGACAGATAGTTCAGGAAGGCAAGCGCAATATTTTTGAAACGGTAATCAATATTGATAAACAGAACGCAAGCGTAATTATTCCAAATGATCCTCAGAATATTGATAACCTCAACTTCCTTTCGGGACATGAGCTTGACGAGGCTAATAAGAAGGCATACCTTGCTACCGTAATTGCACACACCGATGGAGGAGTTCCCAATATCGTGCTTGAGGTTCCTTCAAGAGATGAATTTGACTACGGATATCTTGTATATTTCTTTGAGCTTGCCTGTGCGGCATCAGGCTATATTCTCGGTGTAAATCCCTTTAACCAGCCCGGTGTTGAAGCGTATAAGAAGAATATGTTTGCACTTCTCGGAAAACCCGGAAAAGAAAACGACGATAGAAGAAAAGAGCTTGAAGCGTTGCTTAAATAAAACTAAAACTGAATAACAAAAGGCACAGCCAAACGGCTGTGCCTTATCATTTATATGAAAGTTTTTATTCCTCGTCGTTTTTGTTGCCAATTTTTGCAAGAAGATAAACCGCAATGATAATAATAGCAATAACAATAAAAATACCGAGCATACCCTTGCCCATATAAACAAGGTTGTCAACGAAACCCATGGGATGAAAATTGATGTTCATAATATATATTCTCCTTTCAGCCCTTAAACCAAGGGTAATATGAATTTAAGGATAAGACCGCCTGCGATAACCGAAGCAATCTGTCCCGATACGTTAACACCGATAGAGTGCATTAGAAGGAAGTTCTGGTTGTCTGCCTCAAGACCGAGCTTGTGAACAACTCTTCCTGACATGGGGAATGCCGAAATACCTGCCGCACCAATCATGGGGTTCATCTTCTTTTTGAGGAAGAGGTTGAGGACCTTTGCAAAGATTACGCCGCCTGCCGTGTCGAAAATGAATGCGAAAAGACCGAGTCCGAGAATAAGAAGGGTAGAGGGCTGGAGGAACTTTTCTGCAACCATCTGATTGGCAATTGTAATACCAAGGAAAATAGTAACAAGGTTTGCAAGAACCTTCTGTGCTGTTTCGGAAAGAGAATCAAGAACGCCGCACTCACGGATAAGGTTACCGAACATTAGGAAACCGATAAGTGAAACTGAGCTTGGTGCAATAACACCGGCAACAATTGTTACAATGATGGGGAAGAGAATCTTTGTAAGCTTGGAAACCGCAACTGTCGAGTTGTCCATTCTTATCATACGTTCCTTCTTTGTGGTGAGAAGCTTGATTACCGGAGGCTGAATGATGGGAACAAGAGCCATATAGGAATATGCCGCAACCATTATAGCGCCTGTAATCGCACTGTCAGGACCGAGAAGCTGGTTTGCAACAACGATAGCCGTAGGGCCGTCTGCCGCACCGATAATACCGATAGAGGCAGCTTCGGGTGTTGTAAAGAACATTGATGCAAGGCAGAAGGTAAAGAAGATACCGAACTGTGCCGCTGCACCGAAAATCATAAGCTTGGGGTTTGAAAGAACGGGACCGAAGTCAATCATGGCACCGATACCGATAAAGAGAATAAGCGGGAAAAGCTCATTTGCAATACCTGCGTTGAAAAGGGTGGTGATTGCTCCTTCTGCACCAATAGCACCCGATAAGGGGATGTTGACAAGGATTGTACCGAAGCCCATGGGGAGAAGAAGGGTAGGCTCCATGTCTTTTTTAATGGCGAGATAAATGAGAATGCCGCCGATTGCCCACATAACAATGTGCTGCCATGTAAGGTTTCCGACATTGCTGAATAAATCTGCAAAGATACTCATGTTTAGATTTCTCCTTTTGATTATTTGTGATTATGCCGAAAACCGTCAATAAAAAAATAAAACCCTTACAAAAAGCTCATGCTTTAAGTAAAAGTCTTGCTGTTGAAAGTTTATGCGGACACAGATGTGTCGTATTGACGCATACACTCCGAGCAGTTGCTCGGTAGCTACTCCCTTTATACTTTTGTATTGCCGGTTTGCCTGCACCAATAGGATTATATTATAATTGTGAAAAAATGTCAATAGTTTTGAAAAAAATCCCGTTTAAGCCCATAAATCTTTCTTTTGCTGTTGCCAAACTTGATTAATTGTGATAAACTGTTTGCAGAACGGTGGTGGATAAAATAAACGTATATGATTTTGACAATACATTGTATGATGGTGAGAGTACGCTTGATTTTTACCTGTTTTGCGTAAAAAAACATCCGAGACTGTGCCGTTTCATATTTATTGTTGTGTTTACGCTTGTAAAATATAAGCTTTGTCTTGTAAGCGAAGAAAAGCTGATGAGCCTTTGCGAAAAATACGTTATGGACTTTCTTTTCGACTGTCCCGATGCAAATGAGCTTGTAGAGCTTTTCTGGCAGAAAAACTCAAAGAAGCTGCGCAGGTTTTACGGTGAAGTGAAAAAGGATGATGATGCAGTCGTGTCAGCCTCCTTTGGTTTCTTGCTCCGACCGGTGATTGAACAGATGGGAATAAATAATCTTTTGTGCTCTGAGGTGGATTTGACATCGGGTAAGATTTTGCGCCTGTGCTTCAGAAAAAATAAGGAAAAGCTTTTCCGAGAGTTTTTTGCCGATAAGACCATTGACGATTTTTATACTGATTCCATGAACGATTTGCCGCTTATGAAGCTTGCAAAAGGAAGCGTTTATCTTGTTAAAGGCGAAAAAGCAAATTTGTACAAACTGCATCCCGAAAGGAGAGAAAACCAATGAAAACTAAATATCTTCTGCCCATTCTTATTGCATTTTTTGTGCTGATATCTGCAGTGGTTGTTGTATCGCTTTTGCCGGATAATACAGTGCCCTCTGTTGATAAGATTGATAATGAAAATACCATTGATGAAATAGAAAAAAAGCCGCCTGTAAAAGAGTCTGACGATAAGCTTTCGACTCTCACCGTTTCTTCGGTCGCTTCGTCATCCAATGGCGGTGAAACACAAAAGCCCAATATTAATACCGTTTCTTTTGCTGCGGTGGGGGATAATATTATCCACTCTTCCGTTTATTCGGATGCGGCAAATAATGCTTCGGGCAGCGATAAGGACTATGATTTTCTTCCGATGTTTGAAAACATAGCTCCCATTATCAAGCAGGCAGACCTTGCGTATATTAATCAGGAGTCGCCTTTTGCAGGTAAGGAAAACGGCGGATATTCGGGATATCCGATGTTTAATTCTCCCGATACTGTTGGATATGATCTTATGGAGCTTGGCTTTAATGTGATAAATCTTGCCAATAATCATATGCTTGACAGAAGAGATGCAGGGTATAAAAGAACAATAGAGTTCTGGCAGGCACAGGAGGATGTTACCTATATAGGCGGATTTCTCAATAAAGAGGACTATGAAAACATAAGAGTTGTTGAAAAAAACGGCATCAGCATAGCATTTCTTGCATATACCTACGGAACAAACGGTATACCGCTGAATAAGGGAAGCGAAATGGTTATACCCCTTTGTGATGAGTCGTCAAATGATGAAATCGACAGACAGACGAAAAAGGCAAGAGAGCTTGCAGATATCGTTATAGTATCAATTCATTGGGGTAATGAGCATTGGTTTGAGCCTTCGTGGCTTCAGGAAAAACAGATGCAGATAATGGTGGATAACGGTGTTGATGTGATACTCGGAAGCCATTCTCATGTGCTTCAGCCCATGCTTTGGAAGGATAGACCCGATGGAGGTAAAACGCTGGTGATATATTCTCTTAGCAATATTCTTTCGGGTATGGAATATATGAGAAACATGGTCGGCGGTATTGCAGGCTTTGATATTGTTAAAATTGGTGACGATGCCTTCATTCAAAGCCCTTACTTCATTCCTACGGTGTGTCATTTTAACAGCGGAGTCAGAAAGTTCAAGATTCATAAGCTGTCGGATTATACCGAGGAAATGCTGAGAAATCACGGTACACAGGTAAGGGGCACAGATGTAAGAAGAAGTATGGATTATCTTTACGGCATTGTTGAAGATACTATCCCCGACGAATTTTTGATTGAGGACTTTTATAGAGAGGAAAAGGAATAATGCTTGCGGATTTTCTATATGCATTCAGTGCCGTAATGCCTATATTTGTTGTTGCGGCAATGGGGTATTTACTGAGAAAGACAGGGTTTCTGACGGATGAATTTGTCTCTGTCAGCGATAAGCTTGTTTTCAGAGTTCTGCTGCCTTGTCTTTTGTTTACAAATGTCGCGTATATTGATATGACAAGCATATCAAAGTCTGATCTTACGCTTATAGCGTTTTGCGTTGCCGCGGCAGTTGTTTTCACGATATTTATGTGCATTGTTACACCTTTGTTTATTAAAGATAAAGGCAAGACGGGCGCATTTGTGCAGGGTGTTTTCAGATCTAATGTTGCATTTCTCGGCATTCCCTTTGCAATAAGTCTGTTTGGTGACGAGGGGGGACGCCTTGCATCAATTATCCTTGCAGTTATAGTGCCTGTATATAATGTGCTTGCAGTTGCAGTTCTGTGTATTTTCAATCCCGAAAAAGAGTCTGAAACAATGTCGTTTGGAAAGAGAATTTTGCAGATTGTAATGGGAATTGTCAAGAATCCACTTGTAATTTCCATTTTGATAGCACTTCCCTTTGGAATATTCGGAATAGGGGAGTGTATTCCCGATTTTGTGACGAGCTCACTCCAGTATTTTTCAAAGGCTTCAACAACCCTTGCACTCATCACAATAGGTGCGACCTTTGATTTTTCAAAGCTTCGCGGAAGAATAGGTATTGCTGCCTGCTGTACCGCGATAAAGACGGTCATTTTGCCGATTGTGTGTATGCTTTTGGCATATTTTGCAGTCGGACTTTCGGGAGTGCATCTCGGAATAATAATGATAGTGTTCGGAACTCCTACGGCAATAAGCAGCTATATAATGGCTAAAAATATGCACGCCGATGCACCGCTTGCAAATCAGATCGTGCTGTTGTCCACGCTTTGCAGTATGTTCACCATATTTGCTTTCAGCTTTGTTCTAAGAAGTATAGGTGTTGTTTAAAGACTTAACAAAAAATTTATAATTTTGGCAGGATTTGACGAAGAAAAGTCTTGACAAACGAAGATGCTTTGTTGTATAATATACGAGTAATTTGTAAAGGTATGCTTTGAAATGTATATATATGTTTCGATGCGGTGAAAGAGAGGTGCAATCACAGTGGTAAGAACATATCAGCCTAAGAAACGCCAGAGAAAAGTTGAGCACGGCTTCAGAAAGCGTATGAAAACTGCTAACGGCAGAAAGGTATTAAAGAGAAGACGCGCTAAGGGCAGAGCAAGACTCACATACTAATTGCAGTCAAAAACTATAAAGGGTGAGGTTCATTTATGTACGTCTTGTGCATGGACTTCACCTTTTTTACGTTTGACTCGGGGAGTGAGTATATGAACAGAAAATTGTATCCGCTTTGCGAGAATCATATGTTTCTTAAGGCATATAGAAAGGGCAAAAGCGGCGTAAATAAATATACTGCGGTATATGTTTTAAAGAACTATCGCAAAAATCCGGATGGCAGTGCTGTCCGGACAAGACTTGGTATTGCTGTAAATGCAAAGCTTGGCAAGGCATGTAAAAGAAGCAGGGTTAAGCGGATTATCAGAGAGGCGTACAGAGCTGTTCTTCCAACTCTTTGCGACGGATATATTATTGTAATTGCCGCAAGAGCTGCCGCTTTTTCAAAGTCGGTCAAGAGCACCGATATTGAAAAGCAGCTTAAAACAACCCTTGAAAAGTTAGAGGTTGCAGTAAAGTGAAGAAGATTTGTATTTTTCTTATTGAACTGTACAGAAAGTATGTTTCACCTTTAAAAAGAAAGCCATCCTGCAGGTTTTATCCCTCATGCTCATGCTACGCACTCGAAGCCTATAATAAGCATGGCTTTTTCGGCGGTACCTATCTTTCGGTAAAACGGCTTCTTAGATGTAATCCGTTCTGCAAGGGCGGAATTGATTATGTGCCCGAGAAGATTGTTTTCGGTAAAAAGGCAAAAACCAACAGTGCGGAGAATGGAGATTAGTAATGAATATTCCGGTTATATCACCTATCTTTGGATTTATTATCAAATTCCTTTATAATACTTTCGGACAGAATTATCTTTTGACTCTGTTCCTTTTTGCTCTTTTTGTAAAGCTTTTGCTTCTGCCTTTGGGCATTAAGCAGCAAAAGAATACAGTAAAGCAGGCACGCCTTCGTCCCAAGGAAATGGCAATAAGAAAGAAGTATGCAGGACGTAAGGATCAGGCTACCCAGCAGAAGATGAGCGAAGAAATAATGAAACTCTATCAGGAGGAGAACGTAAACCCCATGGCGGGATGTCTGCCTCTTATCATTCAGCTTCCCGTTATCTATGCACTTTACGGTGTAATTATCAAGCCTCTTACCTATATTTCATCTTTGGGTAAAGACGGAGTTGCTCTTCTGACACAGGCATATAACGCAGTTGTTGAAAAGCAAACATCGGCGTATGCTGAAATTTCCATGATTCAGAAGATTGTTGACAGTCCCGAGACTGCGGCAAAAATAGGTGAAAAGTTTACAGAAGCTGCTGCCGACGGCGGATTTGTGTGGAATAATGTGGTAAATGAGCTTACAGAGCTGCATCATTCCTTTACAGTTTTCGGTGTAGACCTGACGGTTACTCCCTCGTTTAAGTTCAATATCTATTTGCTTATACCCATTCTTACCTTTATGTTTGCTTTCTTCAGCACAAAGATAATAAGAAAGTTCACATACCAGCCGCAGCCCGCAAACGGCGAACAGGTTCCCGGTCTTGCGATGATGGATTGGATGATGCCGCTTCTTTCGGTTTCCATTTCCTTCAGCGTATCCTCGGCAATTGCTGTTTACTGGATTTTCCAGAATATTCTTTCTGCGGCACAGCAGATTCTTCTCTATAAGCTTTTCCCGGTGCCCGTTGTAACCGACGAGCAGATTAAGGAGGCTGAGCTTCAGCTTAAGGGAAAGTCAAAGGGTAAGAAGGCACCCGTTCTTTCCGACGATTATTATGATGACTATGATAAGACGGTCGAAACGGATAAGTCGGGTTCCGTTAAAAAAGCACAAAAGGATGAAAATAAGATGTCGACGAGAAAGTGCGGCATAAGTCCTAAGGTTAAAGAAAAAATCAAGGAAACAGGACGCCCCCTTAAGGCAAGAAGAAAAATATAAGGCTTTGCCGCCTGCAAAAGTGGGCGGCATTTCCGATTATTTATAAAATTTAATGTGTTTCGATTTACAGGAAAGGAGAACGAAATGGAAGTAATTGTAAGCGCAAAGACAGTTGAAGATGCTGTCAAACTCGGCGCAAATCAGCTTGGCAGACCTACAAGTGAGGTCACCTATGAAATTGTGGAAGAAGCAAAAAAAGGCTTTCTCGGAATATTCTCATCCGAAGCAACCGTAAAGGTTATTGCAAAGGTTACGGTGCAGGATAAGATTGTAGAGTTCCTTAATAAGCTGATTTCCGATATGGGAGTTGATGCTGTATCAAAGGTTGTAAAGATTGAAGAAAACCTCGGTGAAAACGGCACACTCGAAAAGGATATTCATATTGATATTGAGGGCAAGGGCCTTGGTATGATAATCGGACGACATGGCGATGTTCTTGATTCTCTTCAGTACCTTTGTAACATTATTGCAGGCCGTTTCCCCAAGAGCAACGAAAAGCATGAATATGTCAGAATTATTCTTGATATCGAGAATTACCGTAAAAAGAGGACAGATACTCTTAAAGCACTTGCCCGCAGAATGGCTGACCGTGTTTTGACCTCCGGAAGAAATTATACTCTTGAACCCATGAGCGGTTATGAAAGAAGAATAATTCACTCCGAGATTCAGAACATAAAGGGTGTTCACACATATTCAATCGGTGCCGATAGTGACAGAAGAGTTGTTGTGGCATACGGCGAAGAAACTCTCGGCGCAGAGGAATAATCAATCCAAGGGGTCTGTGCCGATGCATGGACCTTTTTGTTCTTTAAAAAAATAAGAGGTAGTTTATGTATATTTTATCACTTGATACTACTGCAAAAACTGCATCCGCATCTCTTTGTGAAATAAAAGATAACAAAGTTTTTCCAATCAGTACATCTACACTTAACAGCACTCTTACCCATAGCGAGAGCATACTGCCGATGGTGGAGTTTTGTCTAAAAAATGCGGGTCGTCAGCTTTCAGAGGTTGATTGCCTTGCAATCAGCGCCGGTCCCGGTTCATTCACCGGAGTAAGAATCGGTATATCAACTGTAAAGGGACTTGCTTTTGCAAATGAAAAGGTGAAATGCGTACCCGTTTCTGCACTTGAAGCTCTGGCATATAATGCCGATGACGAAGCCCGTAATACGGTAATATGTGCGTGTATGGATGCACGTAGAAATCAGTTTTATAATGCTTTGTTTACTGCCGACGGAAAAGGAAATATTAAACGTCTTTGCGATGATAGGGCAATAAGTGCCAACGATTTGTTTGACGAGCTTTATCAAAAGTATGCTAAACGAAAGATAATTCTTGTAGGAGACGGTGCATATCTTGCCGAAAAGCTTTTCGGTGAGCTTTTCGGATATGAGCAGATGAAAATATGTACTGCACGTTGTGACAGAGTTTTGCAGGATGCTGTAAGTGTCGCGAGATGTGCTTTTAACCATATGACTGAGTCTGTTGATGCAGATAGATTAAATCCCGTTTATCTTCGTCTTTCACAGGCAGAACGTGAACGAAATGAAAGGATGGCAAATCAATGACATACGAAAATGATATAGCGAAGGTACTTGTTTCCGAAGCAGAAATTGCGGGTGCCGTAAAGAGAATTGCAAGAGAAATGGAGAATGACTTTAAAGATTCCGATAAAAAGGTGCTTCTTATGTGTACACTTAAAGGTGCAGTTGTTTTTATGTCAGACCTTATGAAGGAATTTAATCTTAAGGCAGAGATTGACTTTGTCAAAGTGTCCTCTTATGCCAGCGGAACTGAGTCCTCCGGCGTTATTTCTCTCAAATCAAATCCTGATATTATGGATTTGTCCGAATATAATGTTGTTGTTATTGAGGATATACTTGATACGGGAAATACGCTTTCCTGGCTTCTTAACCATTTAAAGACAGTGCTTAATGCGCATGATGTCAAGCTTTGCGCACTTTTCAATAAGCCTGAAAGACGCCAAAAGGATGTAAAAATAGATTATCAGGGCTTTATTATTCCCGATGAATTTATAGTTGGCTACGGTCTTGATTATAATGAGCTTTACCGTAACCTGCCTTATGTCGGAGTTCTTAAACCAGAGGTTTATAATAAATAAAAAAGGAGAATTTATCATGAAGTTTTTCAAGGAATTTAAGGAATTTATCAACAAGGGTAATGTTGTTGATATGGCAGTCGGTGTTGTTATCGCAACAGCTTTCGGTAACATCACAAAATCACTCGTTGCGGATGTAATTATGCCTGTTGTGGGTATGCTTACAGGCGGTGTAAGCGTTTCTGACCTTAAGTATGTGCTTACTCCCGCAGTGATTGAAGAAGGTGTCGAGGTTGTGGCTGAAAATGCTATCAGATACGGTCTCTTCATTCAGTTTATAATTGATTTTATCATTATTGCACTTGCTGTTTTTGTGTTTGTAAAGGCAATTAACTCAGCAAAGAATCTTCGTAAGAAGCAGGAGGCCGTTGAAGAAGCTCCCGCAGCTGAGCCTGAACCCACAAAGGAAGAGCTTCTCCTTGCTGAAATCAGAGACCTTCTTAAGGATAAGCAGTAATCTGTACATATAGTTATTTGTATTCAGCTCAATGTTTATAGTCGTGCCCCGATGCCTGTTGACATCGGGGCTCTTTCATTGCTTTGTAACTATGGCGTTACTGCTTTTGTAAATCGAGTTTTCATGAATATATCCTCTGACCATGCTTGAGGGATATATTGTTACATTTCTGCCGAGAATTGTTCCCGGGCAAAGCACACTGTTGCATCCGATTTCACAAAAATCACCTACTATGGCACCAAACTTTTTTTGCTCGGTTTTGATAACCTCGTTTTCCGTTCTGATTGATATAAGGCTTTTGTCGCTCTTAACATTACTTGTAACAGAACCTGCACCAAAATGTGACTTGTAACCAAGAATACTGTCGCCGATGTAATTGAAATGAGGTACTTGAACACCGTCAAACAAAATGCAGTTTTTAAGCTCGGTTGAGTTGCCGATGACTGTGCCTTTACCAATTATAACACTGCCTCTGATAAAAGCACAGTGACGGATTTCAGCACCTTCGTCAATGATACAGGGACCTGTGATGGAGGCACTTTTTGAAATGTCGGCATTTTTTGAAATCCATATGTTTTCCGAGACAAGAGTGAAGTTCTGCTTCGATAATGTGTTTCCAAGTTGTATTATGTAATCATTAATTCCACGAAGAGCTTTCCATGGATTGTCGAAGCCATTAAGATAAGACCCTCCGATGGTTTTGCTCAAATCTAATAAGTCCTTTGTCAATATTTGCATATGTATTCTCCTTTCGTACTCGAAAGCAAAATCATAATGTCTATATTATTATATCAGTATAGGTGTTTGTTGACAATAAGAAATATATGTTAACTATGATATACAATGAAAGTCAAAACCCCTTGCGCCGTCGTTTGGTGCAAAGGATTGGCAAAACTCGAGCAACTGTGATGTGTTATATCATAAATGCGAAAAGGTGCTAAGTTCTTTTCTTTTTTGCTTACTTTTTTCTTTTCAGTAAAGAGAAATAACTAAGGTATTAAAAATCCCTTGCGCCGTTGTTTGGTGCAAGGGATTGGCAAAACTTGAGCAACTGTGATGTGTTTTATTGTAAAGGCGAAAAGGTGCTAAGTTCTTTTCTTTTTTGCTTACTTTTTTCTTTTTAGTAAAGAAAAAAGTAAGTTAGTTCTTTAGGCTATGGATGGGGGCAGGAATTCTGCCACCGCGAAGAACAAATTTTTCAGAGCCGAACTTGTTCACAGGCATAATGGGGGCGTATCCGAGAAGACCGCCGAACTCAACCATATCGCCCACATTCTTGCCGTAAGCGGGGATAAGACGAGCTGCTGTTGTTTTATTGTTAATCATACCGATAGCTGCCTCGTCAGCGATTATAGCCGAGATAGTTTCTTCAGGGGTATCACCGGGAATTGCAATCATGTCAAGACCAACAGAGCATACGCAGGTCATTGCCTCAAGCTTTTCAATTGAAAGCGCGCCAAGCTTTACTGCATCAATCATGCCCTGATCTTCGGAAACCGGAATAAAAGCACCAGAAAGACCGCCAACGTGGCTGGAAGCCATGGCACCGCCCTTCTTTACCGCATCATTCAGCATAGCGAGAGCTGCGGTTGTTCCATGTGTACCGCAACGTTCAACGCCCATGGCCTCCAAAATCTGTGCAACCGAGTCTCCGACAGCGGGAGTCGGGGCAAGAGAGAGGTCAACGATACCAAAGGGAACACCAAGCCTTTTTGATGCTTCACAGGCAACAAGCTGTCCCATACGTGTAACCTTGAAGGCTGTTTTCTTTATGATGTCAGCAAGCTCAGAAAGATTGCAGTTTCCGGCTTTTTCGATAGCTGCTCTTACAACACCGGGACCCGAAACTCCGACATTAATTTCCACTTCAGGCTCACCGATACCGTGAAAGGCACCCGCCATGAATGGATTGTCCTCCGGCACATTTGCAAAGACAACGAATTTTGCACAACCGATAGAATAGTTGTCGCGAGTAAGATAAGCAAGTTCTTTTACTATGTGACCGCACTTGTTAACAGCATCCATATCAATGCCGGTGCGCGTTGAGCCGACATTAACCGAGGAGCATACGCGCTCAGTCTGAGCAAGAGCCTCAGGTACTGCCTCAAAAAACGCAAGATCCTTGTTTGTCAAACCCTTTTGAACAAGGGCGGAGAAGCCACCGAGAAAGTTTACTCCTACGGTTTTTGCTGCACTGTCAAGAGTTTTTGCCGCAAGAATATAGTCGTCCTTGGTGTTAAGACCGCCGATTAATGAAATCGGAGTAATTGAAATACGCTTGTGAATAATGGGAATACCGTATTCCTTTTCAATGTCTTCACCTGTTTTGACAAGATCCTTGGCGTATTCTGTTATTTTGTTGTATATGTTTTCGCAGGTTTCTTTGGCAGTACCTGCGGCACAATCGAGAAGAGAGATACCCATAGTAATGGTACGTACATCAAGATGTTCTTCCTCAATCATGCTTATTGTTTCTAAAATATCTTTTGTGTTAATCATATAGCAGACCTCTTTTAAATTCTGTGCATGGAGTTGAAAATATCCTCATGCATTGCCTGAATTTTGAGATTTTCTTTGTCTCCAAGCTCTTTAAGAGCATCTGAAAGTGCGAGGAATTTCTTTTCTTTTTCGTCCATTTCTATAAGCATAATCATGGCGAAATATTCTCCGACAAGACTTTGCGAAATGTCAAGAACGTTGGCACCGTATTCAAAAATCTTGGTGCTAACCTTGGCAATAATGCCTTTTGCATCCTTTGCTGTTACTGTAATTACTGCCTTCATATCAACTATCCTTTCTTTGTGTTACTTTGTTTTGATTATACATTATTAAAAGTTTTTTTTCAAGTCAAATTGATAATGTTTTAACATTTACATTCATTTTTGTATAATACCAGTTAAAAAAAAGATTGTAAAGTAGCATATATTGTGAAAATAGGAGAAATATATGGATAGGGTTAATTCAGATGATTTTTACAGTCCGGGTTACTGTGAATACCTTGTTGACGGATATGCTTCGGGAAAAATAATTGCATTAAGAACAGTGTCTGTGATTTTAGGTGTGATTTTGTGTGCATTTCTGTTTGCAATGCTTTCATTTGTACCTCAGATTTTTTTTATTTGGCTTGTACTGCTTGTGTTTGTTGAAATAGTAGTGTTCAGACTTACAAAGCGTGAGTTTGAGTATACGGTTTCTTCAGGTGAAATGACTGTTGAGATAATATATGGCAGAAGATGGAGAAAGAAGCTTTTGTCGGTGAGAGTTTCGGATGCCGAACGAATTTTTCCTGTTGACTTATTGTCAGATTTGCAAAAATCCGTTCTCAAAGCTGATAAGCTTGTGCTTGCCTGCAGGCGAGACAGTAAATATATGTATTGCCTTTATATAAAGGATAAGAGCATAAAGAATGCAAATACTGCAATTGTGTTCAGTTCATGTAAAAGACTCATTGACACCTTGAAATTTTATAACCGTTCGAGTGTTGTCGAAAGGAAATAGATATGCTGATTGATTTTCATACCCATGCTTTTCCCGATAAAATTGCACAGAGAGCAATATCGTCACTCTCTGAAAAGGGAAATATTAAACCTTACGGTACCGGAACTGCATCGGATTTGATTGAGAAAATGAACCAAGACGGAGTTGATATTTCCGTTGTTCTTTCTATTGCTACAAAACCCGAACAGGAGACAAACGTAAATAATTTTGCGATATCATTGCTTGAGGATAAAAGCTTCGTTCCATTTGGCTCTGTGTTTCCCGGAAGCGGGACTTCTCTTTATGAAATTGGGCGGCTTAATGATGCAGGCATAAAAGGAATAAAGCTTCACCCCGAGTATCAGTGGTTTGATATATTGGATGAGAGAATGTATGCAACATATAAAGAATGCGGAAGACTCGGTCTTATAGTGCTGCTTCATACGGGTGCTGATGTTGCATATAAACCGCCGTATCACTCAGACCCCAAAAAACTTAATGACCTTTGCGAAATGTTTCCCGATACTCGCTTTGTGTGTGCACATATGGGCGGATATGATATGTGGGATGAGGCGGGAAGGGTTCTGAAATGCCATGAAAATATGTATGTTGATACCTCAATGATTAATACGGTTGGTGTAATAGGCAATGATTCTGCACTGAAGATTATTGAAAATGTCGGAATAGACCATGTTTTGTTCGGAAGCGATATGCCCTGGGGAACGGTAAATCACTCAAAACAAAAGCTTTTGTCCCTTGGTCTTGATTCCAATGACCTCCATAAGATTTTCAGCCTTAATGCCAAGGAAATTCTTCAAATATAATGAAAGCCGCGGTTATACGACCGCGGCTTAAATAATAACTTATTTGTCAAAAGGAGTTGTTATAAAAATGTTTTTGTTTTTGAATTCAAACTTGTATCCAAACACATCGCAAATCAGATCAATGGGAACCATGGGAAGACCGTTGTAAAAATAGGGGATTACATCAAGACTTACTGTTTCACCGTTGATTTTGGCTTTTCTCGTACCAAGTTCAAATTCTATTGAACGGTTGTTTGCAAAAATAGAAAGTAACTTACTTGAAGCATTGTACTTGTAGAATGCATTGAGACTCATAAGTATGCATCTTTCGGGGAATATGGGAACCATGAAGTGACCGTTCTTCACAACAAAATCATTGTCAAGAACAATGTCTTTTCCGTTAATGAATAGATGACCCTCGTGCTTGTCAACACTCTCGTTGTAAAGACCGCAGTCAAATAGCTCGCTTGTAACGCCGGGCGTAGTTGAAGGGTCTATTCTGATGCCGGTAATGATTCCGGTATATGTCTCGGACGGTTCAACATAGGAACGCACTCTTCTCGTTCCCGAAGTAAGGGGTATAATGTATTCGTGCTTGCCTTCAAAGATTGTTATTACTGATTTGTTGGCAGAACCCCACTTGGGATTGTCACTTGTGGTGTAGTAAACGCATAAAAACGCAGACGCTGATGAATATAGTGTAATCTTCAACGTGTTTGCTGTGATGCAGGGGATATCAAGCTTTCCGACATATGAAAATTTAGCGTCGGTATTGTTTGAAGTACCCAAAAGCGTTCCATCAGTTTTAACCATGTCAAGCTGGTCTGTTTCCCAGTTTCCAAGAGACGGATTCATGTCTAGCACAAGACAGCTTTCGGGAAGTGAGGTTATATTATTAGATCTTTCTTCCGAATCATGACATCTTATTGTTCTTCTGTCCTGAGGATAGAGGGTGGAGAGCCTCTTTAATTGGTTTGCCGTAGGCTTGAAATTAATTTTTACGCCCTCGTCATGACCGTCGGTAAATACTTTTTTGACAGCCTCAAGATGACCGAAGCCATGAGCTGCATGGGGGGAAATGTATGTACCCTCTCCGTATTCGTTCCAGTTGGAGAGCATTATGAATTTGTGCATCCAGTCGGGCTGGTCTTTAAGGGCGGGAAGAGAAACATCCTTGTAATACTGAAGAAGTCTTCGGAATTCCGAAGGTTCAATTACTGGCGAGCGTTCCGTGTCCCAGGGAAGTCTGTTATACCCTGTGCTGGCAGTGGGAATAAAGGGGAGAATGTGTTCATTTGATTTTTTGGCGAGTTGCTGTTGAATCTGATAGTCACAGCTGTTACCGGGGCGATTCCAACCGTATACATAACAGGCATCAACTCCCATTGCTTTCGCTCTTTCGTTGATTTCCATGTTTGTGAATATGATAAGATCCTCAAAACCTACCTTTTTAACCTGCTCTCTGAGAAAATCAAAGCAGTCTTTTACTTTTTCAACACCGCCAAAACGGTTGGCTATGCCGTCAAGTGAATATATGCATATAACGGCCTTGTTACCGATTCTGGCATAACGCTTGTCGGTAAAGAAATTTTCGATCCAGTAGGGGACGATGTATTTTTTGAAGGATTCGGGAGAAGCGGGAGTTGCAGCTGCTTCAAAAATAATACCAAATTGCATCATGTCTGAGTATTTTGCATTCATAAAGCCGTCAACAAGTGCATCGGAAAGCCTTGTTTTCTTAATTGGACCGTCTCTGTACTGACCTAAATACCAGCAGTAATACTGTGCAGTAACGCCGTTTTCGACCATAAATTTTATTTCCCAGTCTGCAACCTCGGGAATGCCTTCGTCATAGTATCCGAGAACCGGCTTTATTTCGGGAAATGCCGTAATACAGTCCCAACCGATATGGTTGCCTGTTCTCCAAAGAGAACACATATTTATGCCTATGTTGTAATCGCCATAGCCTTTCGGGACAATAGGCTTTGGACAATAGTCTTCGTATTCAATAATGCTTTCAAACTTTATGTTGTCAATCCTCAGTTCGGCACCGTCGTCTGAAGTGTATTTTATGCCGTCAATACTTTTGGCGTTAAATTTAAACTCAAAAGGTTCCTTGTTGTTAACAGAAAACTTTCCGGTTCCGATTTTTGTGTCAACTTCAAAGCGGAGTCTGTACCACATTTCGTCGAGAAAATATCTTACCTTTTTGCCGTTAAGATATAAATCTCCGCCCTTTGTCGATATTCCGAAAAGAACCTCATTGCCGTGCATAATGTCGAGGGAGGCTTTTCCGTTGTTTATGTAATTGAAATAATAGGTTTCAAGGAGAAGCTTGCCTTTTTGGGAATCAATTTTTTTGTAAGCGACTGCTTTTGCGTTTTCGGATTTTAACACAAGCTCGTCGGCGGCATTGATACAGACGTCTCCTTCTGTTTTCCACATAAAAGGAACAGAGCCTTCGGGATAGTGCTTGAAAGAGTCGTGAAGGGCAAAATTTGCATACAGGTCAACAGGACCCGACATTTCTACTCCGACCTTGTGTGTGCCGAGAGTACCCACCTTCAAATACTTGAAGCTTTTTGCAAGCATGGGAAGGGTTGCACACCAGATTGAGTCGATGTAATATGTGATTGTTTCCTGATCAAAATCAATGGTAATGTTAAACCAATGCTTTCCGAGGGTGCTTGCGGGCTTGAGAAGAGTAACATATTCATCACATCCCCCAAGAGCAAGGAAAGATCCGTCCTTTGTTATAATTCTCATAAAGTCATTATCGTCTGCATCATAGAGTGACATGATAAATCCGTCAAAACCTTCAGTAAAGACAACGCTGTTTTCAAGCGTAAATACGCCTTCCTTTGCAACCTGCATCTCTCTGATAAGAGCAGTCGGAAATTCACCGGAAATATTGCTGATGCTGTACGGACCTCTGTCTATATCTTTTTTTGCGGCACCTCTGCCGTCATAGTCCCAGGATGAACTTACACCGTCATGCCAGTTTTCACCCATGTGCGGCTGATTAATAAGGTAATAAGAAGCTCTTTTTGTCATACTGTACTTCCTTTCGGTTAGAAAAAATAAAAACCGCATGAAACTTCATGCGGCAAATTTTAATTATAATAAAATACCGCTTAAATACTGTTGTCAGTCTTCAAACGTAAGGCTGTTGTCGTCCATAGACTTTATAACTGCAAGACTGTGAAGGTTGTAGCCTCTGCTTTTCAAGAGCCTGCCTCCGTCTTGGAAACCTTTTTCTATTGCTATGCCGATACCCGAAACAACGGCACCTGCCTTTTCGACAATGTCGATAAGACCGAGACAAGCCTTGCCGTTGGCAAGAAAGTCGTCAATAATAAGAACATTTTCTTCGGGATTAATGAACTTTTTAGAAACCATAATGTCGTACTTTTTTCCGTATGTAAAGGACTCAACGGTGCTTGTGTAAACATCTCCGTCGAGATTTCTGGATTTTGCCTTTTTAGCAAAAACAACAGGAACACCAAAGTACTGTGCTGCAATGCAGGCAATACCGATTCCGGATGCCTCAATTGTAAGAATTCTGTCAACCTTGACATCACTGAACAGCCTTTTGAACTCTTTTCCCATCTCGTTGTATAAGTCAATGTCAATCTGATGATTTAAAAAGCTGTCAACTTTAAGCACTCCGCCGGGTGCAACTCTGCCGTCTTTTAAGATGCGTTCCTTCATTAAATCCATAATTGAACCTCACAGTACCGATAAACTTTTATACATTATACTATGGTTTTTGTCGATTTTCAATAGTTTTGAAAATATTGGCAGAAAATTGTTAAAATAAGCCTGTTTTTGTCGTGATATCAACAACCTCAAAGCCGGCATCCTTAATTGCAGACTTTATTGCCTCGTCATTTACTTCACCTGAGAGCTTTGCGGTGCAGGTTTTTTTGTCGAGATTAACCTTTGCATCCTTTACTCCCTCGAGCGACGCCACAGCTTTTTCAACACTTGATGCACAATGCATACAGTGCATACCTTCTACTGTGATAATTTTCTTTGTCATTATAAACATCCTTTCTCAAATAATGAATTGTATATTATTTAAAAGAAAAATTCAATAAACGTAAAGCGTTAAGGACAACGCAGATTGAACTGAGGCTCATGGCGGCAGCTCCTATCATTGGACTAAGAGTTATTCCGAACATGGGGTAGAGAACACCGGCGGCAACAGGAATGCCGATGCAGTTGTAAAGCAGTGCCCAGAAAAGACTAAGCTTTATGTTTGAAATCGTGCTTTTGCTGAGAGCAATTGCTCTTGGTACAGAATAAACATCGTTGTGCATGAGTATTACATCGCTTGTTTCAAGGGCAGTATCCGTTCCTTTCGATACCGAAATACCCACATCTGCTCTTGCAAGAGCAGGTGAGTCATTGATGCCGTCACCGCACATGGCAACCTTTGAGGTGTCATTCTGATACTTTTTTACATATTGTTCCTTTTCCGAAGGACTTACTTTTGCACAAACCTCATCTATACCGACTTCGTCTGCAATTGCTTTTGCCGTAAGCTCATTGTCACCGGTAATCATAACTGATTTTATACCAAACTCCTTTAGCTTGTCAATAGCTGATTTGCTGTCAGCTCTTGGTCTGTCTGAAACGGCAATACAGCCGAGATATTGTCCCTCTCGGGAAAAGAATAAAGGCGTTTTTCCGGACTCACAAAGCTCATTGTACTTGCTTATAATATCATTGTCAATACCGGTACCCATGCTTTCGAATAAAGCAAAGCTTCCGCCGTAATACTTTTTTCCTCCCATTATGGCATGCATTCCTTTGCCCGGGATAGCCTCAAAGCTTTCGGCATTATCTAAGGAAAGCTTTCTGTGCTTTGCCTCGTTAACAATGGCTTTTCCGAGAGGATGCTCGGATAAGGCTTCCAGTGAGGCGCAGATTCTAAGAAATTCGTCTTCTATTTGACCATCAGCCGGGATTATATCAGTAACGACGGGATTTCCCTCGGTAAGAGTACCTGTTTTGTCAAAAAGTACTGTGTTAATTCTGCCAAGCTCCTCCAAGGTCGCTGCATTTTTGATGAGAATACCTTCTCTTGCCGCTACACCCGTTCCGACAGTTACCGCTATCGGAGTCGCAAGACCGAGAGAACAGGGGCAGGATATTACAAGCACGCAAATAGCTCTTGAAAAGGCAAATTCAAAGTCAGCGCCGAAAATTAACCAGATAACCGCTGTTATGACTGATAATACTATAACACACGGTACAAACACCGCGCTGATTCTGTCAGCAAGTCTTGAAATCGGTGCCTTTGAGCCTGAGGCTTCTTCAACAAGCTTTATGATACCCGAAATTACTGTGTCGTCGCCCACCTTCTCGGCGGTAATCGTAAGCGTTCCGTTTGTGTTAATTGTTCCCGCATTAACCTTGTCGCCGTTTTTTTTGAAAACAGGAATGCTCTCACCCGTAAGACTCGATTCATCGACATAGCTTTCACCCGATATTACTGTGCCGTCACAGGGAAAGGATGCCCCCGGCTTTACTATTACGGTATCCTTTTCGGAAAGATGTGATATGTCTGTTTCCTTTTCACCGTCAGGTGTTAGAATAAGTGCCTTTTTCGGAGTCAGGTCTATCAGCATATCAAGAGCTTTTGATGTGCCGCTTCTTGAACGGCCTTCAAGGTATTTGCCTATTGTTACAAGAGTGGGTATCATGGCGGCAGTTTCAAAGTATAAATCGTGAATGTAGCTGTCATCGCCGAGAGCAATTTTGAAAATCGCAAAAATACCGTAGATAATTGCAGCAGAAGAGCCGATGGCAATAAGAGAATCCATGTTCGGTGTTCTCTTGAAAAGATGCTTTATGCCGTTTGTGAAGTATGAACGGTTAATAATGATAATCGGAACAGTTAATAAAAACTGAGTTATTGCCAGAATTAACGGATTTTTCAAAAAAGAGGGAAAAGGCAAAGACCACATATGTCCCATTGCAATGTACATAAGCACAAGCATTATGCATACCGATGCAATTAAACGACGGAATAGATTTTTATGGGCGCGAATGTTGTTTTCCTGAAGTATTCGTCTTTTTTCAGCAGCACTCTTTGCGTGCTCAATGCCAAACCCTGCATTTTGCACAGCTTTTATAATCTCGTTGTCGGTTGCAGACCCCTCGTCATATTCGACCTTCATTACACCCGAAATCAGGTTAACCGAAACATTGTCTATGCCAATGGCTTTAACAGAGCGTTCTACGGCAGCGCTGCAGGCAGCACAGTTCATTCCGTATATGTCATATGATGCTTTCATTTACTCACAACCTTTCAACAGTTAGTCTAACATGATTTTGTTAATAAATGCTTAATATTAGACTGTTCTGAAGTAAAAGTTGCATAGATGTAAAAGAAAAAGAAAAAGAGCATTCAAACGAATGCTCTTTAACTGGCGCAGAAGGAGAGATTTGAACTCTCGCGCCGGTTGCCCGACCTACACCCTTAGCAGGGGCGCCTCTTCACCACTTGAGTACTTCTGCATAGTGAAAATCAGTGTATAAAATTAGTTGGTGGCGGAGAGGGTGGGATTCGAACCCACGGTACCTTTCAGTATCACTGGTTTTCAAGACCAGCTCCTTAAACCGCTCGGACACCTCTCCAAATATATTCTCGGTGCGACCCAACGCATGATATTGTAGCACAACTGAAATAAATTGTCAAGTGCTTTTTTGATTTTTTTGAAATCTTTAACAATACTTTTTCTTTTCATGGAAAGTGTTTTCAAATCAGCTGATTGACAAATTGATTTTTTGGTGTTAGACTTGAAATATAAAGATATATTGAGGTTGTTGTTATGAAAAATCATTTCAAACGGTTAATAGATTTAAAAGAATATGTCAGCATAATTTTTGCGGCGGTGCTTTTGGCGTTTGTTTATCAATTGTTTATAGTAAAGAACGGATTTGCTCCGGCGGGACTTAACGGTATTGCAACCATGGTACAGTATAAGACCGGATTTTCCATCGGCTTTATGTCTCTTATTATTAATATTCCGCTGTGCGTGTTTGCGTTTTTTTTCATCAACAAGCAGTTTGCCTCGCGTTCACTTTGCTTTTGCGTTGTTTATTCCTTGGTTTTCCTGTATTTGCAGCATATTGGACTTTCCGCATTTCAGTATAATGCCGGCGGCCATGACACAATTTATCCCGTTATCTTGAGCGGAACTCTGAGCGGTTTAGTTTACGGCATATGCTTTAAGAACAGGGCATCAACGGGCGGAACGGATATTATATCAAAATATATCAGTAAGAAGAATGCGGCTTTAAATTTCTTTTGGATTACTTTTTCTCTTAATGCGATTGTTGCAATTGCCTCCTTTTTCGTATATGCAAAAACCGATGCTTCGGGCAGTATAATCTATGATTACAAGCCCATATGTCTGTGCATCATGTACTGCTTTATTTCAAGCTTTGTCGGGGATAGGATGCTTAAAGGAATTAAATCTGCAGTTAAATTTACGATTATCACAAAGCACCCGGCTGAAATTACAGATGAAATAATCAACGGACTGCATCACAGTGCAACCGAAATTTCTGCAATCGGCTCTTTTAACAGAGATGAAAGAACCGTTTTGATATGTGTTATAAATAAACATCAGATAACAGAGCTTCAGAACATTCTGAAAAAGTATGATAATACATTTTCTTTTGCTGAGACTGTAAGTGATACCTTTGGAAATTTTGTAAGAGTTAAATAGGAGAACATAATGAAAAAAACAGACCTTATTATTTTTTCGGGACAGAGTAATATGGAGGGCGAGGCTGAAAGAATGCCCGAGGATAACGCCCCCGTTGAAGGCGCACTTGAATACAGATATCTTGAGAATAAGCTCGTTCCTTTGAAGCATCCGGCAGGTGAAACCATCAGCAATGACGGAAAGTTCTTTCTGCCGAGACACCGTGACGGCTGGGGAACAACCCAAAACTGTGCACTGCTCGGCGCATGGAGAAAAAGAACAAATCCCGTTCCTTTTTTCTGCAAAAGCTATGTTAAGGCATCGGGCAGAAATGTAATTGCCGTTCATGCTGCAAAGGGTGGAACAACCATTGATTATTGGCAAAGGGGAGCACTTGGATATGAGATGCTTTGTAAAAAGGCAAGAAAAGCAATTGAGCTGACACAGCCGGAGCATGTCTATTTTGTTTGGCTTCAGGGCGAAAGCGATGCACTTGCAAAAAAATCAAAGGATGAATATAAAAAGCAGATGGTTGCTCTTTATGAATCGCTGCAAGAGGATTTGGGCGTTGAAAAATTCGGAAATATTTTGGTTGGCAGATTTTCAATGGATGAATACGATTTTGAAATTATCAATGCACAGAAAGAAGTATGCAGGGAGCATGACGGCTTTATTATGCTTACGGAAATTACCGAGGAAATTTTCTATATAGATAAATATATGAATCCTGAAGCTTTCGGCCATTACAGTACAAGCGGACAGGAGCTTATAGGACTTCTTGCAGGTAAAAAGCTCGGCGATTATGCTGCGGAAACTTGCGAAAAGCTTTGTTGAATATGTAATCATTACAAATATGTAATAGCTATAATGCACAAATATTTATGTCAAAATAAATTAAATTTTGGCAAAATAATAATTGACAAACCACAATATCTTGTGTATAATGTCAATACAAGGTAAATATTACATGACTGACGGATTCAAGCGGCATGACGCTAAGGGAATGTAATATTGTTTTAGCCGACCGTCTGGGCAATTCGTTCTGTTATGGAATTGAATTGCCTTTTTTGTTGTTTAAACTATCTCATAAGGAGGTAAGACTATATGAAACATATTAACTGGAACGGATTTGTCGACGGTGCTTGGAAAGATGAAATTAATGTCCGCGACTTTATCCAAAAGAACTATAAGCCTTATGAAGGTGATGAAGAATTTCTTGTGGGAGCTACCGAAAGAACTCGCTCTCTTATGAAAAAGCTTGAATCGCTTTTTGAGCTTGAGAGACAGTATGGGGGCGTTCTTGATATTGATACCGCAACAGTTTCTTCGCTGACAGCATATTCACCGGGATATCTCGATAAGGATAATGAGCTTATAGTAGGTCTTCAGACCAACCGCCCCCTGAAGCGCGGAGTATGCCCGTTTGGCGGTATAAGAATGGCAAAGCAGGCTTGTGAAGCTTATGGATATGAGCTCAGCAGAAAGATTCAGGATGAGTTCAAGTACAGAACAACCCATAACGACGGCGTCTTTCGTGCTTATACCGATGAAATGAGGGCGGCAAGAAAGTGCCATGTTATAACAGGTCTTCCCGACGCATACGGCAGAGGCAGAATTATCGGCGATTACAGACGTGTGGCGCTGTACGGTGTCGATAGACTTATTGAGGAAAAGAAAATGGATAAGTCGCGCCTTGCAGACGATGCATTTTTTACAGATACAATTCGTCTCGATGAGGAGCTTTTCCAGCAGATAAGCTTTCTCGGAAAGCTTAAAGAAATGGCAGCCATGTACGGCTATGACATTTCAGAGCCTGCCAAGAACGCAAGGGAAGCAATACAATGGACATACTTTGCCTATCTCGGAGCCATAAAAGAACAGAACGGTGCAGCGATGAGTCTTGGCAGAGTAAGTACGTTCTTTGATATTTACTTTGAAAGAGATATTGCGCTCGGTATTCTTACGGAAGAACAGGCACAGGAGCTCATGGATGACTTTGTTATGAAGCTCAGAATGGCAAGACACCTGAGAACACCCGAATATAATGAGCTATTCGGCGGAGACCCGATGTGGATTACCGAGGCTGTCGGAGGCATGGGTGAAGACGGTAGAACACTTGTAACCAAGACAAGCTTCCGTGTTCTTAATACTCTCTATACTCTCGGCTCTTCTCCTGAGCCTAATCTCACCATTCTCTGGTCGGTGCATCTTCCCGAAAGCTTCAAGCGTTTTTGTGCTAAGGTGTCAAAAGATACAGATTCTATTCAGTATGAGAATGATGATGTCATGCGCCCTCATTACGGTGATGACTATGCAATAGCCTGCTGCGTTTCTGCCATGAAAATCGGAAAGCAAATGCAGTTTTTCGGTGCAAGGGCAAATCTTGCAAAGCTTTTGCTTATTGCAATTAATGGCGGCTATGATACAACAAGCGGTATGCATATTGGTCCTCAAATGCCTGTAATGGACGGCGAAAAGCTTGATTATGATGAGGTTCTTGAACGATTTGATATCTATAATGAGTGGCTTATGAAGCTGTATGTAAACACCATGAATGTCATTCATTATATGCACGATAAGTATTGCTATGAAAAGATTCAGATGTCACTTCATGATACAAATGTTGAACGTCTCATGGCGTTTGGTATAGCAGGTCTTTCTGTTGTTACCGACTCGTTTTCTGCCATAAAATATGCAAGTGTCAAGCCTATAAAGAATTCTGAAGGATACATTGTAGACTTTGAAACTGTCGGAGATTTTCCGAAATACGGAAACGATGATGACAGAGTTGACCTTATTGCAAAGGATATGACACATAGGGTTATTACAGAACTCAGAAAGACTCCTACATATAGACACGCCGTTCATACCCTTTCTGTTCTTACTATTACGTCAAACGTCATGTACGGCAAGAATACAGGTGCTACACCCGACGGAAGAAAGGCGTCAGCTCCTTTTGCACCCGGTGCCAACCCCATGCATAACAGAGAAGAAAACGGTGCTCTTGCATCACTTAATTCCGTTGCAAAGCTTTCGTATGATGACTGCCGCGACGGTATTTCCAACACCTTTTCAATCACACCCGAGGCACTCGGAAAGAGCAATGACGAAAGAGTTACTAACCTTGTCGCGATACTTGACGGTTATTTCTTAAAAAAGGCGCATCATATAAATGTAAATGTGCTGAACAGAGAGACACTTATGGATGCTTACGACAATCCTGAAAAGTATCCTAACCTTACTATCAGGGTGTCGGGATATGCCGTGAACTTCAATAAGCTAAGCCGTGAGCAGCAGAGAGAGGTAATCAGCCGTACCTTCCATGAGGCAATATGACGGGGAGAATACATTCCTTTCAAAGCCTTGGTGCAACTGACGGACCGGGTGTTCGCTTTGTCGTGTTTATGCAGGGCTGCGGCCTCAGATGCGGTTATTGCCATAATCCCGATACCTGGGATTTGAACGGCGGTAATGAGTTTGAGCCGTATGAAGTAGTTGAAAAGGTAAAAAGGTATAAAGAGTATTTTGGAAAAGATGGCGGTGTTACTGTTTCCGGCGGAGAGCCGTTGCTTCAGACTGAGTTTGTGACGGAAGTGTTTAGACTTTGCCATGAAAGCGGAATAAACACCTGTCTCGATACATCGGGTTTCAGAACGGGAATTGAAGTGGAAAGACTTCTTGAATATACCGACAGAGTGCTTCTTGATATTAAATTTACAAACGATGGCGATTACAGACGCTATGTCGGGATGCCAATATCCGTGCCCCTCGAGTTTCTGGAGCTTTCCAATAGCTTGGGTGTTCCTGTGTGGCTGCGACAGGTGATAGTTCCGACACTCAACGATAATGAACAAAATGCAAGGCTTCTTCGGAATTTGAGAGACAGGTATAGCTGTGTTGAAAAGGTCGAGCTTCTGCCTTTCAGAAAAATTTGTTCTGTCAAATATGACAACATGGGGATTGAGTTTCCTTTCGCGAAATACGATGTTCCCGATAAACAAACGCTTGATGGGCTGTATGAAATCCTGCGGACATAACCCGCAGGATTTTTTACGGGTATGAATAAACCTGTATTGACATTTTGGCTCTTTTGTAGTATACTCATTTTAAATAGGAAAAGTGTGGAGGATGTTATGAATTTTCTTGTTAAAAATGCGCTTGTTTATAGAAATTCTTGTTTTGAAAAATGCGATATTTTGGTAGAAAATGGCGTTATATCCTCTGTTTCCGAGAATATATCAGTTGAAGAAGGCTGTCGCATTGTTGATGCAGAGGGCTGTTATCTTGTTCCCGGACTCATTGATGTTCATGTACATCTGCGTGAGCCGGGTTTTATTTATAAAGAAACTATTGAGACGGGTACACGTGCCGCTGCACACGGCGGATTTACTCATGTTTGTTCAATGCCAAACCTGAGTCCGGTTCCCGATTGCTATGAAAACCTTAAGGTGCAGCTTGATGCTATTGAGAAAGATGCACTTATAGGTGTTTATCCCTATGGCTCGATTACGGTAGGGCAAAAAGGCGAAAAGCTTTCGGCTTTTGATGAGATGGCAGAGTATATATGTGCCTTTTCCGATGACGGCAGAGGTGTTCAAAAGGATGAATTGATGGAGCAAGCCATGCTTTGTGCCAAAGAGCTTGATAAAATGATTGTTGCTCATTGTGAGGTCAACGACCTTCTTTGCGGCGGTTATATTCACGACGGAGAATATGCACGTATTCACGGACACAGAGGTATATGCTCTGAAAGTGAGTGGAAACAGATTGAAAGGGACATTGAGCTTGTAAAGCAGACGGGTGTCAGATACCATGTTTGTCATATATCTGCCAAAGAAAGTGTTGAACTGATAAGACAGGCAAAGAAAAACGGCATTTCCATTACCTGTGAAACGGCTCCCCATTATCTTGTTTTTAATGATATGGATTTATGTGAGAATGCCCGTTTTAAAATGAATCCTCCTATAAGAGGCGAAGAGGATAGACTTGCACTTATTGAGGGAATTATTGATGGAACCGTTGATATGATAGCTACTGACCATGCACCTCATTCGGCAGAGGAAAAGTCGAGGGGACTTGAAAAGAGTCTTATGGGTGTTGTCGGCATCGAAACATCTTTTGCCGTAATGTACACATACCTTGTTAAAACAGGAATTATTTCAATGGAGCATTTGATGAAGCTTATGCATGATAATGCAAAAGAAAGATTCGGAATTGGAAATGATATTACTGTTGGAAAACATGCCGATTTTGCACTGTTTGATGTTAATGAAAATTATACGGTAAACCCCGAAGAATTCCTTTCAAAAGGCCGCTTTACTCCTTTTGAGGGTAAAGAGCTTTACGGAAAATGTCTGCTTACTGTTTATAACGGCAAGGTAGTGTATTGTGACAAAGGAGTGGAAATATGAAACAGGGAATATTTACGGTTGATTGTAATGTTAAGCTTACAAACGACGTTTATAAGATGCGTCTTGTGGGCGACACTTCGGATATATCAAAGCCGGGACAGTTTATAAATATTAAGCTTGACGGTTTTTATCTCAGACGCCCTATCTCGGTATTTGACTGTGATGATGAGGCAGTTACCATTATATACAAGGTTGTTGGAGAGGGAACAGAGTATATGTCAACCCTTGAAAAGGGGAAAGAGCTTGATGTGCTGACAGGCCTCGGTAACGGATTTGATGTTGACAGCTGCCCGAAGAAAGTTCTTCTAATAGGTGGCGGCGTCGGTGTGCCTCCCATGTACTATCTTGCAAAAAAGCTTCTTGAGGCAGACAAGGAAGTCTCAATGATTATGGGCTTTAATAAAGAAAGTGAAGTTTTCGCAAAAGAAGATTTTGAAAATCTCGGAATTAAAACTTATGTCACAACAGTTGACGGAAGTGTTGGGATTAAGGGCTTTGTCACAAACGCTATGGATTTGGTTGAATATGATTGTGTTTGTACCTGCGGTCCCGAGCCGATGCTGAAGGCTGTGTATGATGCTTCAAAGACAACCGGCTTTTTCAGCTTTGAAGAAAGAATGGGCTGCGGATTTGGTGCATGCATGGGATGCTCGTGCAAGACAAAATACGGTAACAAGAGAATATGCAAGGACGGCCCGATTCTTGTCAAGGAGGAGATTATATGGTAAACACTAAAGTTACACTCTCGGGATGGGAGCTTGATAACCCGATAATCCCTGCCAGCGGTACTTTTGGTTACGGGTATGAATATGCAGAGCTTTACGATATAAACATTCTCGGTTCATTTTCATTTAAGGGAACAACGCTTGAAGGCCGCTTCGGTAATCCCACACCGAGAATTGCCGAAACACCGAACGGAATGATAAATTCCGTAGGACTGCAAAATCCCGGTGTTGATGCGGTGATAGCAGAGGAGCTTCCGAAGCTTCGCAAGTGCTTTAATAAAAAGGTTGTTGCCAACATCGGCGGCTTTGCTGTCGAGGAGTTTGTCAAAATTGTCGAGAAGCTTGATAAAGAGGATATTGTCGGTATCCATGAGGTCAATATAAGCTGTCCAAATCTTCATAAGGGCGGTAAGAATTTCGGTACCGATGCAGATGCGGCGTTTGAGGTTACGAAGGCGGTAAAGGCGGTTGCGACAAAGCCGGTGTATATTAAGCTTACGCCAAATGTTACGGATATTGCCTCGATTGCAAAGGCGGTAGAAGAGGCGGGAGCTGACGGAATAAGCCTCATTAATACGCTTCTCGGTATGAGAATAAACTTGAAAAGCAAAAAGCCCGTTATTGCCAATAAGATGGGCGGATTTTCGGGCAGTGCCATATTCCCGGTAGCACTGAGATGTGTATATCAGGTTTATGATGCCGTAAAAATACCGATAATCGGTATGGGCGGAGTTTCAAGCGCAGAGGATGTAATTGAAATGATGCTTGCGGGTGCGACGGCGGTAGAGGTTGGCGCATATAATCTTGTTAATCCATACGGCGCAAAGGAAATTGTAGAAAATTTGCCGCGAGTCATGGAAAAATACGGTATTAGTAATCTAAGTGACATAATAGGAGGAGCACACTGATGGGTAAGGATGTAATTATAGCTTGTGATTTTGCAAGTAAAGAGGCACTTTTTGATTTTCTCGATTTGTTTAAAGAGGAAAAGCCGTTTCTCAAAGTAGGTATGGAGCTTTTCTATGCTGAAGGACCTGAAATTGTTAGAGAGATTAAGAGAAGGGGTCATAAAATATTCCTTGACCTTAAACTTCATGATATTCCCAATACAGTAAAAAAGTCGATGAATGTACTCTCGCGACTTGATGTTGATATGACAAATCTTCATGCGGCAGGTACCGTTTCAATGATGGAGGCTGCTCTCGAAGGCTTGACAAGACCCGACGGTACACGCCCTCTTCTCATTGCTGTAACGCAGCTTACTTCGACAGACCAGCAGAGAATGGAAAATGACCTTCTGATCCATGAGCCGATTGATAAGGTTGTTATGCACTATGCTGCAAATGCAAAGAAGGCAGGACTTGATGGTGTTGTATGTTCTCCGCTTGAAGCACAGAAGGTACACGATACCTGCGGTGAAAAGTTTTTGACAGTGACTCCGGGCGTAAGATTTGCTGACGGGGATGTTGGTGACCAGAAGAGAGTAATGACACCTGCCGAGGCAAAGAAAATCGGTTCGGATTATATTGTTGTCGGAAGACCCATTACTGCTGCAGATGACCCTGTTGCAGCATACAGAAGATGTGTTGCTGAGTTTTGCGGCTGATTTATAAGTAAATAATTTGAAAAGAGGTATAAATAATGAATATTAAAACAGAAGTAGCAAAGGCATTGCTTGAAATTAAAGCGGTATTTTTCAGACCCGACGAGCCCTTTACATGGGCAAGCGGTATTAAGAGCCCCGTTTATTGCGATAACAGACTTATTCTTACAGCTCCCAAAGCACGTGTGATTGTCGAACAGGCAATTGCCGATACAGTTAAAAAGGAATTTCCCGAGGCAGAGGTGCTTATGGGTACATCAACGGCAGGTATTGCTCACGCGGCAATCGCGGCAAGTCTTATTGATATGCCTATGGGTTACGTAAGAAGCGGAAATAAGGACCACGGCAGACAGAATAGAATTGAGGGCAAGCTTGAAAAGGGACAGAAGGTAGTAGTAATTGAAGACCTTATTTCCACAGGCGGCAGCGTTATAGAGGTTGTTGATGCACTCAGAGAAGCGGGTGCTGAGGTGCTTGGTATTGTAAGCATATTTACATATGGAATGAAGAAGGGCATCGAAAGACTTGCACAGGCGGAAGTTAAGAATATCAGCCTTACAAACTTTGATGTTATAGCTGAAGTGGCTGCCGAAATGAACTATATCGCAAAAGAAGATATTGAAAGACTTAAGAAGTTCCGTGATAATCCCAGTGATGAAAGCTGGATTGGCAAATAAGAAAGGATACAGCTATGAGAAGCCTTATTGATATTCTTGAGCTAACAACAGACGAAATTGACGAACTGCTTGAAAAAGCAAATGATATAATTGAAAATCCTTTGAAGTATAGCGAAAAGTGTCACGGAAAAAAGCTTGCAACACTCTTTTTTGAGCCGTCAACACGTACTCGTTTGTCTTTTGAGGCGGCGATGTATGAGCTTGGGGGAAATGTTCTTGGTTTTTCAGAAGCGCAGAGCTCATCCTCGGCAAAGGGAGAGAGTGTCTCTGACACCATAAGAACAGTCAGCTGCTATGCTGATATTATAGCTATGCGTCATCCAAAAGAGGGCGCACCATATGTTGCAACACTCAAAAGCCGTGTTCCGATAATCAACGCCGGCGACGGCGGACACAATCACCCCACACAGACACTTACTGACCTTCTGACAATCAAACGCAAAAAGGGCAGACTTGATAATTTTACAATCGGATTTTGCGGTGACCTGAAATTTGGAAGAACGGTTCACTCTCTTATCGGTGCACTTTCGAGATATGAAAATGTAAAGATGGTGCTTATTTCTCCCGAGGAGCTTGGAGTGCCTGAATATGTTAAGGACGAAGTGCTCAAAAAGAAGAACATTGAGTTCGTTGAAGCAACAAGTCTTGATGATGTGATGGGTGAGCTTGATATACTTTATATGACAAGAGTTCAGAGAGAAAGATTCTTCAACGAGGCTGACTATCTTCGTTTGAAGGACTGCTATATTCTCACGCCCGAAAAATTGCTTGGCGCAAAGGAGGATTTGTGTATACTTCATCCTCTTCCAAGGGTAAATGAAATCTCGGTTGCTGTTGACGATGACCCGAGAGCCTGCTACTTTGATCAGGTGCTCAACGGCAAATATGTCAGAATGGCGCTTATTATGAAGCTGCTGGAGGTGGAATAAATGATATTGTCTCCTATTGATAACGGTATTGTTCTTGACCATATTAAGCCCGGCAGGGGAATAGAGCTTTATAATATCCTCGGTCTTTCAGAAATTAAAAGTCAGGTTGCTCTCATTATGAATGCAACAAGCGTCAAAATGGGCAAAAAGGACATAATAAAGATTGCAGAGGAAATTAATCTTGACCTCGATGTACTCGGATATATTGACCCGGGTATCACGGTAAATGTAGTTAAAGACGGCAAGGTTGTAAAGAGAACGCACCTTGAGCCCCCCGAACTTGTTAAGGGAGTAATAAAGTGTAAGAATCCAAGATGTATTACATCAACAGAGCAGGAGCTTGTTCATATGTTTAAGCTCACAGATAGGGAAAAACGCGTATATAGATGTATGTACTGTGAGTCAAAAGCAAAATGATGATTTAAGAATTGCCCTGATGGCCGGCATTCGGCTGTCAGGGAGTTTTAGTATGTGATGTTTGTCAATTAAAACAAATCGAAATAGTAAGTAAACAATTTGAAAATACGGTTGACAAAAAGAGTAAAATCTAATATAATTACTATGATAAAATGAAAATAATTCTGAAAGGAAATGAGAACGTTGGCTAAACAAACAACGGTATCGAGTGAAGGTCTCAAAAAACTTCAGGAAGAACTCGAATACCTTAAAACTACCAAGCGTAAAGAAGTTGCCGAGGCTATAAAAACTGCAAGAGCATTCGGTGACCTTTCCGAAAACAGCGAATATGACGAGGCAAAAAACGAGCAGGGACTTGTAGAGGCAAGAATCGCCGAAATCGAGTCTATGCTCAAAAACGTAAAGGTTATAGATGAAAGCAACATCAAAACAGATGCTGTTGATGTTGGAAACAGAGTAAAGGTAATGGATGAAACCTTCGGCGAAGAAGTTGAGTATACAATTGTAGGCTCAAGCGAATCCAATCCCATGGAGTTCAAGATTTCAGATGAATCACCTATCGGCAGAGCCTTAATCGGTGCTGTAATAGGAGAGATTGTTAAGGCAGAGACTCCGGGTGGAGAAACCGTTATGAAGGTTCTTGAAATTTCCAAGTAATTTTCCGAGGACGGTGTGAATTTTGGCAGAAAATCAAAATGTAAATGAAGTGAAGGTGCCTACCGAAAAGGAAATCGGTGAGCAGGAACAGGTAAGGCGCGATAAGCTTGCTTCCCTCATTGAAGCGGGTAAGAACCCTTATGAGCTTGTAAAGTATCCCGTCGATAACTATTCGACCGATATTAAGGAAAGCTTTGAGGCACTTGAGAATAAGACGGTAGTAATTGCCGGCCGTATGATGTCAAAGAGAGTCATGGGTAAAGCAAGCTTTTGCAATATTCAGGACGGCAAGGGAAGAATTCAGTGCTATGTTGCAAGAGACGATATCGGTGAAGAAAGTTATACCGACTTCAAAAAGCTTGATATCGGCGATATTGTTGGCGTTACGGGCATTGTATTTAAGACAAAGACGGGTGAGATATCAGTACACGCAAAGGAGCTTGTCCTTTTGTCCAAGAGTCTTAAGGTTCTTCCCGAAAAGTTCCATGGTCTTCGCGATCAGGAAACAAGATACCGTCAGCGTTATGTTGACCTTATCGTAAATCCCGAGGTTAAGGATACTTTCGTAAAAAGAAGCCTTATCTTAAAGGAAATCAGAAAGTTCCTTGATGACAGGGGATACCTTGAAGTAGATACTCCCGTTCTTCATACTCTTGAAATAGGAGCATCGGCAAGACCTTTTGTAACTCATCACAATACTCTTGACATTGATATGTATCTGAGAATTGAAACTGAGTTGTATTTAAAGAGACTTATTGTCGGCGGGTTTGATAAGGTTTATGAAGTTGGTCGTATTTTCAGAAATGAAGGTATGGATCCCAGTCACAATCCTGAATTTACTTCGATTGAGCTTTATGAGGCTTATATCGACTATCATCAGCTTATGGATCTTGTTGAAGAGCTTTATTCAACTCTTACAAAGAAGATTTGCGGCAGCGATGTTATCACATATCAGGGCGTTGAAATCAATATGGGCTCACCCTGGCAGAGACTTACAATGGCAGAGGCAGTTAAGAAGTATGCGGGTGTTGACTATTATGACTGGAAGACAGACGAGGATGCAAGAAAGGCTGCTGAGGAAAAGCACGTTGAGGTAGAAAAGGATGCCACAAAGGGTGCTGTACTTGTAGAATTTTTTGATGCATATGTTGAAGAAAATCTCATCCAGCCTACATTTATCTATGATTACCCGGTTGAAAACTCTCCTCTTGCAAAGCGTAAGGCAAGCGACCCTGCGTTTACCGAAAGATTTGAGTATTTCATTTATGCAAGAGAAATGGGTAATGCATTCTCTGAGCTTAATGACCCCATCGACCAGAGACAAAGATTTGAAAAGCAGGTTGCGGCAAAGCGTGCACAGCCCGGTGGAGAAAACGCAAGAGTTGATGAAGACTTTATCAATGCTCTTGAATACGGTATGCCTCCCACAGGCGGTCTTGGTTTCGGTATTGACAGACTTGTAATGCTTCTTACCGATTCCTTCTCAATCAGAGACGTTTTGTTGTTCCCCACAATGAAACCTACCGATGAATAAGAAAATGAAGGATTACGAAAATAACTCTTTCCTTAAATGGCTTGATAATTTTTGGTACCATAATAAGGCGGCAGTAATTATCGGTGCATTTGCAATAATTCTTGTCAGCTTTGCTACCGTACAGTTCTTTTCAAAAAAAGAACCCGATGTATTTATATACTCAGTAGGAAGCTCGGGGATTTCTGCAAAGGCTGCCGAGGAATTCAGAGCCGATCTTGCAGAAAAGTTTGCATCCGATTATAACGGAGACGGCAGGGTGGTTGTAGACCTGAAATCTGACTCTTTTGTTATGACAGAGAGTGCAAACGGCAAAAAGTATGTATATGACCCGCAGTCGCAAATGACAGAGGTTCAGCGATTCAATATGGAGCTTGCCATGGGTGAATGTGTGGTATATATAATGGAGCCGGGATTTTTCAGCGGCAACACGCCGTATATGGCAAGCCTTGAAGATGTTCTCGGATATACTCCCGAAAACTCAGTTCAGGGAAAAGGTATGGTTATAGGTGATTTGATTGCTTATAATACTACCAAGCTCGGACATTTCCCGAGAGAATACATCATCTGTATTGTTGAAAAAAACAAAAGGTTTGGTGATGAGTATTATAAAGGAAATGCCGAATTTTTTAAAAATCTTATCGAGTACAGATAGGATTTGAATTTGTAATAATATAGCAGAGGTGCTTGCCGTACGTAAAGCATTGATGCATAACATATTATTAAGACGAAAAAACAAAATACTAATTTCGTAAAGGAGGAACGTATCAGTTCATCTGAATTGATACAATACTGATTATGAAGAAGTTTTTATCTCTTGCTCTCGTAGCAATCATGCTCGTTGCTTCTGTTGCAGTTACAGCATCTGCTGTTGACTTCGTTGCAGGTGCAGGTTATGACCTTTACAGCGGCGCAAGCTACTCTGAAGCAGTAAATGAAGGTAAGGCACCTAACACAATGACAGTTAATGATGACGGTTCTGTTACAGTTGAACAGGCCGGTTATTATAAGGATCCTAAGGGCGACGAAAACTTCGGCGGTGTTGCAACTGCTGAAAAGGTTGGCCTTAACGGTCTCGTAGTTGAAATCGCATTTGACGAAGTACCTGCTGTTACATCCGGTTCTGACTGCTGGTTCGGTCTCCACCTCATGGCTCAGCCTAAGGTATTCAACACAGGCGATGTCCCCGGTAACCCCGGTTATATTCCCCTTATCAGATTCAACAGACCTAACGTTGAATTCTATGAAGGCGTTACAGCATTCAGCGGTACCGGCTCAACAGAAATCAACCCCAACATCTTCGGCTTCAAGGCTGGCGATGTTCTCAAGATGTCTGTAAAGTATGAACTCGGTCAGTTCATGATTACATACGATCACAACGGTGAAACATATGAAGTTCCCGCTGACAAGACACTCGCTGCAAGCGATGCTGTATTTGCTGACGGTACTGCTTATGTTGTTGTTACAGGTACATGCCTCGGTCTCGAATCCAACTGGAAGTACACAGTAAAGGTTACTGAAGGTGCTGCTCTTACAGAAGAAGAAATCGCTTCTAAGGCATTTGAACAGTCCAAGAAGGCTGCTGCTGATGTAGTTGCTGAGTCTCTTGAAGATGCAAAGTCTGCTCTTGAAGATGCTAAGGAACTTGCAGGTGATATGGATGATGCTGAAGTTCTCGACGCTATCGCTGCTATCGAAGCTGCTATCGTTGAAGCTGAAGCTGCTGACGCTGATATTATTGCTGCTGCTGATGAAGCTGCTGTTGCTGCTGCACAGGAAAAGGCTGTTGCTGCTAAGAACGCTGCTACCGGCGCAGTTGATACAATTGAAGCTTACATCGAAATGATGGGTGATGAAGCTGAAGAACCTGTAGTTGAAGAAGCTCCCGTTGAAGACGAAGCTCCTGCAGTTGACGAAGCTCCTGCTACAGAAGGCGGCTCCAACATCGGCCTCATCATTGCTATCATTGCAATCGTTGTAGTAGTTGTTGTAGTTCTCGCAGTAGTTCTCAAGAAGAAGAAGAACTAATCTGAGTCTCACACTCAATTGAATTTCAATTAAAAATGGAGAGGTACGCTGTACGGCACGTACCTCTTTTATTTTTTGAATAATAAAAGACAGAAGGGGAAACCTTCTGTCTTGAAATGCCTTAATGCGGATAATTAAACGTGTTCTTCAATCCACTGTTCGGCTTTTGCCTTGGATATTCTTGAAATGTCTTCCTCGGGATGAATTGATTCAGGACCACCGTTTACATAAACAAAGTAAAGTCCTTCGGGGGTCTGGAAAAGAATTTCCTCATATCCGTCAGCTTCACCGAAATTGCCGAATGTAACCTTCTTTACAATCGTAGCAACCTCTGTGTCGTATTCCTTTTTGCAGATAATCTTTTTCATTTGATTTCCTCCGTTCTATTTAAATTATTTTGTTCCTGTTGAGCCAAAACCGCCTTCGCCGCGAACAGTTTCCGAAAGCTCGTCGCACTCGATAAATTCTGCCGCAATAAAGGGCATAATAACAAGCTGGGCTATTCTTTCGCCGTGAGAAACAGTTGCAGCAATTTGAGAATGATTGTGAAGAGCCACCATGATTTCGCCTCTGTAATCGGCATCAACAACACCAACTTTGTTGGCGGGTGCAAGTCCTTTCTTTGATGCAAGTCCGCTTCTTGCAAATACAAATCCGCCAAAGCCCACGGGTATTTCCATGGCGAGTCCTGTGTGAATCAGTACCGTTTTGCCGGGCTCAATGATAATGTCATTGTCACAGACGGCATATAAATCGGCACCTGCGGAAAATTCTGAACCATAGGTCGGAACCGTTGCTCGATTGTCAAGCTTTTTGAAGCATACTTTTGTCTTCATTATATTATTCTCCAAATCATAATCTTTATTTAATTATACATCAATTGTTTTGGTATTGCAATAACTTTTGTTATATCTTTGATAAAATATTGACTAAAATTTTGTTTTATGTTATAATCAAATGAATTTTTTTGTCGGAGGCTGTACATGTTTGGCGTAATTGTTAATTGCATAACCGTTATTATCGGCAGCATTGTAGGAATGGTATTCAAAAATCTCATTCCCGAAAAAGTAACAGACGGTATTATGGTAGGAATTGGTCTTTGTACACTCTATATAGGTATAAGCGGTGCTTTGGTGGGTGAGAATCAGCTTGTGCTTATTCTTTCAATGGCAATCGGAGCCGTTATTGGCTTTATTCTTGACATTGACGGAAAAATCAATAAGCTTTCTGATTTTGTAACCTCAAGAGTTGATAAGAATGGCAATAATTCCAATGCTTCACAGGGATTTGTAACGGCATGCCTTATTTTCTGCGTTGGCTCCATGACTCTTGTCGGCTCCATTCAGGCAGGTGTCAGCGGTGATAACACTTTGCTTATTACGAAATCTATTCTTGATCTCGTTTCTTCGATGGCTCTTGCTGCAACATTTGGATATAGCGTGCTCTTGTCTGCCGTTTTTGTTCTCTTGTTCCAAGGAGGTCTTGTTCTTCTCGCTCAGCTTGCAGGTCCCGTTCTTACCCAACCGCTTCAAAATGAAATGATTTGTGCGGGATCGGTTTTGATTATCGGTCTTGGACTTAATATTATCGGTGTTTCGAAAATCAAGGTTGCAAATTATCTTCCCGCAATGCTTGTAGCTCCGATTATTACTCCGGCACTAAATAAGCTTGTTGAAGTTATAATGTAAAATGTAATCCCTTGTATCAATCGGTACAAGGGATTTGACTTTAAAATATGATTTCCAATCCGTCATAGGATACGGTAAAACCTTTGCTGTCTGCAATTTCTGAAAGAGCATCATATGAAACGTGCCCGTTGTGGGAAAAATGGTTGAGTACAAAAATGGTGTCTTTGTCGGCACAACCTATATCAATAAGGCGGCTTTTTACCCTTTCACAGTCAGGAATATTCATGTGAAAATGCCCTGCACTGTCGGCAATTCCCATGGTGCAATCAAGCGATACGAGATTGAAAAACGGGGTGAAGTTTTCTAAGTAATGCCACGTCTCATCTAAAAAGAAGCCTGAGTCGTGGGCGTAAAGCATTCTTTTCTCTCCGTCTGAAATGTCATAAATGTAAGGGTATGTATTGAAAGCGTGATTTGCTTTGTAGGGTGTCACACAGAAGCTGTCTATTGTTTTGGTTTCAAATGGTGCAATTTCGTATAGATTCCATCTCTCATCGTTGTTTCTGCCATTTTTCCTGAGCTCGTCGAATATTAGGTCTATTGTAGGCATGGAGCCATAAATGTTCAGTCTTGGCAGGTCATGAGTAACAAAGCCTTTAGAACGCATAGTGATTGTGGGGGTGTCAAGATGGTCGGCGTGCTTGTGTGTAATGAGTGCATACTCTATTTTTTCCAAGGGCAGTCCTAAAACATGATAGTGATAAAGAGTGTCCGGGCAGATATCAATAAGAAGGCTGTCATTTAAGAGAGCCTGCGAGCGTGTTCTTATATTTCTTCCACCCGCTTTTTTTGAGTATTTGCAGACATCGCAGCTGCAGTAAAGCGCAGGTATACCCTCAGCTGCCGCTGTACCATAGTATTTAAGCTTCATTTAAATATTCCTCCGAAGATTGCCAGATGATAAGAATAGTACCGTTTTTAACTGAAATTTCAGCAGGAGCACCAATAAATTCGTTGCTTACACAAAGCGAGGGATTCTCCGAGTCAAGCGTGCCGTCGGTTAATGTGTATTTGAGACCGTTTATGTTGACACCTTCTGCTTTGCCCGATAGACAAAATGCGGATATAAAGCCGTTCTCCTTGCCTGTAAAGCGATAAGAATTATTGTGAAGAGCTATTACAACATAATTCCCGTCAGTCAGAGTTATATCGTAGCCTTTCTGAGCGTATGCTGCTGCAAGAGAAAGATTTGCAATTGTATGCTCAAACCGCTTTCCGCCAATGGCTCCGCAAATAGTGAATTTGTGAAAACCGCGTTTAATTCCTTCCATTATTGACAGCTCTGTATCAGTAAAGTCCTTTACGGGTGAAAAGCTTATAGTGTCGGAAACCTTTGGCATTTCTCCGATTGTGTCAAAATCTCCCAGAAGAACATCGGGATAAATGCCCATTTCTTCGAGATGCCGGTATCCTGCATCTGCGGCTATTACAAGATCGTTTGCTTTTTTTCGAAAGCTTCCCCTAAAGTCGCCGGCAGCAAAAATATAACACGTTTTCATCAACTACACTTCCTTCTAACGTATTCTATCATATTGTTTTGTTTTTTGCAAATAAATTAAAAAATATTTTAAGCTATTTACATTGAATTAACAATTGTTTGTTTAAAAAATTGTATAATAATAGTAACGTTTATACGGGAGGGATGTAAGTGGCATCGGATATGCTCCAAAAGATTCTGGAAGCTGAAAAAGAAGCATCGACAAAGCTTTCTGCTGCAACGGAAAAGGCTTCTTTGATTGTAAAGAATGCCGAAGAAGAAGCGAAGGCATCTCTGGATTGTGCAAAGAAAGCAGCTTTTGATGAAAGCGATAACAGAATTGCTGAAAGTAATAATGAAGCACTCGGAATAATTGATGAAAAGAAGTCTCTTGCTGTAAAAGACGCTTCGATAATGAGGGATGAGATGGCTTCGAAGAAGACGGCTTGCGTTGATGTTGTCATCAACAAAATAATCGGTTAGGGATTTTTGCGCACTTTTTTGTGCGTTTTTTATTTATTGGAGGTGATACCAGTTGTCAAAGCTAAAAATGTTGAAATTTGAGGCTGCGACTCTTCAGCAAAACAGTAAGAAGCTAATTGAACAGCTCCAAAAATGCGGTGTTGCCCAGCTTGAACAAATCAACAATAATGAAGTTTTTATATCCTCTACATCCGACGAGGTTGCAAGATATGAAAAGAGCATTGATGTTGTAAGCCGGGCGATGGGTGTTTTGTCGGAATACGGATTTAAACCGGCAGGAGGCTTTTTGTCGGGCAGACGGAGTCTTACCGATGCGGAGTTCAGCTCTAAGTCGGAATCTCGCAGTTCATTGGTTGAGAAGGCATATGAAATATGCTCTCTCAGAAAAACTCTCTCAGACGCAAAGGCTGAGACAGTACGGCTTGAGGCATCACTTGCCTCGCTTAGTGTGTGGCAGAGTCTTGATGTGCCTTTCGGCAGAACCGTGACGGAAAGCTCGGTAATCTTTGTCGGAACGCTTCCGAGACAGTATACCTATGAAAGCCTTAATGAGCTTTTTGCAAATGAACTTTGTGACGTTAAGGATTATGAAATTGAAATTGTATCCTCGTCAAAAGAGATAACGGCGATATGCGTTGTGTGTCATAAATCCTGTGAAAAGGATATAGTGAGCTTTTTAAGAAGTATAGGCTTTATTTTGCAACAGGAAGATAACAATCTGGGTGTTCGCGAAAAGATTGAGGCTGTTAAGAGTGCGATGGAGACGGCGCAAAAGACGTTAAAGGACGCTGACGATAAGCTAAAAGACTTTGGAAGCTTCCTCGATGAATTGTCATTTGCCTATGACTGTCTTACTGTTAAAAGAGATGAATACGCAGCTCTATCCGACGTTGCATTTACTGATAAAGCGATGTATATTTGCGGTTATGTGCCTGAAAGACAGTCTAAAAAACTTGATAAGGTGATAAAGGATAACGGAGGTGCTATTGTATTCACAGAGCCTTCTGAGGATGATGATATCCCTGTGCTTTTGTCAAATTCTTCCTTCTCGGAGCCGGTAGAGGGAATAGTTGAAATGTATGCGACACCGGGAAAAGATGATATTGACCCGTCACCCGTTATGGCGTTCTTTTACTATCTTCTCTTTGGCATGATGCTGTCAGATGCCGGATACGGCTTGATTATGACAATCGGTACGGCACTTATTCTGTGGAAGACCAATGTTGAAGGCAGTATGCGTAAAACCATGAAGATGTTCTTTTACAGCGGTATTTCAACTGTAATATGGGGTGCTCTTTTCGGCAGCTGGTTTGGTGATGTGATACCCGTTGTGTGCAAGAATTTTCTGGGTATACCGAATCCGCCGAGTGTGGCACTGTGGTTTGAGCCCATCAATGATCCGATTACACTTCTGCTTTTCTCGTTTGTGATCGGCATATGCCATTTGTTTCTTGGTCTTATCGTATTTGGCTATATGAAATGGAAAGCAGGGGATAAGGTATCGGCGATATTTGATACCATTCCCATAATGCTTACCGTTCTCGGTGCGGCACCGCTTGCAGGTGGTATACTTACAGATGTTCCAAAGGTAATCAAGGATATAGCGGTCTATCTGCTTATAGCGGGCGTTGTTCTTATAGTGCTCACAAGCTCCAGAACATCCAAGAACATTTTTGCAAGACTCGGTGGAGGTCTCTATGGACTATATAATATAGCCTCGGGATATCTTTCGGATATATTGTCTTATTCGAGACTTCTTGCTTTAGGACTTGCGACGGGAAGCATAGCGTCGGTTGTAAATATGCTGGCGGTAATGCCTGAGAATAAGATAATGAAGGCGGTTGTTTTCATTGTTGTATTCATAGTTGGACACTCGCTTAATATGGCGATTAACGTACTCGGTGCGTATGTTCATACAAACAGACTTCAATTTGTTGAGCTGTTTTCAAAGTTTTATGAGGGTGGCGGCAGAGCTTTTCAGCCCTTTAAATTTAACACAAAATATTTCAAACTTAAGGAGGAAAATGAAAATGAATGAATTTGGTATTGTTATAGCGGTGGTAGGCGCAGTTCTTGCGGCTCTTGTGTCAGGTATAGGTTCAGCTAAGGCTGTTGGTATGGTTGGTGAGGCTGCAGCGGGCGTTGTATCCGAGGATCCTTCAAAGTTCAGTAAGGTTCTTATTCTTCAGCTTCTTCCCGGTACACAGGGTCTTTACGGTCTTCTTACAGCAGTTCTTGCTCTCAGCCAGCTTGGCGTGCTTGGCGGAACACCTGCGGCAATTTCCTTTGCTCAGGGTGTTGCATATTTCTGTGCATGCCTTCCTATTATGATTGTCGGTTATTTCTCTGCTGTTGCACAGGCAAGAGCAGCAGTTGCCGGTGTTGGTATTGTTGCAAAGAATCCCAGCCAGAACGGTAAAGCTATTACTATGGCGGCGATGGTTGAAACATATGCTATTCTTGCTCTTCTTGTTTCAATTCTTGTTCTTAACGGTTTAAAGTAAGGTGTGCCTGATGGATGGACTTAATAATATAATTGAGAAAATCAAATTGCAGAATGAGTCTGAGTGCCTCAGCGTAATTGAATCTGCCGAAAAGAAGGCAAAAGAGATTAAAGAAAACGCAAAGGCTGAACTTGAAATTGTCTGCAACAAAATAAAAGCCGATACAGATGAAAAGATTTCTGTAATTATGTCTAAAGCTAAAAGTACGGCTGACCTTGAATATAAAAGAGTTTTGCTTTTGGAAAAAGGAAGGATTGTTTCGGATATTATGAAAGAGGCTTATAACAGCCTTTGTAATGCCGAGCCGGGAGTGTATTTTTCTAACCTTGAAAAGCTTGTGTTGAAAAATGCTATTATGGGAAAGGGTAAAATTGTTCTTTCTGAAAAGGACAATAAAAGACTGCCTGCTGATTTTCTTGACGGCATTAATAAAAAGCTCGGAGAAGGAAAAGAGCTTGTTTTGTCCGAGGCTTTTCTCAACACCGATGGCGGATTTGTTCTTGAGTATTCCGAAATCAAGGTTGATTGCACTTTCTCGTCTTTGATTGATGAAAACGCTGATGACATAAAAGATGAAATTTCAAAGCTACTGTTTGCTTAGGGGGTGTTTGAATGAAGGACACCGAATTTGCCTTTGCTGTTGCAAAGATTCGTGCAAACGAAAATAAGCTTTTGCAGAAATCTGTTGTCGAAAATGCTATCAATGCAGCTGATTATAAAGAAACTATTAAAGTATTTTTCGATGCTTCGTATGCGGATTTTGAAAAGAATGATGCAGAGACGATATTGTCAGAAAAACTAAAGGCTGCTTTTGAGCTTATTTATGAGGCAGCTCCCGATAGAAAGTGCCTTGACTTTTTAATTGTAAAAAATGACTTTCATAATATTAAGGCGGTTTTAAAGGGAATTGTTACGGGAACTGATGTGTCACAGCTTTTGCTGAGTCCAAGTGTTGTTGAAAAGGATATTCTTGTAAGGTCTTTAACTCAAAAGGAATATGACTTGCTGCCCGAGAATATAGGTGCTGCCGTTATAAAAGCTTTTGATATTCTTGCACGTACAATGGATGGTCAGCTTACAGAGGTTTATCTTGATAAGGCTTGTCTTGAGGCTTCACTTTCGATGGCTAAGGAAACAAGCGATAGCTTTGTAATTGAGCTTTGTGAGAAAATGACAGCACTTACCAATGTCAAAATTGCTCTTCGTGCATTAAATACCGCAAAGGATTTGGAGTTTATGCTTAATGCCTTTGCTGAATGTAAGTATTTTAGTGTAAAAGAGCTTGCAGAAGCAGCACTTAACGGCAAAGAGTCGCTTGTGCGTCTTGTGTCGAGAGCAGGCTTTGACGGCGTTGCAAAAGCGATGGTCAAATCGTATGCTGCCTTTGAAAAAGAGATTGACGGCGTTCTTCTTGACAGCGTTAAAAATGCAAAATATATGTGCCTTGGAATCTCTCCTCTTGTAGCATATTATTTTGCCTGCGACAGCGAGATTAAAACCGTACGCATTATTCTGTCATGCAAAAAGAACGGCATAGATAATGATGCAATCAGAGAAAGGGTGCGTGAGCTATATGTATAAAATTGCGGTTGTCGGCGACAGAGACAGCATTTACGGCTTTGCGTCCCTTGGTCTTGGAATTTTCCCATGTGATAATGAGGCAGATGCATCAAAAACGGTAAGAGAGCTTGCTAAAAGCGGTTACGGTGTTATCTATGTGACCGAGGCTTTATATGAGCTTCTCACAGATGAGGTTGAGTATTACCGTGACCTTCCTCTTCCTGCTATTATTCCGATACCCGGAGTCAGCGGAAACACGGGTGTGGGAATGAAAAACGTAAGCCTGTCCGTTGAAAAGGCGGTAGGCTCCGATATCATATCTTAAAATACTATGTGAGGTATATAAATGGCAATCGGAAAAATATTAAAGGTGTCAGGTCCGCTTGTTATCGCCGAAGGAATGAGAGACGCGAATATGTTCGACGTTGTAAGAGTAAGCGATAAGCGCCTGATTGGTGAAATAATTGAAATGCACGGTGACAGGGCGTCTGTTCAGGTATATGAAGAAACAAGCGGTCTTGGCACAGGAGAACCCGTTGAATCAACGGGAGAGCCCATGAGTGTAGAACTGGGTCCCGGTCTTATAGGAAGTATTTTTGACGGCATACAGAGACCTCTCGACGATATTATGAGAGTATCAGGCAACAATATAGCAAGAGGCGTTGATGTTGCATCGTTGAAAAGAGAGCCTGTTTGGGGCTTTAAACCCATTCTTAAAGCCGGTGATAAGGTTACAACGGGTGATGTTATCGGTACTGTTAAGGAGACGGATGTAGTTCTGCATAAAATCATGGTTCCCTTTGGCGTTGAGGGCGAAATTCTCTCAATTAATGAAGGCGAATACCATGTTAATGATGTAGTATGTAAAATTAAGACGCAAAAGGGTGAATATGATATGACCCTTATGCAGAAGTGGCCTGTACGAAAGGGAAGACCCTATTCCAAGAAGCTTTCTCCCGATAAGCCTCTTATTACAGGTCAGCGAGTTGTTGATACCATGTTCCCCATCGCAAAGGGCGGTGTTGCGGCAATTCCCGGTCCCTTCGGAAGCGGAAAGACAGTAACACAGCACCAGCTTGCAAAATGGGCGGAAGCAGATATTGTTGTTTACATTGGCTGCGGTGAGCGCGGAAATGAAATGACAGACGTTCTTAATGAGTTCCCCGAACTCATTGACCCGAATACGGGAAAGTCTCTTATGGAGCGAACGGTTCTCATTGCAAACACCTCGGATATGCCTGTTGCGGCACGTGAGGCTTCTATTTATACAGGTATTACAATTGCTGAATATTTCAGAGATATGGGTTACTCTGTTGCGCTTATGGCAGATTCTACGAGCCGTTGGGCAGAGGCTCTTCGTGAAATGTCGGGAAGACTTGAAGAAATGCCCGGTGAAGAAGGATACCCGGCATATCTCGGCAGCCGCCTTGCTCAGTTCTATGAAAGAGCAGGACGTGTTATATCTCTTGGCAGTGACGGTAGGGAAGGTGCTCTTTCGGTTATCGGTGCCGTATCTCCTCCCGGCGGTGATATTTCCGAGCCTGTTTCTCAGGCCACACTCAGAATTGTAAAGGTTTTCTGGGGACTTGATTCAAGTCTTGCGTATAAACGTCATTTCCCTGCAATAAACTGGCTGACAAGCTATTCTCTTTACCTTGACCTGCTTGAAGATTGGTTTAAGCAGAATGTGTCCGAGGATTGGATGGTGCTCAGAGGAAGAATGATGAGTATTCTTCAGGATGAGGCAGAGCTTGATGAAATTGTAAAGCTTGTAGGTATGGACGCACTCTCCGCTTCTGACAGACTTAAAATGGAAACAGCGCGTTCTATTCGTGAGGACTTTTTGCATCAGCTTGCTTTCCACGAGGTTGATACGTATACAAGCCTTGAAAAGCAGCTTCTTATGATGCGCCTTATTTTGAAGTATTATGATGAAGCAGCGGCTGTTCTTGAGGTCGGCGGAGATATAGAAAAAATTGCATCACTTGCCGTAAGAGAACAGATTGGCAGATTCAAATATGTTGAAGAGAAGGATATAAAAACCGAGTATTCAAAAATTGAATCTGAAATCGCGTCTCAAATGCAGACTACAATTGTAAAGGAGGAATTCTGATGCCAAAGGAATACAGAACAATTGAAGAAGTATCGGGTCCTCTTATGCTTGTACGAAATGTTGAAGGGGTTACCTATAACGAGCTTGGAGAAATCGAGCTTGAAAGCGGCGAAAAGAGAAGATGCCGTGTTCTTGAGATTAACGGTACAAATGCACTTGTTCAGCTTTTTGAAAGCTCGACAGGTATAAATCTTTCAAACAGCACAGTAAAGTTTCTCGGCAGACAGATGGAACTGGGCGTTTCCGAGGATATGCTTGGCCGTGTCTTTGATGGTCTTGGAAGACCTATTGATAACGGTCCTGAAATTATTCCGGATAAACGTCTTGACGTAAACGGCAGCCCGATAAATCCTGCTGCAAGAAACTATCCGCAGGAATTTATTCAGACGGGCATTTCTGCCATTGACGGTCTTAATACACTTGTAAGAGGCCAGAAGCTTCCCATTTTTTCAGCATCCGGTCTTCCTCATGCAAACCTTGCGGCGCAGATTGCAAAGCAGGCAAAAGTAAGAGGTGCCAATGAGCAGTTTGCCGTTGTATTTGCGGCCATGGGTATTACATTTGAAGAGTCTAACTATTTTGTTCAGTCTTTTACAGAGACGGGAGCTATTGACAGAACGGTGCTTTTCATAAATCTTGCAAACGACCCTGCTATTGAAAGAATTGCAACGCCAAAAATGGCACTTACCGCTGCCGAGTATCTTGCCTTTGAAAAGGATATGCACGTTCTTGTAATTCTTACTGATATTACGAACTACGCAGATGCCCTTCGTGAAGTATCGGCTGCACGTAAGGAGGTTCCGGGACGCCGCGGATATCCCGGCTATATGTATACTGACCTTGCTTCTATTTATGAAAGAGCAGGCCGTCAGCAGGGCAAAAAGGGAAGTATCACAATGATACCCATTCTGACAATGCCCGAGGATGATAAGACTCACCCCATTCCTGACCTTACAGGCTATATTACAGAGGGACAGATTATTCTTGCCCGTGACCTGTACCGTAAGGGTATAATGCCGCCAATAGATGTTCTGCCTTCTCTTTCAAGACTTAAGGATAAGGGTATTGGTGAAGGCAAGACAAGAGAAGATCATTCCAACACTATGAACCAGCTGTTTTCTGCTTATGCAAGAGGTAAGGATGCAAAGGAGCTTATGGTAATTCTCGGTGAGTCTGCACTTACCGAAATTGATAAGAAATATGCAAAATTTGCCGATGAGTTTGAAAAGAAGTATGTTTCGCAGGGGTATGATACCGACAGAAGTATTGAAGAAACCCTTGATATTGGCTGGGAGCTTTTAAGAATCCTTCCCAGAAGTGAGCTTAAACGTATCAGTGATAAATACCTTGATATGTACTATGATAAGAAGTAGAACGGGAAGGTGAAAAGATGGCAGTTATGAATGTCAATCCAACCCGTATGGAGCTTACCAACCTTAAGAGAAAGCTTGTAACTGCCCGCCGCGGGCATAAGCTTCTTAAGGATAAGCGCGATGAGCTGATGCGGCGTTTTCTTGATATGGTAAAGGAAAACAAGGCGTTGCGACGTGAGGTTGAAGAGGCGATTTCCGAGGCCAATAAGCATATTGCCGTTGCCCGATCGGTTATGCAGGGACAGATGCTTGATGTTGCTTTGATGATGCCAAAGCAAGAGCTTTCGCTTGATGTTTCAAGCAGAAATGTTATGAGCGTAAATATTCCTGTTTTTGATATATCCATGAAAAGCGCGAATGAAAATGATGTTTATTCATACGGATTTGCATATACCTCGGGAGATCTTGATGAGGCAGTAAGAAATCTTGGTATTGTTTTCTCAAAAATGGTAAGGCTTGCTGAGATTGAAAAGTCGTGCCAGATGATGTCGGCAGAAATAGAAAAAACGCGCAGAAGAGTTAATGCTCTTGAGCACGTTTTGATACCTCAATATACTGATACAATCAAGTATATTACAATGAAGCTTGACGAAAATGAAAGAAGCACAACAACACGTCTCATGAAGGTCAAGGATATGATGCTTAATGAGCAGCGTAAAGGATAAAATAAAAGAGGGCTGTCCGATGGGACAGCCCTTTGACAATATTATGTTACTTAGCGTTGTCGATGTGAACGTCAAGCTGGTTGTAGGGAATGGATATGCCGTGCTTTGTGAATTCTTCACGTACTTTTTCAAGCATGTCAAAGTAAAGTGTCCAGTAATTTTCTGCCTCGCACCAGATTCTTGCCGTGATATCAATAGAGCTTGCAGAGTGAGCCGATTCTCTAACAAAAGGCTCTGCCGGGTCTGTAAGAGTAAACTGATGAGCCATGGCAACTCTGTATATAATGTCCTCGGCAAGTCGAGCATCGTTATCATAGCTAATGGAGAAGACAAGGTCGACTCTTCTTGTGTCGGCGTTGGACATATTGGTAATGGTGCTGTTGACAACAACGCTGTTGGGTATGATAATCTCCTTGTTGTCCGGAGTTCTGAGAACGGTGTGCATAAGCTGAATATCCTTGACAGTGCCGGTTGTGCCGCTGATTTCAATAAGATTTCCTGTCAGGAACGGGCGAGTAACGAGAATAAAAATACCGCCTGCGATGTTGGAAAGACTTCCCTGAAGAGCAAGGGCAATTGCAGCAGCTATGGCCGAGACACCGGCAATAAGACCTGTTGTAGGAATACCTAAAAGCCCGAGTGCGCAAATTAAAGTGAGGACCACAATTGCAATTTTGGATGTTCTGGCAAGGAAATTGATAAGCGAAATGTCAAGATTCGATTTAACAAGAACCTTTTTAATAATTTCAGATACAACCCTTGCAAGAATAAGACCGATAACAAGCACTGCTGCAGTTTTAAGCAGGGGGATGGCAATGTTGTCGATAAGATAGCTAAGTGTCAGATACTTCATTAATATCATCCTTTCGTTTTTACTTAATTTTATCATATTTGTTTACCGAACGGCAACAATAAATTGTTAACTTTTGAAATATTTATATCGACAAATTGAATATTATGTGTTATACTATAACAAGAAATTCTCTATGAGGTATGTTATGAATAATATTTTCGTCAATCGACTAATTGAATATAGAGAAAAATGCGACGCTTTTTTCAGTGATGGAAGATGTTCCGATTTTCTGAATTCACTTGGCTTGGACAGTGCCGATAAAAGATATGTGCAAGCGCTTGTTGAACATAGCATGGGCGGAAAGAGAATAAGAGCGTTTCTTGTATGGCTGTCTTACGGTATGCTTCGCGGCTTTGATAATGCAGACAAGGTTCTGCTTCCGTCTCTTTCCTATGAGCTGTTCCAGACCGGGATTCTTGCTCACGATGATATAATTGATAACAGTGATTACAGACGCTTTAAGCCCTCAATGCATAAGACCCTGGGCGAGGGACATGACGGGGTTTCCAAGTCCATTTGTGTTGGTGATTATGGTATAGTCGCTGCATGCGAAATATTGCAGAAGTGTGATTTTTCCGATGCGGTAAAGCTTAGAGCTGTTTCACATCAAAACAGCGTTTTTGCAAAAACAATTTCCGGAGAACTTCGCGACATTGAATTTGAAAGCCTTGATTTCGTGAATGAGGAACAAATTCTTGATATGTACCGTCTAAAGACTGCACAGTATACAGTCTCAGGTCCGCTCGTTTTGGGTGCAATTCTTGCAGAGGCGGATAGTCATGATTTATCACTCTTGTCTGAATTTGGTGATGCTGTGGGCATTTCGTTTCAGATCAAAGACGATATTCTCGGCATCTTCGGGGATGAGAATAAGCTTGGCAAGAGTGTTGTCAGTGATATGTGCGAAGGAAAGAAGACGGTGCTTACCTGTCATTTTAAAAAAAATGCCGATGCAGAAAGCAGAAAGATCTTTGAAAGTATTTATGGAAAAAAGAATGCGGGCATTGAGGAGCTTTTAATTGTCAGAAAGCTCTTTGACGATTGCGGTTCTCATACATATGCCGAAGAATTGTGCAAAGAATATACCCGTAAAGCTCTCTCTGTTCTTTCGGAAATTAAGATAAACGATAAGGGACAGGAGTTGCTGTTGGCTCTTCTTGAATATATGACAAACAGAACCAATTGAAAGTGGGGTTAGAAAATGGCTGAAAAGGCTACTGAAATACAGCATGTCGGTGTCATAATGGACGGTAATAGACGCTGGGCACGGCAGCATAAGCTTGAAAGTGTTATTAAGGGTCATGAAAAAGGCGTTGATAAGTTCATGGAGCTGTGTATGTGGTGTCAGGAAAGGGCGATAAAGCATCTTACAGTATACGCTTTTTCATATGATAACTGGAATCGAACTGATGATGAAGTTTCATCACTTATGGATCTTATGGAACGCTTTTTCACGAGCAAGGTTAAAACGTGTATAAACAGAGGAATTCGCCTTGTGCCGATTGGTAACTTTGAAAAAATGTCATCGTCAAGCCGAGAAACGCTGCAAAAAGCGGCTGATATGACAAAGGATTGTACATCGCTTACGGTAAATGTTGCTATTAGCTACGGCGGGCACGATGAAACAGTAAGGGTTGCAAAGAAAATTGCAGAGGATGCCGTAAAAGGAAAGATTTCATGTGATGATATCTGTGAGGATTTGTACATAAAGTATCTTGATCTTGCTCACTCACCGAGCATGGACCTTGTTATCAGAACAGGCGGAGATAAAAGGCTGTCAGGCTTCTTCCCATGGGAAACATCCTATTCCGAGTTTTGTTATATAGATGTTCTGTGGCCTGATTTTTCGCACGAGCAGTTTGATTTTGCTATCGATGAATATTATGAAAAAACACGTATAAATAAAGGTAAATAACGGAGGAAACGATTATGAATAAGAAAATCTTTGCTATTGTTGCAGCATCTGTGCTTGTACTTTCTTTTGCTTCATGTAAGAAAGAGACAGAAAAACCCAATAATGATAATCAGATTGACAACACACAGTATCCTGAGGGGCTTGAGTGGGACATTACAACAGATCACCTCTTTATTACCGGCTCCGGAAGTCTCGCCCAGCTTAATGATGAAGAAACAGGCGTTGCACCTTGGAACTATATAAAGCCTGATCTTGCATCGCTTGAAATCAAGGGTAATTTTGATGAAATACCCGCAGAAGCTTTCAGCGGTTATAACAAGCTTGAGGATGTTGAGCTTCCCGATTCTCTTAAAAAAATCGGCGAAAAGGCTTTCTATGAATGTACATGGCTTGAAGAGGTTGATATACCTGACAGTGTAACTACTATTGAAGAGAGTGCTTTTTCTCACTGCATAAACCTTTCTGAAGCTGAGCTGCCCGACAATCTTGAGAGTGTAAGCGATAGCCTGTTCTATCTTTGCATCAGTTTAAAGAGTGCAGAGCTTGGAGACTCTGCAACCTCCATTGGAGCTGATGCATTCAGTAGCTGTTTCTCGCTTTCTGAAATTGATATTCCCGCTACTGTTACAAAGATTGGAGAAAATGCTTTCTTTGATTGCGACAGCCTCAAAACCGTCAACTTCTCCGGCTCAAAGGCTCAGTGGGAAAAGATAGAGATTGCAGAAGGAAACGAAGCGCTTTCCAATGCAACGGTGAATTTCAACGAATAATAAAATATATGTTAAAAAGGCAGACAAAGGTCTGCCTTTTTTGTAATTTACATTTTTTCAACTATGCGTATATTTTCCGCACCAAAGCCTGTTTCATTTCTTACAATATCCGTTATTTGTGCAACCTCGCTTGTAAGAAGACCTTCAGACTTTACTATAACATTTATGTTGTCGCCGCTTATTATTGCCACACATTCCTCAAATCCTTTAGCCTTTATCATTTCTTCTACTATTGTTTCAATCTCAATATCTCCTGCTATCTCCATTATTTCCGTTAGCGCCTTGTTTCTTGCTTCGGGAAGTGATTCTGAACTGTCAACAACCACTTGAAGCGTCTCAAGTGCCTCATCCCTTGATTTTTCTCTGTTTAGAGTTGCGCTGACAAAAAAGCTGTCTTGGTCGTTATCTATATCGCTTTGTGTGCTGTCAACCAATGCCGCCTCACCGAGTATTTTTATGTTGTTCTCTGATGTTTCCGTGTTGTATATATAGTCGGAAACAGGGGTGTTCGCTGTCAAATTAAATATATCTGTGTATATAACCGCTGCTGTAATTGCGGCAATGGACAGCGCAAAAATGGGTTTCTTGTGTCTCTTGATAAATGATGAAAACTTGCCTTTAATTTTTTTCATTGCCTTCTGCTCCTCCAATTATGTATATTTTGTTTTCAGATATGTTTAATGCCGTTGAAACGGCTTTTTTTATTTCTTGAAGTGACTGTAAATCGCTTATACTTTTCATAATTACCATAACTCCGCCGATTTCGGAGAATGATGCTTTTGTAAGCTCACTTGACTTATTATTTGTGTTGGTGAAGTCAAAAAAACCGTTCTGAGTCATGGCAGCGTTATTTTGTGTGACGATTGCAGCCGGATTTGAGTCTTTAAGTGTTATCATTACTTCTACCGTATCATTACCCGTTATGCTTTCAATTGTCATTTTAATTTTTTGTTCAAGGTAAGAGCAGTATTGAATGCTGTCGCTTGTATAATAGATGCTTTCTAAGCTTTTCCCGTTATTCTTATCTCTCATAAACGCTGTTATGATCAGAACTAAACCAAATGAAATTATGCAAATACTTATTGCTTTTTTGTTTTCGGATAAATATTTTATTAGTCTGTCAGTCATTACCTTCTTCTCCTATAACGTATATGCTTTCACTGCCGATATCAAGCTCATTTGAAATAAACTGCTTAATATTGTTTGTTGTTTCTTCATCGGCTTTTATCGAAACTGTTATGCTGTCAATAATAAGATGTTTTTGCATATCATTTGATTCTTCACTTATGTTTATGCTGATATTGTCAGGTTGTATTCCAAATGTCTTGGTTATAAGCTCTTGTAATACGGTTTCTGTCTCGTTTGCTATAAGACTTAAATATGTCTTACTGCTGTATAATGTGCCGTTTTCAACAGCAAATGTGTTGCCGAAGGATAAATCGGGTTTTACCTTTATTAAAGCGTTGCAAACGGGAAGTACAAGCGATATGAAGATACAAAGACTTGTTATTAGCCTTTGTCCCTTATGTAATGCTTCTCTGCCTGATGATGTTATTGTTTCACAGATAAATGCGCATATGGCAACCGATACGATTGTGTTTATGTATGAACTAATAAACGATGTCATTTTTTCATCCTCATAATGAAACTGTTGTACTTATAAAGAGTGTCAGAATTATGATAAAAGCAACAGAGCACCCAAGCAGTAGAGATGTGAGAACGGTAATACAGGCATTAAAACCGTCAAGAAGTGCTGAGTGTGCCTCTTGACCCGTCGCCCTTGACAGCCAGGTCAGAATAGTAAAGAAAAGCTTTATTGTAATTACAGCTGCAATTGGCGGAAGTATTAAATAAATAATAAAGGTAATACCTGCAATACCCGTGACATTTTTGATAAAACCTAAGCTTGCAGCGACAGTTCTCATGCTTTCGCTTATCATGCCTCCGGCAACGGGTATTAGCTTTGCTGCACCGTATCTGAGACCTTTCATTGCAAGGGTGTCGGCGCTGCTTTTTAGAACCGTCTGAAGAGACATAAGACCTGTAAGTAAAGTGAAGGAAAGCCCGATAACCCAAAGTGAAAATGACCTAATGAAGCTTATAATGCCCGATAAATTTATCCTCTTGCATATTGCATTAACCGATATGAGAGTGCATGATGCCTTTATAAGCGGAAGAAGGAGGGATGCACTCAGAACCTGAGTTACGGATATAGCTATGTTTGAAGAGACCGCAGAAATTGCCGCAGTCAGAGTAAAACCCGATGCAGCATAAAGCGCGGCTTGCGTTGGTACAAAGGACACCATAAAGGCGCAAAGAGCCTCAAGATATCCTTCTGCTTTTGCAATTAATGATTGAATGGGGATAAGGCAAAAGAGAGTCAGCATTGATACTGAAATATATGAAAATACGTTTTCGTGTATCTTCAATCCGTCACATATCGAGGAGAAAACAGTAGAGCAAAGAATTATAACTATGCACATTATAAAGCTTGAAGAGGCTTCTTTACAGAAAGAAATCATTCCTGATAACAAAAAGTCAAGAATTCTTTGTATGTCAAGATATTCGCTTATTTCGCTCGCTTTTTCGGCTGCACTTTCCTCTGACATATATTCCTTGCCATTTCCCGCATAGACTGAGAAGGTTAAAAACAGCGTAACCAGAATAATTGCTGTGAGTTTATGAAACAAGCTGTGATGCATAACTGAACACCGTCTTAATCAGTGGAAGGCTGAATGTTAAAAGCGTGCATTTTCCGGCAAGCTCAATTTTCTGTCCGAGACTTGCTTCTCCTGTGTCTTTGCACAGCTCACCTGCAAATGAGCATAATAGACAAACACCTGCACTTTTGAACATTATTTCAAAAAAGCTTTTATACAGCGAATTGTCCGTAAGCTCTTTTATGTAGTCGAACACGGGAATAAGTATACTGATGGAAAAAACTGTTATTGATATATTCAGAATACAAGAGGCAAGCAGAGCCTGCTCGGAATTAATTTTCCTTAACAGTATTATAATTATAAGACTTGAAATGACACAAAGTATAAGCTTTACAATTCCCATTTTTATATACCAAATGTTCCCCGTACAAGATTGATAAGACCATCTATTTCACCAATCAGCATTATCAGTACAATTATCATGCCTGCAATTGTACAAAACGTGCTTTGCTCGTCTCTGCCTGTTTTTGACAGAATACTGTTAGTAACCGTAACAAGAACACCGATACCTGCAATTTTAAGAATTATGGTAACATCCATGATTTTTTCCTCTTTTTATAAAAATATTATTGCCGCAACAAGAGCTGCTACAATGCCGAGCTTTTTGTACAAAACGGATTTTTCAAGGTTTTCTTTAAGGCTGTCTTTTTCCCTTTGCTCAAACAGAATAATGTATCTGTCGCAAAGCGTAATTTCTGCATCTGTTGATGAGCTTTTGCCAATCTGCTGAAAGAATTCGCAGAGGTTGTCTCTGTCCTCATGTGAAAGCATCTGAAGATGAGTATTTACGGCAGAGCAGGGAAGAGTGCCGTCTTTTATGGCATTCAGAAACCCGTATTTTTCAAGATTTGGAAGAGCTGTGCTGTTATAAATTTTTTCAAGCGGCACAGAGCCGTACTTTATTCCGTTTTTTATAGCTTTAATCAGACTTAACAGCTCACATATGATTATATGCCTCTCTTTTACAGTTAATGACAGTATTGAGCCATACATGGATATCCCGACGGAAAGAATAATAATACCTGTAATTTTAATCATTCTTTTCCCGGTAAATGTGAAGCTTTCCGACAACCTCGCTTTTGTTTCTCGCAAGGCAGTAGATGGCACCGAAAACATTGTTGTCAAGCATTTTTATAACAAAATCTCTCGAGAGGGCATCCTGCAAATCCGATGCGTGAAGAGAAGCAATAAATATAGTTCCTCCGTTTTTATGCTTTATTATTCTTTCTGCCTCGTCGGGGCTTGATATTTCATCACAGATAATTACTTCGGGAGAAAGAACACGCGTGGCTGCTTCCATTGCTTTGATTTTTTCAAGGCCCGATATAAAGTCTACACAGCAAGCGTCAAACAGCATCGGCAAACGGATTTCATCTCTTTCGTCAATAATACATACTCTGTATGCTTTATTGCCGCTTGAAAGGTCTGAAAGCTTTATTGCAAGGTCTCGGAGCAGGGTGGTTTTTCCGTTGCCCGGACTTGAAATTATGAGTATTCCTTTGCCGCCGGGAAAACCATTTTCACAAATATAATTATATAGCTCATGGCTGCAGCCCTTTATGTGCCGCGGAAGTCTGATATTAAGACTTGAAATAACCGAAAGACCTATAACCCTATTGTCTCTGACTGTTGCTGATGCACCCATGCCAATGCGGATTCCGTTTGATGAAATATAGAAGTCCGACATAGTTGCCTCGTGAGTATACACTGAGCCCTTGCAAAACTTGTAAATTACGTCTTGTAATTCTTCTTGCGAAGTTATGATATCGTCACTTGAGCTTTTCGATATACAGGATTTACAAAGCTTGTAGTTTTCTCCGTCAATTGTAACTGTTGCAGGACCGTTTTCCCTCAACCTGATTTCATAAATTCTGTCAAGAACATCTTTGTTAAGTTTTGAGAGTGCAGATGATACAGTAGGCGGAAGATATTCTCTTATTCTGTAAATTGCCGAGTTTTCTGCAGTTATAATCATTTCTGTCTCCTTTTATAACATCTTTATGCGTTTTCAAAATTGTAGATTTCAACTATCCTTTCCCATGTAGAAACATCTATTTGACCGGTAGGATTTAATCCTAAGGACCTTTGAAAACTAAGTACTGCCTGTTCGGTTGAAGGACCGAAAATTCCGTCTTCGTTGAGTGGTGGGATTGAGGGGTATCTCGATGAAATGGCATTCAGATATGTTTGCATCAGTTTGACGTATTCTCCCATATCTCCGCGCTTTAAATTTCTTCCGGGAAAGCCTTGATTTGGCAAAGACGGTGTTACAGAGTTTATAATGCTGATATATACCCTGTACAGTGCATCCCAAACCCCGGGCGTAACCGTGCCGTTTGGCGAAAGATTGAAGTTCCTCTGAAAGCTTTCAACGGCGTTACGTGTGTTCTGCCCGAAAATGCCATCCTCTGTTACAGAAGGAATAACAGGATAGAATATACTGATATAGTTTAATAACTGCTGGAGTAGAATTACGTAATTTCCGCTGTCCCCAAGGCTTATGGTTACAGTAGGAATATCCTCTGAAAATATATCGGATACGCCTTCTCCTATTACCTCAGCAAGCCTTGCAACAGAGGAATAAACATATGATATTCTGTACCAGGTTGCTTTTCCTACAATTCCGTCAACTGCAAGGTCGAATATTTCCTGAAAGCTGCGCACAGCCTGATCTGTCGATGAACCGTAGTTGCCGTCAAGTGTCGGAATTAAGGGAATCGCAGGATAATTTTGACGTATCCTCATCAATTGTTGCTGGATGGTAAGAACATCATCACCGCTGTCACCGAGTCTCAATGGAGTTCCGGGGTATGAGCTTTCTGCACGTTCTATATCATCAGTGGTTGTGAGATTGATGTCGTCGCCGTAATAGTATCGGAGAATCTGAAGAGCATTGTTTCCGTTTTGTGCAAGTGATACTGTGCCCCATTGCGAAAGACCGTTGCACATAACTGTTTTTCCGTCACAGAAAGCCGTAAACAGGGGATTTATGTAGCCTTCACGAGTTACATATGTGTTGAAGATTTCATCAACGATTCTGCTTATATTTTCATAGATATTTCGCTCGGGAACATAGCTCTGGTCATATTGTGTAGTGCTTGTTATGTCAAAGTCATACCCTTGGCTTCTGTACCATTCGGTAAAGAATCTGTTAAGAGTCAGAGAGATGATTGCAATAATATTTGCCCTTAATGATTCTTCGGGCCAAGTTGGATATATTTCTGATGAAGCGACATTTTTTATGTAGTCTGTAAACGGTATGGTCACGTTTTTTGCTGTCGATGACGGAGTTCCAAGGTGAACGGTTATAAACTCGGGAATGTAAATGTCATCGGAAATAAGGGCATTTGCCTGATCATTGCTTGGTCCGGACATTGAAGAGGGTGTACCTGAGTATAAATGGTTTGGAGGTATTGTGAATTCAAGAACGCCGTCAAAGGTTTCTGCATAATTGTTTGATGCGGGGATTAAAGTAATCGGGAGAATGCTTTGTGTGTCACCGAAAACCTGAACATTCTTTATCCTTATTGGAAAATACCCCTCAGCATCCACAAAAACATCAACCACAGAGTAGGGAATTGATGTATTATTGACGTTTTCTGATAGTGAAGTGTCAGGCGTTTCAATTCTGATAAAGCCTGTGTTACCGGAAGAATCTGTTGTTAAATAATAGTTGTAAAATGTGTCGGACACCTCTGAGCTTTGAACAGAGGAATTGTTTGTTTGCCCGGAAGATGCAACATAAATTTTAGCACCTGATACAGGTATGCTTTCATCTGCAAGACTTGTTTTGAAGCTTAAATATCCAGTTGACATTTGTCCACCCCTTTTTGGTTTTGCTAAATTATATTAGAAATGCAATAATTTTATAACTAATAAAAATTTATTTTGAAGGTCATTTTGCGACCTTTTTTTTGAATATAAAGTGATACAATATTCTCACCGAGGGGTGATTAAATGCGCCTTGTATATGCAGACGTTGTGCTTATATCAAATCTTTTGGCCGATTATACGGCTTTATATATAACTTCAAGGCTGTCAGGGCTGTATTTAAAAAAAACAAAGCATTGGATTTCATCGTTCGCAGGAGCCTTTTCTTCTCTTGTTTTGATTATAATTAATACGCCAAGGATTCTGCAATTAGTGATTTCTTTTCTAATTTCGGTTTTCATGATATATCTGGCATTTGGTAAAAAAAGTCATTTGGCAATTATAAAGCTTTCAATTACCTTAAATGTGTCGGGAATAATAATGTCAGGATTTGTGACAGTTTTTGCCGATAGTTCCGACCTGTTAAACAGCGTGGTGATAATGTTTGTGTGCTTTCTTGTTTTGGCAAAGCTTGTTGATGTGCTCGGAGGAATGCTTGTTTCGACATATAAAAGCAGAACAGTTAAAATTAAAGTAACAACCTCAAAAAAGGAAGGCATCTTTGAGGTTATGACTGATAGCGGAAACGTACTTACAGATCCGCTGAGCGGACTTAGTGTTGTGGTATTGACTAACAAGGCTAAGAGATATTTAATAGGTGATGATTTGGAATCATATAAAGAAAACCGTATCAGGTTTATCCCGATAATGACAGCAGGCGGCACGGGATGTCTTGAGGCTTTCAGACCCGAGTCTTTTTACATAATTGATACACAGGAAAAAGAGCACAAAATAGAGGCAATTGTTGCATTTTGCAGCAGCGAAAAGGTGAATTTCTGTGACAAAGATGGTGTGATACCTCAATTGCTGATTGATAATCTATAAAGAAGGGTGAATGCTTTGAAAAAAATTCTTGATTTACTTTCCTGTATAAAGTTTTTAAGAAAGAAAAAAGAAAGTAAGTGCATAAGTTTATTAGAAAGGTATAATATATTTGGAAACAACGCAGTATATTATATAGGAGGCAGTGAGGCGTTGCCTGCACCGCTGTCACCATATGAGGAAACAAAGCTTCTTGAGATGCTTGCGGGAGATGATTCTGACTGCGCAAAAAGAACTCTCGTTGAACATAATTTGAGGCTTGTTGTATATATTGCGAAAAAATTTGAAAATACAAAGATCGGAATAGAAGACCTTGTCTCGATAGGAACTGTTGGTCTGATGAAAGCGATAAACACTTTCAGGTCAGATAAGAATATAAAGCTTGCAACCTATGCGTCAAGGTGTATTGAAAATGAAATATTGATGTACATAAGAAAAAATTCTCATTATAAAAATGATGTTTCTCTTGAAGAACCGTTGAATGTTGACTGGGACGGAAACGAACTATTGCTTTCAGATGTTCTCGGAACAGAGGAAGACGGTGTGCTGTACAATATTGAAAAAGAAGAGGAAAGAAACATAATACTTGATGCAGTTTCAAGCCTTGACGAAAGAGACAGGCAGATAATTGAAATGAGATTTGGACTGACAGGAGCATATGATGAAAAAACACAAAAGGAAGTAGCAGACAGTCTCGGCATTTCACAATCATATATATCAAGACTCGAAAAGAAAATAATTTCAAAATTGAAAGACAAAATTTGTAGATTTTATTGGTAAAAAAGTTTTTTAAAAGCTAAAAAAAGGGTTGACAAACCGCAAACCATATGATATAATACATAGGCAGCCTGAGGTGAGGGCACATCGAACACGTCTGTATGCCGGAGTGGCGGAACTGGCAGACGCCCGGGACTTAAAATCCCGTGGGACTTAAATCCCGTACCGGTTCGAGCCCGGTTTCCGGCACCAATTTTATATCGCGGAGTAGAGCAGTCCGGTCAGCTCGTTGGGCTCATAACCCGAAGGTCGTAGGTTCAAATCCTGCCTCCGCAACCAAAAATCCCGCACGCCAGTGTGGGATTTTTACTTTTTCACTTTTCACTCTTCGCTTTTCACTAACCCTGCGGGATTTTTGGCAAGGTTATAAGTAATAGTGAATAGTGAAGAAGTAAGGTAGCTTTTCGCTGGGCGAAAAGCATTTTTTATTATTAAGGTTGAAAAGTAATAAGTTTTATGGTATAATAGAGCAAAATCAACAGGAGGTGTGTACTATGTTGGAAAGTCCTTTGATGACAAAATCAAAAGCGTTTGCTTTAGAGGTGATTCGTGCTTGCAAGGTACTACGAGAAGCAAGATGTGAAAGTGCACTTATCAATCAGTTTTTACGTTCGGGTACAAGCATCGGTGCAAATATTCGTGAAGCTTTTTATGCTCATGGAAAAGCAGACTTTGTAGCGAAGCTACACATCGCACTTAAGGAATGTTCCGAGACAGAGTATTGGCTTGAACTTTTGATTGAAAGCGGATATTATTCAGATAAAATGATTTTAGATAGATGTATTGAAATAAAAAGAATTCTCATAGCATCTATTAACACGGCAAAGGAAAACAAAAATGCATAATAACATAATTATTCGCATTGGCACAGAAATTGAAAAACAACAGTTATTAAGCGACTATCCTCATGTTAAAAATGTAATTC
>JAZQIW010000110.1:0-7555 GCA_045541355.1 Eubacteriales bacterium | reverse complement strand
GGCTGAACATCCCTCGGACACTCGGTGAAGCAGGTGTTACCAAAGACCAATACACCAAGGCAAAGCAGAACATCATCGAAAGTGCCATTGCCGATGCGTGTACGGCGACAAATCCGAGAACGGTTGATGCTAAGGGTGTTGAGGAAATACTCGATAAAATCGATATATTTATATGAGAATGAGAAAAGCACCCGAAAGGGTGCTTTTTGATATTTGTTTGATAAATTGGAATTTATCTAATTGTTCTTGCTATCCGTTATGACATAAAATCCTTCTTGAATTGCTGAAAGTGTCGCAACTGAGCATACTACTATCGAACTGTATTTCAAATCCACAAAGAATATTGTCAAAGGCAATAAGAAAAGAAGTAGTCCCGTCACTTTGTTCATAATCGTATGAAAGGATATAAAGTGTTTTTTAGTAACATATCCTTGTATGATATTGCTGATTTTGATAACCGCAATTACACCGCCCCACATCCACAACCACCATGGAATATAGATTACCGGCAACAGCTTAAATAAAGATACCGCCACAAAAATGAGGTCGGCAATAGTGTCCAATTGGCTTCCAAACTTGCTCGTACTGTTTGTTTTTCTTGCAATTGCACCATCTGCCATATCACTAAGTCCGCATAGGATATATGTGATATGAAAGTGTGAGGAAAAAGCAGGAAAGAATAGTAGCAAAATACTGCCGAATATGCGACAACTGGTGAGTATATTTGCAAAATACTTTATCATCTGTTTACCCACAAATTCTTTTTTATCGACAAATAACCGCTCATAACATCTCAATACTTCTCTCGAGTATCCCGTTTATATGCGCAATTGTTGTACCGTAATTGGTAAACGGCACTCCCTGATATTCTGCCTGCTTTCTTCTGCGGATAACTTCTCTTTCCGTCAGCATACATCCGCCGCAATGGATTACAACGTCAAACCCCGATAAATCCTCGGGAAAATCCGTGCCCTGCGTAAAGACAAACTCAACGTCTTTTTTGCAGTAGTTTTTTATCCAGCCTGGGAGCTTTACCGTACCTATGTCCTCGCATTGTCTGTGGTGGGTACAGCCCTCGGATATGAGAATTTTGCAGCCGTCGGAAAGTCGGTCAAGCATCTTTGCTCCCTTTACCGCCTCGTCTAAAAATCCCTTGTAGCGTGCCATAAGAATTGAGAAGGATGTAAGAGGAATGTCACGGGGAACAATCTTCATAACCTTGCCGAACACCTGACTGTCGGTTATAACAAGCTTGGGTACACGACCGATAGTTTCAAGGGTATGAGAGAGGCTTGTTTCCTTGACCACCAGAATCTGCGCACCCGCATCAAGGCCGTCACGGATGACCTGCTGCTGGGGAAGGATGATTCTGCCCTTGGGGGCAGAGGAATCTATGGGAACAACAAGTATTACAAGGTCGTTTTCGCCCACCAAATCCGAGATTATCGGCTTCTCGGGCAATGCATTGCTTGACAGCACCCTCGCCATAAGATTTTTAAGCTCTTCTATGCCCGTGTTTTTTGTAGCACTTGTGTAAACGGCGTTTTCCTCAAGAGCTATTTCCATGTCACTTTCGTCTGCCTTGTTGTAGCAAATTACAAAGGGAATACCGCGGTTTCTGAACAATTCAAGCAGCGTGGTATCGGTGTCCGAAAGCCCGTTTCTTGCAGAAGAAACAAGTACGGCAAGGTCGCACTTTGCGATAATTTCCTTTGTCTTTTTCATTCGAAGCTCACCGAGTACACTGCAATCGTCAAAGCCGGGGGTATCAATAATCACAACAGGACCGAAGGGCAAAAGCTCCATAGCCTTCATTACGGGGTCTGTGGTTGTGCCCGAAACAGGGGAGACAAGAGACAGCGGCTGGTTGGTTACGGCATTGACAAGGCTTGATTTACCTGCGTTTGTCGAGCCGAAAAAGCCGATGTGCGCTCTCGAAGAATTTGGCGTTGAATTCATACTCATAAAAGCACCTCTTTTTTGTGTAATGTTTGTTTTGTTGAAATAAGCTTTGCAAGAGGGTATAAACTGTGCGGAATTTTATCCGCGGTGCTCCTTTTGCCACATGATAACCTCGTTTATGGAGATTGTTTTCAGGTGGTATGTCTTGTCAATCATGCTCTTGTAAAACTCAGCCTTTTCCTCCGGAAGACAGGAAAGGCTCTCCTGCTTTGCCATGTCATAAAAGTTATAATCGTTGCAAAGACAGATCAGCTTTTCTTTTTCAATACCCGTGCTCTCACCAAGAACGGTAAAGAAGCCGTCCTGAAGCGTGCCGTAGATTTCAAAGAAGCCGTTGTCATGGTAGTTTTTGTTGTCGATATAGCGTATGGAATTGTTCAGACCCATTTCAAAGATGCTGATAAGCGAGAAGATGTCGCCGAGAGTTGCACCCTCAAGCTGAGTAAGGTTGTCATAGAACAGCTTTGACAGGGAAGAAGCGATGCTTCCCTTCATAAAGTTGTCCTCGTGAAACTGCCAGTCATCGCAGGGGATTTTTTCGAGAAAGCTGTTGGCGGGGGAGATATAGTTCAGGTCCACAATTACCTCGATTGCAAACATGAGCTGAAGCACCTCTTTTCGCTTTTCCTCTGTGTCTGCGCCGAAGTATTCATACAGCCTTGTCAGGTCATTGGTAAGAGAAAGCTCTTCAAAATCCGAAAAGCTTTTGCTGCTGTCTGTAAGCGTTGCTGTTTTTATGCGCTCGATAAAGCTTCTGGCATAATCATATACGGTGCTGTCCGTGCCGAGATGATTTATAACAAGCTGCTCGGCACAGCCTTCAATGTGCCATAGGTATAAAAGGGCATTAACTTCTTCTTGTTCAAAATTTGTGCTAAAGCCAAAGCCGAACTCAGCACCCTCTCTTTCGGGAGCAGCCTGAAGGAGGTGGTAGGTTTCATGTTTTATTACTCTCTCGAGATTGTTTTCTTTTGTAAGAGCCTCGTAGTTTATTGCCATTATTCCGCTTACAAAGTCATAGCCGCCTGCTTCAAAGCTGTAAATACGCTGTATTGCAAAGCCTTCTAACTTTTGGGAAAGAAAATTCAGGTCTGTATCGGGGTTTTCGCTCACGTACTCGTTTACAACCTCGCACATGTATTTGCAAATCTCGAGAATCTGTTCGTCGGTGACCTCATTTTGCTCATTAAAACCTTTTTTCTTATTGTTTATCTTTACGGCATCAAACAGCGCCTTTTCCGAAACAACACCGTCTACAAAGATGCTTTCATGGATGATTGTATAAGGCGGCAGGGCATTGTACCTTTCAAGACAAGAGTCTATGCCGAAATATTCGCTGTAAGGGTAGTCAACGGATATTGAATCTACAAGAAGCGAGAAGGAGTCACGCTGTTCTTGGGTAAAGCTTACGGGCAGAGAGAGGGTGTCGGGAGAAAGCGGCTCTCGTTCAAGGTTTTTATAATATTGCTCCATTTCATAACAGTCTTTTGCCAAGTATTCGTTGTGAACTTCCTCGTACTCATAGTCCTGCTCATCCCGTGAGCAGCCGCAAAGCATACAGGGTAAAAGAAGGGCGAAGGCACAGGTCAGTGTGATGACTCGTTTTGAGACGGAGTGCAGAGCTTTTGAAAAATACTTCATAATTATTATATCTTCCTTTCGGTGTTTATTATTCCCATATCAAAAAGAGAGGGTGACAGATTTTCTCTGTACTTTTTTGGTGTCATGCCCATGCTTTTCTTGAAAACGTAGAAGAAGTACTCGGCGGAATTAAAGCCGCATTCTCCTGCAATTTCCTTTGTGGGCAAGTCCGAGCCCGACAGCATATCGCAGGCATGACGCAGGCGTATTCGGTTTATGTAATCATTGTAGGAGATGCCCAGAGCCTTGACGAAAACAAGTCCCAGGTGTCCTGCAGAAACGTCAAATTCTTTTGCAACCGAGGCAAGAGAGAGCTTTTTCTTGTAGTTTTTGTGAAGGTATGATGTAACCGACTGCAGCAGCTTAGGCATATCGAGAGAGCCGCAAGGCTTGTTTTCGGCCGAGCTGCGTATGGCACAAATGAGAATGTCTTCTATATATCCCGTTACCGAACATTCCCAGAGAATCGGCTTTTCCGAAAGGAGCTGCCTTGCCTTTTGGCATCTTTCGAGGATGTATTCGGTTGTCTGCTCATCAAATTCGCAAAGGATGCCCCCTGCCGATGATGAGATAATGTCGGTGATTCTTCTGTCAATTCCCTCGCCCGTAAAGCTGATGTTTATCAGTATTGCATCCGAAAGGCAGTCAAGGCTGTGGTAGTCAAGGTATGACATTACCCACGCGCTGCCTCTTTTGGCAATACGCTTTTCTCCCAAAGGGGTATGTTCATACATCCCGTCAAGCACTATTTCAAATTCAAAGAAATCGTGCCAGTGGTTGGGACTGACGGGCCCCTTATAATGGTATCGTGTTGAAATTTCTAAGTTGTTGTCAATGCGCTTTAACGGAGAGTAAGAGCTTTTTTTCATTTTGTTTCACCACAAATGTTGGATTTTCTTAATTATAACACGATTTTTTAACTTTACAAAGGGTGATTTTGTATATATAATGTAAATGTAATCAAAAAACTGAAAGGATGTATAACCATGCCAAAGGTATTTCCTGAACTCAAATCGTGTCCCCTTATTAAAAGATACGAAAACAATCCCGTTCTTTCCCGCCATGATATCCCCTATGAAGCAACCCTCATTTATAACGCAGGCGTTGCAAAGTATGAGGGAAAGTATGTAATGGTTTTCCGTGACGATGTAAGAACGGCATACGGAGAATTAAGTCTTAAAGGTATTCATCTCGGTCTTGCAACAAGCGATGACGGTATTCACTGGGACGTGAGAAACAAGCCCTTTATTTCTCAGCAGGAAGCAGAAACAGATGAAATCGAAAGATTCTATGACCCCAGACTTACCGTTCTTGACGGTGAGCTTTATATGTGCTTTGCCATTGACACAAAACATGGCCTCAGAGGCGGTATGGGTAAAATCCATGACCTTGAAAAATTAGAAATTCTTTCCATGACTGTGCCCGATAACAGAAATATGGTGCTTTTCCCCGAAAAAATCGGCGGTATGTACGCAAGACTTGAGAGACCTATGCCCATTTATTCAAGAGGCAAGGACAGATTCGATATGTGGTACTCGACATCACCCGACCTTGAATTCTGGGGCAGAAGCAAGCTTGTCATGGGTGTTGAGGACGTACCCTATGCAAATGATAAAATCGGTCCTGCGGCTCCTCCCGTAAAAACCGAAAAGGGCTGGCTCACAACCTTCCATGCCGTTGATATTGATTACTCAAGAGGTAAAAACGGATGGGAAGATAAGTGGCAAAAGAGATATACGGCAGGTATCGCACTTCTCGATCTCGAAGACCCCTCAAAGGTTATTGGTATGTATAAAGAACCCCTCCTTGCCCCCGAAACCGACTATGAAGTGGATGAGGGTATCCGCCAGAACGTAATCTTCCCCGGCGGTATGATACTCGAGGACAGCGGCGAAGTAAAGATTTACTACGGTGCAGCAGATACCGTCGAATGCCTCGCAACCGCTGATGTTAATGACCTTCTTAAGCTTTGTCTTGATAAATAAAAATTGCCTTTTGGGTTGACATATCAATTCCGATGTTTTACAATTAAAAAAACGAGTAAGCGTAAATGTAAAGGCGGGAAAAACATATGAAACTTACATATTGTAACCCATTAAGCATTGAAAATATCGGATCGGGAAGATGGCTTGACGCATCGCAATTGGAACAGAATCCGAGAGAAATTAATGACTACCGTTCCATTTCCGACCCCAGCGTAATTTATCATGACGGAAAATGGATTATGTACCCAAGCTATAAAATGGCATATGTGTCCGAGGATTTTGTAAATTGGAAGCATGTTGACATCGGCATTGATAACTTAAGATACAGCCCTGCTGTTGTAAACTTCAGGGGCAAGTGGTATTTAAGCGGACATTGTATTCCCGAAGTGTATGTTGCAGACAGCCCTCTCGGTCCTTTCAAACTTTGCGGGAAGCTTACGGATGTAAACGGCAGAGAATTTTCAGTTCCCGACGGATGTTATCTTGCCGACGGCGACAGGCTTTATTTCTATTGGTGTCAGACAAGACGGCGGCATGACGGCGAGGATGTTGAACTTGTCGTAGGTACAATGGGCGCAGAGTGCGACCCCGATGAACCCTGGAAGCTTATAACCGAACCTGTGTGGATAAACACCTTCTCACCCGACAAGGAATGGGAAAGACACGGCGAATACAACCAGAATGAACGCATCGGCTGGACAGAGGGTCAGTGGATGATAAAGATAGGTTCGAGATACTATCTTCTCTATTCGGGAAGCGGTACTCAGTTTTCAAGCTATGCCTGCGGCATCATGTATTCGGATGAAGGACCTCTTTCGGGCTTTGTCCGTCAGGAAAGGCATGACCCGCTGACAGAAAAACGCCACGGACTCATGCGCGGTGCAGGTCACGGCTCTATTGCAAAAGGACCCGACAACACGTACTGGGTGTTTTATACAAACATTTTCGGCTTTAATTATGTGTATGAGAGAAGAGTAAGCGTTGATGTACTTGGAATTGACGAAAACGGTGAGCTTTACTGTCCCGAAACATCAGAAGTACCGCAGTTTGCCCCGGGTGTAATCAAAAACCCTGAAAACGGCAACGGCGCGGGACTTCTTCCTCTTACATTTATGCAGCCGACATCTGCCACAAGCCACACACCCGGCAGAGAGCCGTTCTATGCTTCGGATGACAGTGTGTTTACATGGTGGCAGCCACGGCACGATGACCACGAAAAAATTCTCACCGTAGATTTGCGTTCGGAAAAAGGGTATAATATCGAAGCGATGCGTATAATCTGGAGAGATATAGGTATGGAAACCCTGGACGGAATCAACCCGGGTGCATTCCAATATATTGCCGAATATGAAGACATCGAAAGCGGCGAATGGAAGATGCTTGTCGATGCTTCGGAAAACACAAGAGATTTGTGCGTTGATTACAGACAGTTTGACAGAGTTACCACAAAGCAGGTTCGTCTGCGTATTCTGGGTTCACCTGAGGGAATCGAGCCCGGTGTTACAAGCTTTACTGTTTTCGGAAAATGTGCACACTAAAAAAAGGAGAGAACTATGTCAAAGAAATATCTTGATGCGTTTAACGAATGGAAAACAAATCCTTTTTTTGATGAAGATATAAGAAAAGAGCTTTCCCTTCTCGATGAAGAAAAGGATGAGAAAGAAATTGAAGACCGCTTTTACTGTGACCTCGAATTCGGCACAGGCGGACTTCGCGGCGTAATGGGTGCCGGCACAAACAGAATGAATAAGTACACGGTAGGAAAAGCAACCTACGGTCTCGGACTGTATCTTCTCGATACCTTCGGAAAGGAAAAATGTAAAGAATGCGGTGTTGCCATTGGCTGTGACACAAGAAATAATTCGAGATACTTTGCAAAAATCTCCGCCGATATCCTCTCGGGAATGGGAATAAAGGTTTATCTTCATTCCGAAGCAAGACCGACTCCCATGCTGTCTTTCTCCGTA
>JAZQIW010000109.1:0-40375 GCA_045541355.1 Eubacteriales bacterium | reverse complement strand
CATTTCAGGAATAATGCAGAAATACTTTAATTTGTTTGCTATTCCCATTAAAGTTATTCCAAAATTAGACAAATGTCTTGAATATCTCTGCTCATTCTCGCCTATTGCATTTTCATAATCTTCAAAAGTTCCGTCCTCAGGCATCCTTCCAAAAAGTGACCTTTCCATATCCCAGCAGAGGCTGAAGACTCTGTTTAATCTTTCTTCTCTCGGTAAATTGACAACATTCAGCGAAATGGCAGTTCTTAGATCCCCATATTCAGTTATACTTCTGCCAAACAATGAATCGATTGAAACAGAAAAGAAATCAGCAATTTTAGGAAGAAGTTCGGTATCCGGAACGCCGCCGTTTTCCCATTTAGATACAGCCTGTGTGCTTACACCAACGTATGTGGCAAGCTGTTCTTGCTTAATTCCTTTTTCTTTTCTTAATACTGCAATCTGCTTGCCAATAGTTTCAATACTCAAAACTATCACTCCTTAAAATTTTGAAAGCCACTTTCATTGTCTTTATTGTATCACAAACTTCAGTTGATTTCAACGGAGGCAGAATTGATAAAATCAAACGGAGTTTGAATGAATAAACGTGAGGATACTTCGTGCATTCTTAAAGTTCATGTCCAACTGGCTTATTCGACTGTATAATGATGACTTCTTAGTGATGGCAAAAATTTAACGACTATTAAAATGCAAATAAGATAATTTCACTGTGAAATTATCTTTTGAATTTTGCACCGCTTATTTAATTGTATCAAAATTGACCGTCTTTGCCAAAACGAAAGCACCCAATCGGGTGCTTTTTTCGTTTTGATTAAGAAAGAAAAAATAGCATTATATTCGGGTTATGAGACCGACGAGCGTGGCTATGCCCAGTGAGACGCACAAAAACAGCCTTTGACTTTTCACTTAAAACTCTGGGATTTTGAGGTAATAAGTAATAGTGAATAGTAAAAAGGTATAAATAAACTAAGCTTTGGTATTATACAAAAAAAGACAGTTGGAAGAAAATTATAAAAAACTCTTGACAACATAAAACCTTTGTGTTATAATACCCACATCTTCAAAATGCGATGAAGGAATTATGTGTGTTCCGAAATGTTACAGAGAGTCGGCGTTTGGTGTGAGCCGATACAGGAAGGTTTTGCACAGTCTCGTTCCAAAGCAGAGCTGCTGAACGGTTTCTATTAAGCGGCTACGGTTCCCACCGTTATATGGGCAGGATTTGATTGAATCCGATGAGAGGCTGCTTTATTGCAGCAAATAGGGTGGTACCGCAGATTTTATTTGTCCCTGAGATAAGTCTCAGGGACTTTTTTTGTTCTATTTTTTATTTTTTTTTGAAAGGAAGATGTTTATGAAAAATCTGATTATTTCCGACATGACCTTAAAACAGGCTTCGGGTACATATGACCTTAGCTTTAAAGAAAAGATTGAGATTGCGAAGCTGCTTGACAGGCTTAAGGTTTCTGTTATTGAGCTTGCACCTGCCTCTGGCTCTAAGGTTGATGATGTACTAATCAGGACAATTTGTTCTTGTGTAAAGAATAGTGTAATATCTCTTCCTGTTGCTCTTACGGAAAACGGTGTAACTCAGGCATATGAGATTATAAAGAATGCCAAGAAACCGAGACTTCAGGTAAATGTTCCTATGTCAACCGTTCAGATGGAATATATTTGTCATAAGAAGCCTTCTATGGTTCTTGAGATGATAAGCGATGTTGTTTCTAAGGCAAAAAGCCTTTGCTCTCAAGTTGATTTTGTTGCAGGTGATGCAACAAGAAGTGAACCTGATTTTCTTGCAAAGGCAGTAAAAGCTGCCATTGAAGCAGGCGCGACAACCGTTACTCTTTGCGATACAGCGGGAGAAACAACAACAGATGAGTTTGTTGATTTTATTTCTTCACTTAAAAATAATGTTCCGGAGCTTTCTTCGGTAAAGCTTGCTGTTAATGCTTCAAACGGACTTGGTATGGCTGTTTCAACAGTACTTGCTGCTGCAAAGATCGGAGTAGACGAAATAAAGGTGGCTACCTGCAAGAGTGATGTGCCCTCGCTCGACTCTGTTCTTAAAATTATCAGAGCAAGAGGTGATTCAATCGGTGTCGGTGTTGATGTAAGTCTTACAGAATTCCAGCGTGTTTCAAAGCAGATTGCCTGGATTTGCGAAGGTAAGGCAAGCAGTGCTGTCAAGGATTCTGCATCAGCTGATGGTGATGAGGCATACACTCTCAATGAATTTACAGATATCAATACGGTTTCCGACACGGTTGTTTCTCTTGGATATGATCTTTCCGAGGAGGATATGCAGAGAGTATATGAGGAATTTAAAAGAGCAGCCGTAAAGAAGAGTATAAGCCTTCGAGAACTTGATGCAATTGTTGCAAGCAGTGCAATGCAGGTTCCTGCAACATATAAGCTTGTTTCTTATGTTATCAATAGCGGAAATGTTATAAGCTCTACGGCAAACATTCTTCTTGAAAAGGATGATAAACAGCTTGCGGGCGTATGTATTGGTGATGGTCCAATTGATGCTGCTTTTCTTGCCATTGAACAGATACTCGGTCATCACTATGAGCTTGATGATTTCAGAATACAGTCTGTAACCGAAGGAAGAGAAGCTATTGGTAATGCCATTGTAAAGCTTAAGGCTGACGGAAAGGTGTATTCAGGCACCGGTCTTTCAACAGACATTATTGGTGCAAGCATCAGAGCATATATAAGTGCTGTTAATAAGATTGTTTTTGAGCAAAACGTGTAATTGTTAGGAACCGAAAGGATTGGTTTAAATGAAATTATCTTTTTCAATCAAAGGCTGGAATTGCCGTGATTTTGACGAATATATAAGTACAGCAAAGGAATACGGTTTTTGCGGAATTGAGCTTACAGACCTTGCAAATACCGGTTTTGCAGATAAGGGCGGTGCTTTTGACGTTTATAATAGCTCTGCTACAAATAAAAAGCTTTATGAAGCAGGCATTTCACTTTCTTGTATGGACTCGTCCTGTGATATTTCAAGTGATGATGAAACTGCTATGAAAAATGAGCTTGAATATTGCATCGGCATTGCAAAAACCATGAAGATTCCTTATATCAGAGTATATGCCAAGGATTCAAACGTTTCTGTGGAAACGGCTATTTCAAATATGGAAAAGCTCATTCCCATGGTCGAAGAAGAGGGAATAGTACTTCTTGTTGAAACAATGGGTGTTTTTGCAAATACAGATAACCTTAAGGTACTTCTCGGACATTTTGCGTGTGACTGCGTTGGTGCTTTGTGGGATGTCTATCACACGTGCATGATAGCAGGTGAAAATGCTGAAAAATCTATACAGAATCTTGGCGCATCGGTTAAGCATGTGCATATGAAGGATGCGCTTCACAACGGCGATGAAGTGGAATATACACTCATGGGTGAGGGAGAGCTTCCCTTTAAGCAGATAATGAATGCCCTTCGTTCAGTAAACTATGATGGTTTTATGAGTCTGGAATGGGATCCTGCATGGATGGAAGAAATCGGCGAGCCTGATATTATATTCCCGCAGTTTGCTGAATATCTTAAGTCATTCGGCTCACCTGATAAGAATCAGAAGCCTTGCTTCTATAATGAAGCGGGTACGGGTAAGTATGTATGGAAGAAGGATATTGTTATCGAAAAGACTTTCTCTCAGGTTCTTGATGAGATGGTTGACAGATTTCCCGATCAGTATGCCTTTAAATATACTACGCTTGATTATACAAGAACATATTCCGAATTCAGAGATGATGTTGATGATGTTGCAAGGGCACTCGTTTCAATGGGTGTAAAAGCGGGAAGTCATGTTGCTATTTGGACAACCAATATCCCCCAGTGGTACCTTACTTTCTGGGCAACGGTTAAGATAGGAGCAGTTCTTGTTACCGTCAATACAGCATATAAGATACACGAAATTGAGTATCTTCTCAAGCAGTCGGATACACATACGCTTGTTATGATTGACGAGTTTAAGGACTCGAATTATGCAGATGCAATAAAAAGACTTTGCCCCGAGCTTGAAAATACTGTTGCAGGAAAGCCGCTTCACTGTAAGAGACTGCCTTTGCTTAGAAACATCATTACGGTCGGCTTTAAGATGCCGGGCTGTCTTGAATGGAATGAGGCAATGATGAGAGCGGCTGATGTTCCGGTTGAAAAAATATACAGAATGGCAGCTGAGGTTGACATTCATGACGTATGTAATATGCAGTACACTTCCGGCACAACAGGATTCCCTAAGGGCGTTATGCTTACTCACTATAATGTAGTAAATAACGGTAAATATATAGGTGACCATATGGATTTGTCCACCGCAGACAGAATGATGATTCAGGTTCCAATGTTCCATTGCTTCGGCATGGTTCTTTCGATGACTTCATCAATGACACACGGTGCTACTATGTGTCCCATGCCGTATTTTTCACCTAAATCTTCTCTTGCCTGTATTAATCAGGAGCATATCACTGCATTTAACGGTGTTCCTACCATGTTTATTGCAATGATGCAGCACGCCGATTTTGAAAAGACAGATTTCAGCCATATGAGGGTTGGTATCATGGCAGGTGCTAATTGTCCTGCTGACCTTATGAAGCTTGCTGCAACGGGTAGAATGAATATGAAGCAGATAGTTTCTGTTTACGGTCAGACCGAAGCAAGCCCAGGCTGTACAATGAGCTCGTATTATGACGATCTTACAGTCAGAACCGAGACCGTAGGATCTGCTTTTGCCAATGTCGAGTGTAAGGTTATAGATCCCGAAACAGGGCTCGAAGTACCTGACGGCGTCAACGGCGAATTTGTTGCAAGAGGCTATAACATAATGAAGGGCTATTATAAAATGCCCGAAGCTACGGCAGCGGCTATTGATGAGAACGGCTGGCTTCATTCAGGCGACCTTGCTTGCAGGGACTCTAACGGTAACTATCGCATTACAGGCCGTCTTAAGGATATGATTATCAGAGGCGGAGAAAACATATATCCTAAGGAAATTGAAGAATTTATCTATACAAATCCTAAAGTTAAGGATGTTCAGGTAATAGGTGTACCCGATGAGCAGTACGGAGAAGAAATAATGGCGTGCATCATCCTGCGTGATGGGGAAGAGATGACCGAAAAGGAAATGAAGGACTTTATTGTTGCAAGCCTTGCAAAGCATAAGGTTCCGAGATATATTGACTTTGTCAAGGAGTTTCCCATGAATGCTGCGGGTAAAATACTTAAGTATAAAATGAGAGAAGAAGCGGCAGAAAGATTAGGTCTCAATAAGAAATAATAAATATTTGGGCGGATAATAAAATCCGCCCGAAATCATACACAAACTCTTGAAATTGTAACGATTTTTTGATATAATAATACATCATATTTTCACGGTCAAACGAAAGGACAATTAAAATGTCAGATAAAAAACTTGTAACCATGGACGGCAATGAGGCTGCGGCATATATATCGTATGCTTTTACTGAGGTTGCGGCTATATACCCAATTACCCCCTCGTCACCCATGGCAGGAAAGACAGATGCCTGGTCTGCAAATGGTAAAAAGAATATATTCGGTCAGACGGTTTCCCTTGTTGAAATGCAGTCTGAGGCAGGTGCTATTGCAGCCGTTCACGGGTCACTTGAAACAGGTGCACTGTCTTCATCCTTTACATCCTCTCAGGGACTTATGCTTATGATTCCCGTTCTTCACAGAATTTCCGGCGAAAGACTTCCGGGTGTGCTTCATGTTGCATCAAGAACAGTTGGAACTCATGCACTTTCGATTTTCGGTGACCACTCTGACGTGTATAACTGCAGACAGACAGGCTTTGCAATGCTGTCTACATCATCTGTTCAGGAAATAATGGATCTTGCGGGTGTTTGCCACCTTTCGGCAATAAAGTCAAGAATTCCTTTTATGCATTTCTTTGACGGATTTCGGACATCCCATCAGATTGACAAGGTTGAGCAGATGGAGTATTCTGAGCTTGAAAAGCTGGTTGACTATGATGCTCTTAATGACTATAAGCGCGCTGCTTTAAACCCCGAACATCCGGATCTTAGAGCTACTGTTCAGAATCCCGATATTTTCTTTCAGGTAAGAGAGGCAAATAATACAGACTATTCAGAACTGCCGAGCATTGTTGAAGAATATATGTCAAGGATATCTGAGATAACAGGCAGAGAGTATCACCTTTTCAATTATTATGGTGCTAAAGATGCCGAAAATGTTATCGTTGCCATGGGTTCTGTGAGCGAAACCGTAATGGAAACCGTTGACTTCCTTAATAGAATCGGTAAAAAGACAGGCTTTATTCAGGTACATCTTTACAGACCCTTCTCGGCAGAGCATTTCCTTTCTGCACTTCCCGAAACTGTTAAAAAAATTGCTGTTCTTGACAGAACAAAGGAAATGGGCGCTGTCGGCGAGCCTTTGTATACTGATGTAAGAAGTGTTCTTTTCGGCAAGGATATACAGGTAATAGGCGGCAGATACGGACTTTCATCAAAGGATACAACTCCTTCGGATATTCTCGCTGTATTTGAAAATCTTGAGAAGGAAGAGCCCTTGAATGGTTTTACTGTCAGCATTAATGATGATGTCACGCACCTGAGTCTCGCTCCCTCCGTGACAATTAATGCCGAGAATGAGGACACTGTAAGCTGTAAATTCTGGGGACTTGGCTCTGACGGAACTGTTGGTGCCAATCATAGCACAGTTAAGATTATCAATGACCATACCGATAAATATGCACAGGCATATTTTGAATATGATGCAAAAAAATCCTTTGGTGTTACAAAGTCTCATCTCAGATTCAGCTCGTCTCCCATTCGTTCTACATATTATGTAAAGAATGCTGATTTTATTGCATGTCATAATCAAAGCTATATTTATAAGTATGATATAGCATGTGAGCTTAAAGAGGGAGGAACCTTTCTTCTTAACTGCTCGTTTGATGTGAATGAACTCGACTCAAGACTTCCTGTTGCTTTAAAGAAAGCTCTTTGTCAGAAAAAGGCAAGGTTCTATATTATTGATGCTGCAAAAATTGCTGATGATATCGGACTTCACGGCAGAATCAATATGGTTCTTCAGGCGGCGTTCTTCTCGCTTTCCGGAGTTATTGATCCTGAAGAGGCAAAGGGTTATATGATTGATTCTGCAAAGAAGACTTATTTTGCAAAAGGCGAGGACGTGGTTAATAAGAATGTAGAAGCCATTCTTCGCGGTGCAAGTGCGTATGTTAAGGTTGATATTCCCGACACATGGGCAGGTCTTTCTGAAGTTTTTTCACAGCCCGATATGTCAAAGCCCGAGGTTGTGACGCAGATTCTTGAGCCGATTAACAATCAAAAGGGTGATGATTTGCCCGTTTCTGTCTTTAATAAGTATAAAGACGGCCGTATAGAGCTTGGTCTTACTGCTTTTGAAAAGAGAGCAATTTCCGAAAACATTCCTGTATGGAATCCCGATAAGTGTATACAGTGTAATAAGTGTTCGTTTGTTTGTCCTCATGCTGTTATAAGGCCTTATCTTCTTGACGAGAATGAGGTAAAGAACGCACCCTCAGACATGAAGTATGTAAAGGCTATCGGCTCAAAGGCAACCGGTCTGTATTATACGCTTTCAATAAGCGGCGCTGACTGTACAGGCTGTGGAAGCTGCGTAAATAACTGTCTTGCTAAGGAAAAGGCGATTTCAATGGAACATTTTTCATCTGTTCCTACATATGATGAGGTTTGGGAATATACCCTTAAAACAAGCGATAAGGGTGAATTGTTTGACAAATACTCACTTAAGGGCAGTCAGTTTAAAACTCCTCTTCTTGAGTTTTCTGCTGCGTGTGCCGGATGCGGTGAAACACCATATGCTAAGCTTCTTACCCAGCTCTTTGGAGATAAGGTATATTGGGCTAATGCAACAGGCTGTTCTCAGGCGTGGGGCTCTCCGATGCCCGGCATTCCTTACACAAAGAACGCCAAGGGTAAGGGCCCTGCATGGTCAAACTCTTTGTTTGAAAATAATGCTGAATTCAGTCTCGGAATGCTTATAGCCGATAGAAAACAGAGAGAGCTTGTCAGAATGAATGTGGAAAAGCTTTTGGAAACATCCGATGACGAAAATCTGAGGGATGCTGTTTCCGAATGGCTTGCAACATATGATGATATTGATAAGAACGAATATGCCAGTGAAAAGCTGATTGAGACATTGAATAAAGCTGATTGCACGCCTGAGGTTAAGTCTGTTCTTCGCGACAGCGACAGACTCTCAAAGAAGTGCTTCTGGATGTTTGGCGGTGACGGATGGGCATATGATATAGGTTTTGGAGGCCTTGACCACGTAATTGCATCGGGTGAGGACATAAACGTGTTTGTCGTTGATACAGAGGTTTATTCCAACACCGGTGGCCAGTCCTCCAAGGCTACACCTTTAGGTGCTGTTGCTCAGTTCTGTGCTTCAGGAAAGAAGTCTAAGAAGAAGGACCTTGGTGCTATGCTTATGACTTATGGTAATGTATATGTTGCTCAGGTTGCCATGGGTGCTGATGCAAATCAGCTTATTAAGGCACTCAAGGAAGCTCAGAGCTATAAGGGACCGTCTGTTGTTATTGCATATACTCCATGTCTTTCTCATGGCATTAAGATTGGTATGGACAAGGTGCAGGAGGAAATGAAGCGAGCCGTCGATAGCGGTTACTGGATACTTTATAGATATAATCCGGATGCTGAAGGAAAGCACCTTACTGTTGATTCCAAAGAGCCAATATGTGATTTGCTTGAATTCTTTGACGGCGAGGTAAGGTATGCATCTCTAAAGAGAACTTTCCCGGAAAATGCAAAGACGCTGTTTGAACAAAGCAGAGTTGATGCAATTGACCGTTATCAAAGGTACAAAAAGATGGAAGAATACATGTAAAGTAAAAAGGGCGGGGTTTCCCGTCCTTGACTTTATATAAATAACATTAGATAAAAATGGAAGTGACCCTCGATCATGTTTCTTTACACACAACCGAGGGTCACTTCTGTTCACTCTTGAAGTCTAATGTCATTTTATTAACTTCTCCTTTCAAATCTACCTGCCTTTTAGTCATTGCAATTCTTAAAACACATCATAACAAACATTCATTCTGTGGTATGTACTTATCTTTCACCTAAGTACGTAATCAGTAATTCTATAATCTGATAACTGATAGGGAATATGCCTATTTAATTGTGATATGTGTTTTATCCTGCAATTTTTCCTTCGAGCAGATGCTTTGTCCCTGTTTATTACACTCGAAAAGCTTAAGTAAAAATCAACCGCCTGTCATAAAACTTATCTTTATATGTTATGCGTAACACCGCCGTGTTATTTTGTGTTTTGGTCTATCTCTTTACTTTTTCTTTTTTTGTGTTAATAAAAGGGCTCACTCGTTACTTTCTCATTGGACCGTACCTTTCCTTTTCAGATTTCGCGATTGGATTGGAAATACTTTACCATAGGACATTACCTTTCTTTTGTAGGGTTTACGTTGAAAGATTTCATTTGTTCATTGGTCCTTACCTTTTCTTTCTGTAATGTTCCAAGAAAGCTTTTATTGTCTCATTGGACTGTACCTTCCTTTCCTCGCCTATATTGTAACACAGCTTTATTATAAAAATCAAGTGGCAAAATGTGCAAAGTTTACAATAATATTTTGTACATTATCGAGAAATTGGTGATATAGCACAAATTACTGTTGACAAACGCTTGTATGTATAGTATACTATATTTGTTATTGGTTTAAAAGATTGACAAAAAATGCTAAACAAGAGAGCCTTGGAAGACCAAGGCTCATTTTTTATGTATTTTAAAGCTTTGCAAGAAGAGCTGCTTTCTTTTCGTCAAACTCTTCCTGACTTATAATTCCCATTTCCTTCATTTTTGAAAGCTTTTCAAGCTGTTCAAGCGGATCTTTTTCAGCTGCCTGCTGAACTATTACCTGAGGCTGTGACGCTGCCGTCTTTGCAAGCTTTCGGTAGTGGTGATAAACAGCAACAATTCTTTCTGCTTCAATTTTAAAGAGCGTGTTAATCCTGAGACCTGCACCTGCTGTTGTAATTACCAGATCACAAGTCTTTGTTGCGGCTGTGATTGCCGTTTCAATAAGGGCTACGGTAAGGTCGCTGCTCTGTGCATTTTGCTCTGTGCTTGCGGAAACGATATCCTCATAATAGAATTGCTTTACATTTGCCGTTGCACCGAGCATTTCTCTGTCCATTTTGATAATTTGTTTGGTCGTACATACAATATAGTCCTTAGCTGAAAGTGAGTCTACACCCCATGCAAAGTATACGAGAAGTTCGTCATCATAAACCATATACTTTTTAATTTCGGCGTAAATCTTTTCACCAATCTTCTCTCTTATGAGCTTATCAACTTCTTCATCTGTTATTTCAAAGTCGTGGTTTACAATGCAGTTAAAATAGTTGTCAAGCGTTATAAAGTCTTCTGTTGATGTCTTGTCAGCAGAAAATGTACCAAGTACGTATTCATCACACTTAAATTCAAATTCCGTGTCGTTCTTTAGGGCAGTAAATCTGCTTATTTCTTCAATCGGAACACTGCCCTTTGCAAAGAATTTTGAATCCTCTTTAAGTGCAAGCGAAAAATAAAGAGCAGAATCGGTTATTACAATTTCCTGCTTGCCCTCAGCCTTGAGATAAACAATGGCGGTTTCTGACTGATTATATCCCGGTAGAGTCTGTGCAAACTTTGCAAGCTGTTTGTCGTCGATGTATGGATACATTTGAATTTTACTGTTGCTTACGCTGTTTGCCGGCATAAGAATCTTGTCATAAAAATCCTTTGTAAATGTCAGAAGCTCCTGCTTGTTAGTGTTTTTGAAGAAGCTGCCGTCATTCTGATAGGCTTTGATGGCTGAGATTATCTCATCGGCTTTGTTTTTTGCCAGCTCTTCCATTTCGAGTTTGTGCTGCGCTTCTTCAGCCTTCTTTTGTTCGTAGTTTGCTTTTGCAGTTTCTGCTGCGGCCTTGGCTTTGTCTGCCGCCTCCTTTGCTTTATCAGCAGCTACCGAGGCTGTTTCCTTTAGCTTGTCAAAAAGTCCCATGTTTTTTCTCCTTTTTATTTTCTTTTATTTGTTGATATCTTTAATAATACGACGTATGGTTTTTTCTGAATAGTCATACTTTTTTGACAGTTCTTTGATGTTATAACCGTTGTACTCACACACTATTGAATTCTTTATGCGCTTTGTGCTGTATAGATGGACCGGAAATGTTACCTGCTGTCCTTTGTACATATTGAAAATTTTAATTGCGGCTTCAACGCCGAGTGTATTTACGATTTCCTTGTAAATATCGTTAAACAGTGCAGCATCTTTCTCGTCCAATTACATCACCTCAATACGCACTTTTACATATTTTACCATTATTGATGTGCTGTATCAAATCCCAAAGTCCTTGTAAATGTCCGAAAAAAACAGCCTTGACATTTGAGCCAAGGCTGAAATCTAAATTATATTCTTCGATATGTAGTGTTCAAGTGTCTGAATATTTGTTTGTCAACACTGTCAAGCTGTTCCTTTGTAATTCTGTATGCCCAGTTTCCCTCAGCACTGCCGGGTGTATTCATTCTTGTGTCGGCACCGTAGCCGAGAACATCCTGAATCGGCATAATAACCAGATTTGAGTGGCTTTGGAACATTGTTCTTATAATGCTCCCGCATCCGCTTTTCCAATCGCCGCTGTGACCGCAATAATCAAGCATTTTAATTCTTGTTGCATCGTCAAGCTCCCACAGATAACCGAGAAGTGTATTGTTATCGTGCGTTCCTGTGTAGCAAATGCAATTATCTGTATAGTTGTGGGGAAGATGAGTGTTGTTGTCGTCAGCAATAAATGCAAACTGGAAAACTCTCATGCCGGGAAATCCGCTTTTCTTTACAAGCTCTGCAACCTCTTCTGTAATGTCGCCAAGGTCCTCGGCTATAATGCTTGCATCTCCTGCCGCACTCTTAATTGCTTTTATCAATGAAATTCCCGGACCTTTTACCCATTTTCCTTCTTTTGCGGTTTTTGCCTTGACAGGAACACTCCAGAAGGATTCAATTCCTCTGAAATGGTCAATTCTGACGCCGTCGAACAAGGTAGTCATGTGATGTATTCTGTCGCACCACCATTTATATCCGTCTTTTTTCATCTGAGCCCAGTTGTATAATGGATTTCCCCAAAGCTGACCGTCTTCACAAAAATAATCCGGAGGAACACCCGCCACATGAGTAGGTCTGCCGTCTTCGTCAAGCATGAACAGGTCTTTGTCAGTCCATACATCCGAGCTGTCATGCGAGACATATATGGGAATATCTCCGATTATTCTTATTCCCTTAGAGTTGGCATAGCTCTTGATTTTTTTCCACTGTATGAAGAACTCATACTGAATAAACTGCCAGGCAAATAAGGTGTCGCAGTCGGGTGTAGCAGTTTTCCATTCAGTCCACTCAAGATCGCCGTTTGCTTGCTTTAGTGCCATAAACAGACAGAATGATGCTATATGTTCGTTGGCATTGATAAATTCAGCGATTTCGTCTTTGTCCTTTACTCTTAATGAAGCGGTCTTTAAAAGCATGAAGCGTTCATTTCTGAGTCTTTCAAATTCACAAAGAAAGGGGCTTTTTTGTCTTGCATTATCAAGCTCGTTTTTTGTTAGCAGACCTTTGGTGTATAGTGTTTGAAGATCTACAAAATAGGGATTTCCGCTGAAGGCTGAATATGATTTATATGGCGAGTTATGTTCATCTATCATGTTAAAGGGGAGAACCTGCCAGTACGAAAAACCGCAATCACATAGAAAGTCAACAAACTCCATTGCTTCGTTTCCGAACGAACCGCACGAAAAGTCACCGTACAGCGAGGATATGTGCATGAGCACACCGCTTTTTCTGTCCAAAATATCACCTGCTTTGAAATTATATCTTATTTTATCACGTGTGCTTTTTAAAGTCAACCGCTTTTGTTTTGAATTGAGGACAATGCTTGTTGACTTGTCTCCAAAAATGTGTTATTATCTAGTAAAGAATGGAGGTATTGTTATGAAAAGGACAATATGTATATTTATTAGTGCAATGCTTATGCTGTCATCCTGTTCAATGCTTGGCAGTCTCGGTAAAAAATCCGAGGACAGCTCCTTTATTGAGGTTGCCAATCTGTTAATTGAGAACGGGGACTATGAGGGAGCTCTAAATGTGCTCAAAGAGGGTGCAGAAAAGACAGGCAGCTCTGTTATCAAGTCAATGATTTATGATGTGTCTGAGCAAATCAAGAATTCTTCAGAGTCTGATGTATCTGATGATGTCATTTCTGAGGACAAGGAGACAGAGTCTGAGTCAAATTCTGAAAACGTTTCGCTTGAAGAAGCATTACCTGAAGTTGATGTCGAAACTGTTGCGCCTGATGAAGTCGAAAACTATGCCGCAGCGGCAATAGGTGTGTGGACAAGCGGTGATGCAAAATTGATTGTAACCGAGAATGACTTTACATTCAGTGATATTAGCAGCGGTTCATCAAGATTATCAGAAGTTTATGATACATACCCAATTTCATCCATCGTAAACAATGTGGCTGTTGTCAGCTATACTGATTCGTGGAACAATAGCGGCACTCATACTTTTGTCTTTTCAAAAGACTATATAACCGTTACTTCTTTAATTACACAGTATGATCCTTATGCTATGTGGCAATATGGTGACAGTACTAAAACTCTTTACAGAATGCCCGAAGAAGCTGTGCCGGAGAATAATGATGTTAATTATACCGCTTCAGAAGCTTCTCCCTTTGATTTGGTTAATTTTGGCGGTCAGTCAATGATTAACGGTTATTTTCTTTCAAATTATGAGGCAGAATATTTGGATACTTTGATGTATCCTTCAAACGATTATTCAACACTTGCCGCAGCACCCCTTACAATAATAGGTGTTGACGGACTTCAGACGGGTCAGGTTGTTTACTTCTGTGAATATCCTGCATCGTCTGATTATACAATTCAACTTTTCGGTGAAATATATCCTCAGGAATATCTTGAAGTAGGTACTCAGATAATTCCTTATATGGTTTATAAAGGACAAAGTTGGAACTATATGGGAAATTGTTTTGATTTTGATATCGTATCATATACCGTTGTCGGATAAAATAAAGGTCGTCGCAAGACGACCTTTTTTAATGGGACATATGTGTGTCCCGATGTAGAGCTATAATAAAGACAATCACATTTTGGGGATGATTTGATTGTCTGAAAAAAAGCTGTTGTATAACGAAATTTATTTTGAGCTTGCAGAGCTTCTGGGCGAAGAAAACGCTGAAAAGATGCATGAAATGTTCAAGGGTCAGCAGGTTACTTTTCCCGTTAGACTTTATGACACAAGGCTTGTAAAAGAAATGGTAAGACGTGAATATGACGGCACAAATCTTAAGGCTCTTGTTTCAAAGTACGGTTATTGTGAAAAAACTCTCAGGCGAATGTTAAGGGATAGCAATAATTGACTTGCTTTGTAATTGGTGTTATAATATGTGCGGTGATGAAAATGGAAAAAACAAAAACAGACAGGCTGCTTGAAGTCTTTTTCAGGCTTTTGCGAGGGGAAGATGTATCGGTAAAAGAGCTTGCAAATGAATACAATATATCAACAAAGAGTGTAACAAGAACATTGAACGATTTAAAGTCTTTCTTTGCAGATCACAGAGAGCTTGTCGGTAATACTGAAATTTGCTATTCATATACCGATAAATGTTATAGACTATACATGGATGAGTTCTTAAACAGCAAGGAGCTTCTTGGAATAACCAAGGTGCTTATTGGTGCAAGAGCCTTTTCAAATGATGAACTGCGGCTTATTATTTCAAAGCTTAAAGGTTTTACAACAAAGTTTGACAGCTCAAGACTTGACAGAATCATTCGTAATGAAATGCATCATTATGTACCTGTCATGCATGACTGCGACAGCATTCTTGAAAGACTCTGGCAAATTGTAACATGTATTGATGAACATAAAGAGATTTCCATTGATTATTACAAAATGGACCGCTCATTCGTTACTCACCGACTTGTGCCGGCAGCGATTATGTTTACCGACTATTATTTCTATCTTATTGCGTTTAAAGCCGCTAGTTCAATGTCAAAGCCAATATACTTCCGTGTTGACAGAATCAAGTCTGTTACCGAACATAGAACAAGCAACAGTAACAAAAAGGTAAGTTTCGATGAAGGGCTTCTGAGAAAAAGAAGTCTATTCATGTGGCCGGGTCCGTTGCGGAAAATTGTGTTTGAGTTTAACGGCCCTTCTCTTCAGGCTGTTCTTGATAAGCTTCCCACAGCAAGGGTTGTTGACAGAAAGGGAAGTACAAGCATTATTGAAGCCGAAACGTACGGTGACGGCATAAAAATGTGGCTCTTGAGTCAAGGAGCGTGGGTAAAAGTTATCGAACCCTCTGATTTTGTAAGCGATATTAAAGCAGAAATTGAAAAAATGAAACAATTGTATTGATGATTTGTCAAAATTGAGGGGTTAGCAAAATAGACAGAACAATTGATTAATTTAAATAGTTTGCTAATTGGCAAATTCATCACTTATGTCGCATATGTTTTCCAAGATTGAATTTGCAGCGAGTTTCTTACTTGCCTATGCTTTTTCCTTTTTTTACTGTTGCACTTGATAGTATAACTCACCCCGACATAAAAAACGGCAAGCTTTATGCTTGCCGTTTCGTTTTTATTGATTCAGTCCTGAAGCCTGCTTTCAAGAATTCCTATATTTTCATTGAAAAATTGTTCAAATCTTCCCTCGTCAAGCGCTTCTCTGATTCTCTCCATAAGAGTGTTGTAGAAATAGAGATTGTGAAGAACGCAGAGTCTCATTCCAAGAAGCTCTCTTGCCTTGAACAGATGACGGATGTATGATCTTGAATAGCTTCTGCACGCAGGACATTGACAACCCTCTTCAATGGGGCGGGCATCTTTCGCGTACTTTTCATTGTTGAGATTCATAAAGCCCTTTGATGTAAAGAGATTGCCGTGCCTTGCATTTCTGCTTGGCATTACACAGTCAAAGAAATCAACACCGCGTCTTACGGCATTGAGAATGTTGCCGGGAGTGCCGACACCCATAAGATACCTTGGCTTGTCCTCGGGCATATATGGCTCTACAACCTCAATTGTGTTGTACATTTCCTCAGCACTTTCACCAACAGCAAGGCCTCCGATTGCAAAGCCGGCAAGATCATCCCTAAACTCAGCAATAGATTTCATGTGGTCAATTCTGAGCTTTTCAAAGGTTGAACCTTGATTTATACCAAAAAGTAACTGATTCGGATTTACTGCATCCTCTTTTTTGTTGTTTTCTTTTACTTCGTCAATGCAGATTTTAAGCCATCTTGTGGTTCTTGCACATGAGTTTCTTGCATAGTTTAACTCGGCGGGGTTAGCAATACATTCATCAAATGCCATAGCGATGGTAGAGCCGAGATTTGCCTGAATTTTCATGCTTTCCTTAGGACCCATGAATATTCTCTTTCCGTCCATGTGCGAAGCAAAGTGAACGCCTTCTTCGGTGATTTTGCGAAGCGTTGCAAGGGAAAAGACCTGAAATCCGCCGCTATCGGTAAGTACGGGACCGTGCCAGTTGAAAAACTCGTGAAGACCGCCCATTTCCTTAATAAGCTCATCACCGGGTCTTATATGAAGATGATAGGTGTTGGAAAGCTCAACCTGACATTTAATTTCTTTTAAATCATCTGTTGAAACGGCACCTTTTATGGCAGCAGATGTGCCGACATTCATAAATACGGGGGTCTCTATTGTTCCGTGAACAGTTTCCATTCTGCCACGTCTTGCGAATCCTTCTTTTTTCAGTACCTTAAACATATAAAATTACCTTTCGTTATTGTCTGTCAAACATTTTGTCAAGCTTTGCCCTGGTAAATTCGTATATTACCGGTCTGCCGTGGGGGCAGTAAAGCACAGCCTCGTTGTTGAATATTTCGTCTATGATATATTGATTGTCTATATCTGTGTGCTTGTCACCTGCTTTGATGGCAGCACGGCAGGCTGCAGTAAATAAAGCTCTGTCAAACACTTCGCCCGCACTTCGTGCATTTCCATCGGAAAGCTTTCCCGCAAGAAATGTAAAAACATCTGCTGCATCAATTTTAGCAATTGGCGTTGGAATTGAACGAATGATTATTGTGTTCTGACCGAATTCGTCAAAATCAAAGCCTATTTTCTCAAAATATTTTCTGTTTTCAAGTGCGGCTTGTGCTTCCTTTAAGGTAAGGTGTACGTGAATGGGCTCAAGCATATATTGTGCATTGTTTTCATGTGAGGGCTTTTTGAGACGTTCGTAAATTATCCTCTCATGCGCTGCGTGCTTGTCAATCAGATATAGGCTCTGCCCGTTTTGTACAATAATATAGGTATTAAAGGCTTCGCCGATGTAAATCGGTTTTTGAAGCTTTTTTGTTTCAATAATTTCGTCTTGCTTGAATACTTCAATAGGCTGAGGAGCCTTGGTGTCAGCTGCATCAAAAACCGACAAGGGTTGTGTATCTTCCGCTACGTTTGTGATTTTAATGCCCTGTGCTTCTTTTGAAGCAGGGTTTTCCGATAAAGCATCTTTATTGTCATTAACAGCATCTGTGTTATGAATAGCTTTTACTTTTGGCTCTGAATATACGTCATCAAAAAAATTGAGCTTTGCCGCTTGTGAATTTTTGTTATCATTTTTTACTTCTGTAAAAAGACTCTCATTTTTTTGTACGACCTGAGAATTGTACAGCGGGGGAGGAGTAGGAGCCTTGTACGGCTCTTTTTTTGTGTCTAAGTCTATCGGCCGGGAATTAATATCCTTGCTGATTTGCGGAAAAACCTCTTGATCGTTTGTAAATCCCGAGAAGGTAACAGCACTTGACAGAGCGTTCTTTACTCCAAAGTATACTGCATCAAAAACCCGTTTTTCATCAGAAAATTTAATTTCAAGCTTTGCAGGATGAACATTTACGTCAACAAGCCTAAGATCAATGTCGCAAAACAGAACGCAGGCGGGAAACTTGCCGGTAGGGCAGAATCCGCGAAAGCCTTCTTCAATAGCTGCCATCATTGTTCTTGAACGTATATAACGGTTGTTGACAAAAAAGTTCTGCATATTCCTGTTGGGACGGGAAAATTCGGGCTTTGCTATAAAGCCTCTGATTATCACCGAATGGTATTCATAGCTGACAGGGAACAGGGCAGAGGCAAACTCTCTGCCGATACAGGCATATATAGCACTTTTAAGCTCACCGTCACCCGGTGTCTGAAGCTTTATGTTGTTGTCGGAAATCAAAGTGAGAGCAATTTCACACCTTGACAGCGCAAACTTTTCACAAACTGCCGTTACCGACAGAGCTTCGGTTGAATCCTTCTTTAAGAATTTACGTCTTGCGGGTACATTCTCAAAGATGTTTTCGACCGTAATGGTTGTGCCCTCGGGACAACCTGCATCCTCAAGTGTAATCTGCTCACCGAAATTACACTCAAAAAGCGTGCCTGTTTGCTCTTGAGCACTCTTTGTAAGAATACGTACTCTTGATACCGCAGCAATAGCGGCAAGTGCCTCACCTCTAAAGCCGAAGGTCCCGATTGCCTCAAGGTCGCTTCCTGTCTTTATTTTGCTTGTTGCGTGTCTGAGAATACATTTCGGAACATCCTCTCTTGTCATTCCGTGACCGTTGTCAGTAACTCGGATAAAGGTTGTGCCGCCGTTTTTTATTTCTACCGTGATGCTTGTAGCTCCTGCATCGGCACAGTTTTCAAGCATTTCTTTGATTGCTGATGACGGTCTTTCCACAACCTCGCCTGCAGCAATAAGGTTCGCAGTCTGCTTGTCAAGCACATTGATAATTCCCAAAGCATTCTCACCTACTTTCATTTTCCACTTCAAATTATTATATCAGTTTTAGAGTTCTATGTCAAGAATTTGTCGGTTATTGTCAGCAAATTGTAAAAAAATCTCCCGTGAAAACCACGGGAGAAATGTGATTTGTTTACTTGTAAAGAGATTCTATATTTATGCCGATTTCATCATCAAGTTCATAGCCGCAAATATCAAGAATTTCCTTTGTTGCTTCTTTTACTGAATCGTCGTCTGTTGAATAGTAAAGAGCAAGAGCAACGTGATGTATGCTTCTTTGAATCTTAGAGCCATAGACAAGGCTGCCGTCGGAAAGCTTGATGTAGGGACGGAAAACAAGCTGCGTTGTAAGAGCATCCTTGTTCTTTGGAACATTAATGAGCACAGCAGTAAAGAACTCGGTTGTATCGTCACTTTCAAAAACCTTGTGAATGTTCTCGCTTCTGCTGAATGCCTTTCCGTAAACAACATGCTTTGATGCAATATAGTCATCTGAAAGCACAAGGTCATAGATTTTGCCGTCATCAATGGTGGATTTTTTTGAAATTACAAATCCGTATTCTTCAACATCCTCGTTCAAGTGAAGAACTGCGTCAACAGATGCCTTAACCCTAAGTCCCTGAGGCTCATTAATTCTCATTGAAGCGTAATCGTATGATGTTAATACATTTGACAGGACGGTGTTTTCCTCAAGCCCTGAAGAGGTGGATGTATATACTGCCGAAGAGGACTTGTCGTATGATCCGCTATTGTTGTATGAAAGAAGGTTTAAGCCAAAGCTTACTCCTTCCTCCAAGGCACTTGCATAAACTGTATCTGTTCCTTCAAGCTCGCAAGCATAACCGCTGGCAAGTGATACAACAAGCTTTTCGCCAATTTCAGCGGCGAGAAGTGATGCTGAACCTATTGCGAAAGAGTTTTTGTGTTCAAGACTTGAAATATAAACCTTGCTGTCGGAAATTACAAACTCACCATCGTTTTTGTCGAGACTTCTTACAGGATTAAATCTGATATAGTCAAGACCTATAACAAACATTGAGTTGTCTGCGGGAACAGCATTGACATAGATTTCAAGACCTGTAATGTTTTCTGAAATGCCTGTTATGTCTGCAACATAAGTAGTATATGCTGTGCTTGTGAGGGGATATCTGTAAACTGCAGTTTCGTTCTTTGTAATTACTTTCAGTTCAACAGTACTTGTCTCGTCTGTGTAGCCGCTAATAAGGCCGAATGAAAGAATATCCTTTCCTTCAATGTCAATAACAGGAGTCTTAAAGTTTACCTTTACACCTGCCGTACAGGTTGACCACAGACTGCCTCCGGAAACATTTGCATGGAAACCGCCGTCAATACTGAAGCCGTATAGAAAGCCTGTGCTTTCGTCATATTCGCCGTCAAATTCAAAGCCGTCTGTTTTTTTCCAAATTGCGTATACAGTAGTATTTTCCTTAACGTCAATTGTTGTTACTGTTTCTGCTGCATCTGCCGTAAGACCCCAGCCCATGAAGGTGTATTTGTCACGAAGGGGGATTGCAGTAGAAAGAGTATAATTGCTTCCTGCGTAGTCATCTGCGGCGGGAAGACCGGTAACAGTGTCTGTTGTTCCTGCGTCATATGTAAGGGTATACACATCTGACTGACCTGTAATTCTTACGGTATGTGTAGCCTTTACAGAGTCGTCATAATTACTTGTCGCAGTAACAGTAACTGTTCCGTTATTTATCGCCGTGAGAAGACCGCTTTTATCAATTTTAGCAATTTCGGTATTATCAATACTCCAGCTGACATCAGTAGCTGCATCAGAAGGATTTGCAGTAACTGTGAGCCGGATAGAACTCCCTTTGTCGGAAATGCTGCTTTCTCCGTCAATTTCGATGGATTCGGGAATGTAAATGTAAGTAGGTTCAATAGCTGAAGGAATCATGGGATTTGCAATATTAAAGCACTGCTGTGCAACCCTTTCATGACCCTTGTCGCCCCAGTGATTAGCAACACCTGAATTCTCAAATTCGGGGGCAAGGTATTCCGCAACACCCGCAACATCGTTGTGAAGAAGGAAGAAGTTTTTGTCGTTGTAGTTTTCTCCGAGTCTTGCCATAAATTCTTCCTTCATAGCACTGTGCCAGGTACCGCAGTACTGGGCAACGATAATTGCATCAGGACAGTAGGAGAACATCATGTCGTACATCTGCTTGTATGCGTTGTATGCTACATCGCCGTTGGCATCCGCTTTCATGTTACCTGTCTGGGCTGTCATTATGATATTGGGTCTGAGGGATTTTACAGCACTTTCAATTTCAAGGTACTTTGCGTGAGTTGTCCAGTCCTTGTTTACATCTGTTTCGGGGCTGATAGCAGCATCCCATTCGGAGTTTGCAATTATTTCAAAAGTAACCTTTGATGGATAGTATTCTTCTTCAAGGTAGGAAACAAGCTTATGAACATAGTCGTTTTCTTCAGCGGACGCCGCCATACCCCAGTCACCGTACCAGCCGAGGCTTGCAGACGGACCGTGCTTTGTTGTGGATGCCCCCCAGAAGAGAATTCTGATGTCATATACAGCCTGCTTTTCACGCTGACCGGAAACAGTAACATTAAAGCTTTCAGACACCGCTTCGTCACCTGAAATATATGCTGTAATGGTAGATGAGCCGTCGCTCATTGCTTTAAGTGTAGCGTTGCCGTTACCGTTGTTCTTTACGGCAACACAGCTGTCACTTGATTTCCAGGCAACATTTACACCCGAAGTTTTGTTCGAGAAGGCTTTCGCCTGTACCTCAGCCGATGCACCGTCACCCGAAAGGGCAGAGGCTGTTTTTATAAGCTTTAATGCCTTAATCTCGGGAATTTTGGGCTCGTATGTAGGAATATTGGAAAGGGTAATATCCTTGATGTATACCGTGTCGTTGTGATTTGTAACACCAATTACAAGCGAGCCTGCTGTGCCGCCGGCTGCAAGAGCATTGATGTCAGCACACACTGTTACATATTCGCCGTTTGTAGAGCCGGAAACGGAGGGATATGTGTATTTCCATGCTCCGTTAAGGGTAATTGCCACCTGGAAGTTTGTTGTTCTGTCAGCCTTAAGCTTGAAAAGAACGTACTTGTATGTAGAAGTATCTGCATTTACCGTCTTGTTAAGAAAGCCGTTGGTGTAGTAAACAATATTACCGTTTCCGTCATCGCTCTTTACAACATCGGTTCTTTTTCTTACTTTCCAGGCACCCTCAGTTTCATCAAAAGTAGTACCGGTGTGGTCATAGAGCCAGTTGGTTTCTGCGATTTCAGGAGCTGTCTGTATTGCTTCTTCGGTAGATATTGTCTGATAATCAATAAGAAAATAAATATCCTCGGTTTCACCTGTGGAGGCTTTACATGTAATAACTGCCAAACCTTCTGCTTTTGCCGTTACTGTTGCGCTTCCGTTGCCGTTATCCTTGAGAGTAACGTAGGAAGAACCTTCCTTTACGGAATACGAAACTGTAATTCCGTCAACACCGTTTCTGTGCCAGAGGCTTGTTGTAAGATTTGCCTTGTCGCCGGCAGAAACAAGAAGTGTCTTGTCAGACTTGAGGTTGAAATTCAAATTGTTGTCGTATACTGCATAGAGAGTAAGGTCTGTATTGTTGAGAATAATTTCATCATCCACCGTTCCGTCATTTGCTCTTGACCATCCGATGATTCCATTGCTTGAATCAGCGGGAGCAACAAGGGGTTCAAATGTTGAGCCAAATATATTTTCATAGGTTACCTTGAGCTGTGTGCCATCCTCGTCAAGGTAGGTAACCTTGTAAGCGGGAATGATGGAAACATCGTCAAAATAAATTTTTTCGGTTGAGTTGTAGCTGTCTAAGGAATCATACTGCCATTCAAAATAAATGGTGCTGATGTCGGTTGTATCGAGAGAACCGGTAGAAGAATTTGTAAGTGAGCCAAAAGTATTTACGTTGTAGTTGTGCTCATACCAGCCTTTTTTGCTCGAAGAGAATGAGCCGATGTTCTTGGCAATCTGCCAACCGGATGTGCCATTCTTCATAATCCAAAGCGGTACTTTTGTAACACCAATAGAAGCATCGCTTGACCATTTGTAAGCCTTGAAGGAAATCTGGTATGGGCGGTTTCGGTCAAGGGCAGGGCTGAAAGTAAAGCCGACTGTGCCGTATTCACTTGTAATGCTTTCGCCCATGTAGTGTCTCAGAACTTTACCGCTTTCTCCTGCAACGGGACTCTCATCGAGAACGGCATTTCTAACGGTGGAGGGGAGCGTTGTCATGTCGTCGAAAGTCTGAGGTTCGGTCGTTCCCGTCAACACATTGAGACCGGGTGCGACACCAAAAACGCATACGGAAAATACTGCTACAAGTACAGTAAACAGTGTGAATTTTAAAAGCTTTTTCATTATGTTCCTTCCTTTCATAATAAATGAACTTATAATAATACACAAATATTATACTGTTGTATATTAAATAATTCAAGAAAATTTGATTCATTATATGGAAAAAAATTTAATCAATATTGAAATATTTTTTTAAATGTGCTAAAGTAATATCACAAGGATGGTGAAATTGTGAAATATACAAGAGAAACAGATTCTCATTTTGAATATGAAATGCGGCGAGGCGGTATTAATGAAGAATTACATTGTCACAGCCGAATTGAGATTATTTATGTAAAAAAAGGCAGCATCAGATTGAGAACTGATATGGCAACGGTCGTTTATGATGCTTTTGAAGGAGACTTTGCTGTCATTAAAAGTCCTGATGTACATAAGATGCTTTCATTTAACGGATCACATATTGAGTATCTTAGATTTCCCGTTTCATATCAAAACATGTGTGGAAGCGATTATATTAGGACAAGCTTTGTAATTCCGCATGAAGCCTTTGATAATGATAAAGAGCTTGAGGCGGTAATTAAAAGCGTTTTTTCACTTCTTTCAAAAAACGAGGCTGACAGCGGATATATTAGAGGCTTGTGCGGCTCTCTCTGCGCTGTTTTCCTGACCCTTTATCCAAAAAGGAGAACCATACAGAGCATAGGAAACGACTCTGTTGAAGAAATCATAAATAAAGGAACGGTAAGCCTTGAAACAATGGAAAAATTCGATGAGGTTGTTTCGTACATAAACGCAAATTACACAAATTCAAAGATAAACCTATCGTTGCTTTCAAAGAGTTCGGGATTGAATAAATCATTTCTTTCCGCATTGTTTCCAAAGCTGACCGGTAGTAATTTTACTGACTATATTCATCATCTCAGAATAAGTAACGCCATGGAAATGCTTACTTCCTCAGATAAAAGCATCTCGGAAATTGCCTATTCCTGCGGTTTTGAGACCATACGCTCCTTTAATAATGTGTTTAAGGGGGTTGTAGGTACAACGCCTTCGGGCTTTTTGTCGGGTTTTCACGGTAATGAAAACGCCGGTCTTGATGTAAGCATTGAAGGTATGGGTAGTGATATTTATAAGTATAACTGGAAATGTAATGTGGACTTTTTTAAGGAGTTTGAAAAGAACGAAATTAAGGTTGTTTGCAATGATACAAAGCTGAAGCTCTGGTGCCATCTGAGACTGAGAATGATTTTTCTCAAAGGCGCAGAGTATAAAATTTCCTTTAAGGCTAAGCCGCTGCACAACTCTGTTGGTGAGGCTGCTGACAAAACAAAAATCCTTTGTGATTTTTATTATCATAAAAATGAACGTAGCTGCGAGCATCACCACGCACGTGTAATAGGCGAAAAGGAGCTTTCAGACGGTTGGTTTGAGTATGAATGTGACTATAAAATACCTGACAATTTTAAACCGTCGCACGAGGACGTTTTTTCTATCTATTCTACACCTGTAAATGACCTTGGTGTCAGCTTTAGTGTTAAGGATATCTGTCTTAAGAGGATGGACTGACAAATAATTGTTGACATATGTATAAAATAATGATAAAATTGTAAAAAAACAGAGAGGTTTGAAAATATGAAAAGATTAATCATCTGTATGCTTGCAGCATTGGCTGCACTTACTGTGTCAGCATTTGCTCTGGAGGAAGGCGATTGGAAATACAGGGTTGTTGACAATAAAGCTGTTCTTATTGAGTACAAGGGTCAGGATACTGAAATGGTGTTTCCCGAGCAGGTTGGAGGATATGACGTGGTATCTGCCTCTCCCGAGCTCTTTAAGGGACATAAAAGCCTCATTTCAATTGTTATTCCTGCCGAATTTGGTGTTGTTCCCGACGGTCTTTGTAACGGCGTTCCTTATCTTAAGTCGGTTGTCATCGAGGAGGGTATTACAAAAATAGGTACGGGAGCTTTTCAAAATTGTCCTTCACTTGTTGATGTTCAGTTTCCCTCAACAATCGAAATTTTTTGCGACCATGCTTTTCAAGGATGCAGCAATCTTTCCTTTGACATTCCTTCGACTGTTAAGGAAATAGGTATTCTTGCCTTGTCGGGCACACATCTTTCAGATGTTGTCGTGAATGCTGAAACCTTCGGTAAGGGTGCGTTCCAGACCTGTAATAATCTAAGATCAATTAAATTCACAAATGAGAACTGTAAGACAATCAGTGAAAGTATGTTCTACGACTGTCCGCTTCTTGAGACGGTAGAATTTCCAAGTGCTGTTGAACTTATTGATTATTATGCGTTTGACGGATGTGTAAAGCTTCGTGACTTGAGACTTCCAAAAGGACTTAAGAACATTAAGAAAAAAGCGTTTAATGAATGCCAGTCCCTTGTAAATGTTGTAATTCCCTACGGCACACTTTCGGTAGGCAATGCATATGCCGGCGAGGTCTTTACGGGCTGTACGGCTCTCAGGCGTGTGTTTGTTCCCTCTACTGTTGAATCAATCGGCGTAAAAATGCTTTCAGAGAAGAATGACTGTGTGGTTTATTGCACAGCCGGCAGTAAAATGGAAGAGTACTGTTCCAATAACGGATTTTCATATAGCTCTGACATTACCGTTGACTCAAGTGTGAGAGTATATTATAACGGCACTCCCATTTCCTTTAACACATACGGACAAAATCCTGAAATTGTTGACGGTCGAACACTCGTACCGCTTCGCAGTATTTTTGAAGCAATGGGCGTTGAGGTTGAATGGGATAATGACACAAGAACTGCTGTTGCAAGCCGCGACGGTCTTACCATAAAGATACAGATAGGCTCGGATAAAATGTATAAAAATAATGAGGCTATTCCCGTTGATGTTCCTGCTCAGATTATAAACGGCAGAACAATGGTTCCTGTCAGAGTTATTTCTGAGGCGTTGGGTGCTGATGTTGTGTGGGACGGTTCCTCAAATTCCGCTTTGATAACTGAATAAAGCTAAGAAAATAAGAGCTTCGGTTTTGCCGAAGCTCTTTTCTTGTGTTAGAATCTGAAATCGCGTTTGTTGTTGTTTCTGATGGCTTCAATATTGCTCTTTGCAATATCTCTGACCTTCTCTTTTGGAATATTGTTAAGCTCTTTTGCAATCATCTCGTAACCAAGCTTTTTTGTTTCCGGGGAAGCATAATCCTCAAGAAACTCAGCAAGTGTCATTAGAGCGTTTGGATGACAGCAGTTGAGAATCTGACCTGTTTTGCAAAGGCTCATAAATCTGTCACCCGTTCTGCCTTCGCGGTAGCAAGCGGTACAGAAGGAGGGGATATGCCCCATTTCCATAAGCCACCTCACAACCTCATCGAGTGTTCTCTCATCTGAAACATCAAACTGTTCTGTGTCATGAGGTCTTTCTTCCTCCGCATATCCGCCGACCGAGGTGCGTGAAGCACCGCTTATCTGTGAAATACCCAGCTTTAATGCCTCACCTCTTACCTTAGCGCTTTCTCTTGTTGAAATTATCATTCCTGTATATGGAACTGCAATTCTGATACAAGCTATAATCTTCTTGAAGGTTTCGTCATCAATGCCGTTGTCAAACTTGTCAGGGTCTATATCGTCTGCTCTCTTGAGCCTCGGAACACTTATGGTATGAGGTCCTACGCCGTGAACGGCTTCAAGGTGCTCGGCGTGCATTATAAGACCTGCAAATTCATATTTGTAAAGCTCAAGTCCGAACAGAACACCAAGTCCTACGTCATCAATTCCGCCCTCCATTGCTCTGTCCATAGCTTCTGTGTGGTAAGCATAGTTGTGCTTAGGTCCTGTGGGATGAAGAGCTTCGTAGCTTTCCTTGTGATATGTTTCCTGGAACAGAATGTATGTGCCGATTCCCGCATCCTTTAGCTTTTTGTAGTTTTCAACAGTAGTTGCGGCAATGTTTACATTGACTCGTCTTATGGCACCATTCTTGTGCTTCACCTTGTAAATGGTGTCTATGCATTCGAGAATGTATTCAATGGGGTTGTTTACAGGGTCTTCGCCTGCTTCAATTGCAAGACGCTTGTGTCCCATGTCCTGAAGTGCAATAACCTCTTTCTCAACCTCTTCTTGAGTAAGCTTTTTGCGGCATATGTGCTTGTTCTGATAGTGATACGGACAGTAGGTACAGCCGTTTACACAGTAGTTTGAAAGATAGAGCGGGGCAAACATTACTATTCTGTTGCCGTAGAAGTCCTGCTTAATCTGCTGTGCAAGTGCGTACATTTTTTCATTAAGCTCCGGAATGTCGCAGGCAAGAAGGACAGAAGCCTCTCTGTGTGTAAGACCTACGGAATGGGTTCCCGCTTCATCCTTCTTGGGCTTTGCCTTCTCCAAAATTGCTTCAATAAGCTCTCTGTTGTGCTTGTTATCTTCGGCATATTTAAGAGTCTCAAGAATTTCCTCGTGATTGATGAATTCTTCTGCTTTGAGTGATTTTAAATCGAATTTTGCCATGGTTATGTTCCTTTCTTTAGGTCAGATTATATCTTTCCGTCAGTATTATATTTCTTTATAATCGCCTCTGTCAGTTACTATTTCGTAGCCGATGGCGGCGAATTTCCGTTTAAGCTCTTCAAGACCTTCCACACTCTCAAGCCCTGTTCTCAGCTTGTTGTCATACAGCATATACTTGTCCTTTGCTGTACTCGGGGATAGGTTTGGCATTATAACATTGGCTCCTGCAAGTATACCCATTTCTCTGCCGCCGTCAATAAGCGTTCCGAGCGCTGTTGTTGAGGGCAGGAGAATTTGTGGCTTCATGATACGTATAAGCGACAGTAAAAAGAGGGTAAGCTCAAACGAACCCTTTTCCTTATCTGCAAATACCGTGTCTTTGTGGGGGAGAAATGGTCCAATTCCGCACATCTCGGGGGAAAATTCCTCAATGAACTTCAAATCCTTTGCAATGTGTTCATTTGTCTGAAAGGGACTTCCTACCATTATGCCGCATCCCGTCTGAAAGCCGATTTTCTTAAGATTGTAAAGGCATTCCATTCTTGTTTCAAGCGATAAATCGGAGGGGTGAAGCTTTGAATAATGCTCGCTGTCGGCTGTTTCGTGTCTTAAAAGATATCTGTCTGCGCCTGCATCGTAAAGAGCCTTGTAGCTTTCAAAGCTTTTCTCACCGAGAGAAAGCGTCAGCGCACATTCGGGATATCTTTTTTTTATCTCACGGATAATATCACATACCAACTCATCTGTGAAATGATTGTCCTCGCCGCCTTGAAGAACAAAGGTGCGAAAACCAAGCTCATAGCCATTCTGACAGCACAAAAGTATCTCATCCTTTGTAAGCCTGTATCTTTCACACGTTTTGTTGTCTCGGTTTATTCCACAGTATAAACAGCCGTTCTTGCAGTAATTCGATACCTCAATGAGTCCTCTGATGTAAATAGAATTACCGTATACGGCTTTTCTCGCATTTACTGCAAGCTCTTTTGCAAATTCAGCATCCTGATTTGAATAGTTGTCAAGAATGAACCTGTATTCTTCAAGCGATAGTGATTTGTTTTTTTGCAGCTTCTCAATTAATTCTTTAACCTTCATCATTGCTTATTACGTTGGAATAGGCGGTTTTAACGGTAATACCCTCAAGCTTTCCGATTTTTCCCGAAAGTGAAGATATAATGTCCATAGGAGCATCAATTGCTACTGACATAACATTTATCTTTTTTTCGCGGTAGGGAATACCCATTCTGCCAATAATGTAAGTGCTGTACTCATGCAGAAGTCCGTTAAGATGCTCGACAGAGTCCATGCTTGTTACTATGATGCCCATTACAGCAACTCTTGTTTCCATACTTTCTCCTTAATAAAAATAGACTGCACCCGACACGGATGCAGTCAAAATAAGCACACAGCTCCCATTATGTTGGAAGAAATTAATTGTCTGCATCCTGCTTTCAGAGTAATATCTTCAGGTCGGATTCTTTACATTGATAATTTTATCACAAACTTTTCTATTTGTCAATAGTTATTATTTGAGAGTGACAACCGTAACGCCCGAATCGCCCTCTCCAAAGGTACCGAGCCTGTATTCCTTGATGCGCGAGTCGCGCTTGAAGTAGTCCCAGAGAGCTTTTCGCAGTGCGCCCGTACCTTTGCCGTGTATAATTCTTACGTTTATCAGTCCCGAGAGGACAGCATCATCAAGGAATTTGTCAACAACGAATATCGCGTCATCGCCTATAAAGCCTCGAACATCAACCTCGCTCTTTGCCTCAAGCATTTTCCTCGGTGTTCTTGCGCCGGATTTCTTTTTATCGCTGTCTTTTTTCTCGGTTATAAGCCTCAGTTCTTTTAACTTTGTTTTAAATCTTGCACTGCCAATGAGGACTGTTACGTTTTCTCCGTCAATTTTGTCAATAACACCCTGCTTGCCGAGAGAGGCAATAGTTACATTGTCACCTTTAACGTAATCTCTCGGAGGCTTGTATTCTGCCTCAATCTTTTCACCGATTTTATTGTTCAGCTCTGCAATTCCGAGAGCCTTTCTGACCTCATCCTGAGACTTGGCAAGCAGTTCCTTGAAGTTTTCGGCATCCTTCTTGCGCTGAATTTCCTGAAGCTGTGCAAAAACAAAATCTGCACTCTGCCTTGCACGTTCAAGAAGCTCTGAAGCCTTTGCTTCAGCCTTTTCGCCCTCTTCTTCAATTCTTTTGTTAAATTCCAGTCTTTGTTTTTCGGAAACATCAAACATTGCCTGAGCTTTTTCCTTGAGCTTCTTTGCGTGCTCCTTCTGGGTTTCAAGCTCAATTCTGTCCTCTTCAAGCCTTCCGATAAGTCCTTCAAAGGATCTTGCTTCCTTGTTGATTTTGCTGTTGGCTTTGGAGATTAACCCCTCGGGAAGTCCCAACTTTCTTGCAATTGCAAAAGCATTTGAACGTCCCGGCATACCAATCATAAGCCTGTATGTGGGCTTTAAGGTTTTTATATCAAACTCGCATGAAGCGTTTGTGACGTTTTTAGCATCAAGTGCATATGCTTTTAGCTCCGCATAATGAGTTGTTGCGGCGCATAAAGTACCGCGCTCTGTTACATTTTCGAGTATTGTCTGGGCGAGTGCCGCACCCTCAATCGGGTCGGTGCCAGCTCCAAGCTCGTCAAATAAAACAAGGGAGTTTTGTGAATACCTTGACAGAATATCAACAATGTTTACCATGTGAGCAGAAAAGGTTGAAAGTGACTGTTCAATGCTTTGCTCGTCGCCGATATCGGCAAGAATTCCGTCGAAAACAGGTAGTGTTGAGCCGTCTTTTGCGGGAATATGAAGACCTGATTGTGCCATCATTGATAATAGACCTATTGTTTTAAGGGTTACGGTTTTGCCGCCCGTGTTGGGACCTGTTATAACAAGCGTTGTAAAGGACTTGCCGAGATAAACATTTGTAGGAACAACCTTGCTTTTATCAAGCAGGGGATGTCTTGCTTCAATGAACCTTAAATATCTGTCGTTGTTGATAATCGGCTCACAGCAGTCATAGTCGAGGGAAAAGTCTGCTTTTGCAAAAATAACTGCAATTGAGATTATCGCCTCAAGACTCTGAGTAAGGTCAGAAGAGAATCTTGTACATTCACCTGTAAGCTCGTAGAGAATTCTTTCAATTTCCGCTTTTTCCTGACTTTCAAGGGTTCTGAGCTCGTTGTTTGCTTCAACAACAGCCATTGGCTCAATAAATACCGTTGCCCCCGAGGCAGAGGAGTCATGGACAAGTCCCTTGATTTCGTTTTTGTACTCTGCCTTGACGGGAATAACATATCTTCCGTTTCTGGTTGTCACTATGTTTTCCTGAAGGTACTTGGTGTCAGAGCCTGAGATATATTTCTGCAAAACCTCTCTTACTCTTGATGAAGCGCTTTTAATTTTTCTTCTGATTTCGTAAAGTGTGTCGGATGCTGTGTCCGCCATTATGTCCTCGGATGAAATACTTGAGGAGAGTCTGTCTTCAAGGTATTTGTTTTCGTGAATTTTTGAAACATATACATTCAGCAGACTGTCATCACCAACAGTATTAAAATATACCTTCAGTGATGAGCAAACCTTAAGCAAAGAGCATATGTCAAGCAGCTCCTTCATGTTAAGACATGAACCCTTTTCGGCTCTTGCAAGGTGAGCCGTAATGTCACGGGTACCTGAAAGGGAAGGAGTACTTTTAGTCATAATCAGCGTTTTAGCTTCGCTGGTTTCTTTGAGCCTTGTCTTAATTTCCTCTGCCGAAACGGAGGGGGAGAGAGATAGAATCCGCTCGTGAGCCGCTTCAATCGGACAGTAGTTTATGAGCTTAGCTCTGATTTTTTCAAATTCCAATGTTTTTACTGCCTTGGAAAAGTCATCAAAGGACAGCTTGTTCAAAGCATCGGAGGATAGCTTCAGATTATTTCTGTTTTTCATTGTTCTCCTGAAAATTGTTGTTTAGTGAGTTTGTTACCGATTTGTATATTCTGAGGGTTTCGTAAGTACGTTCTGTTTTGTGTAAGAGATAGTTTTCGCAAATGAACGAGAATTCGCCGGCGGCTGAAGCATCAAGCTTAAAGGATAAAAACTTTGATATCGGCGAGAGTGAAATGTAATTGAGCACAGGTATGAGTGTCGGGGAAACCGTGCAGGAAAAGGGGACAGAGCTTCCTTGGTGCTTTATCCTTGAAATACATTCGCCGCAAAACAGCGCAGCCTCCTCAAAGCTGAACAGACACACTCCTTTTGATATATCTCCCGAGCAGTTGATACATTCTGAAAAATTCGGCATAAAGCCGCAAATGCACATAAGCTTCAGTTCAAATGCTCCTTTGATAAGCCAAAGGGGCAGGTCCCGCTTCTCCGACAGCGCATAAAGTGTGTTAAGGAAGAGCCTAAGCGTTTCTGTTTCGTCGTTGTTTTCCATTGTAACATGAGCAAGAATGTCTGCAAAATAGCAGGCAAGACAGTACCTCACCATGTCTGAGCGCATATTGTAAAAAAGCTCCTTGGAAATAGCCGTTTTAAGTATGTTTCTGCCGTTCTTTCCGGTGAACTCATACTCTGAAAACACAAACAACTGTGTACCTGCTGCATTTTTGTTAGTCAGCTTCTTTACACCTTTGGCAAGAGCTGTTATTTTTCCGTGTGTGCTTGTGAGTATTGTCAAAAGCTTGTCGCCTTCACCTACGGCAACCTCGCGAATGACAATTCCCTGGCATGAAAATTCCATTTAATCTTCCTTCTTAAAGCCGAGCCTTGCCATGTTGAGCTCGGAATCTCTCCAGTTTTCCTTAACCTTAACCCAAAGGTCAAGAAATACCTTTTTGCCTGTCATTTCTTCAATGTCCTCTCTTGCAAAGGTGGCAGCTTTCTTGAGAGTTTCACCGTTCTTGCCGATGATTATCTTTTTGTGGGCATTTTTTTCGCAATATATCTCGGCTCTGATTTTTATAAGCTTTTCAGATTCCTCGTAGTCCTCAACCGTAACAGCCGTGCCGTGCGGGATTTCCTCATCAAGAAGACGCAGCAGCTTTTCACGGATGATTTCAGAGCTTATTGCCCTTACAGACTGGTCGGTTATCATATCCTCGGGATAGAACCAGGGTTCGTTTCTGAGAAAAGGCTTAAGTTCCTTCATTATTATGTCAAGGTTTTCACCCTTGAGAGCACTTGCAGGTATGATAGAAACAAAATCGTGCATTTCGGAAAACTTTGCGATTGTTACGAGAAGCTTGTCTTTTTTGCAAATGTCTGTTTTGTTGAGTACAAGAATGGCAGGTAGCTTTGCTTTTTTTATTCTTTCTACAATCTCTTTGTCCTGCGGATGTATGCTGTCGCCTACTTCTGCCATGAAGATTACGGCGTCTGTATCGGGAATTGCCGTTTCGGCAGCATTCACCATGAACTCGCCGAGCTTGTTTTTTGGCTTGTGAAGACCGGGTGTGTCAACAAACACATACTGTTCTTCACCGATAGTATGAATACCGGTTATTCTGTTTCTTGTTGTCTGCGGCTTTTTTGATACTGCGGCAACCTTTTCACCGACTATGGCGTTCAGAAGGGTGCTTTTGCCGACATTTGGTCTGCCGATGAGACTTATAAACATTGTTTTTTGCATTTTAACAGGTACGGAGTCAATTGCTGAAAGTTGATTCTGAGTCTCACGGCGCAGTCCTATGGAGGAAAGAATTTCTTCTGCACTTTCCTTCATGTATTCATCATCTTCCTCACTTACTTCATGGTCAAAGCCGAGAAGATGAAGAACCGAGTGAACAGCCAGAAACGCCGCTTCTCTCTCAAGAGAATGTCCGAATTGCTCTGCCTGCTCTGCAGCCTTTTCAAGCGAAATAACAATATCACCTATGGCACAAGGCTCGTCTGATTCATCGTCATATTCAATCTCTCCGTTTTCAAACATGGGGAAGGAGAGAACGTCTGTGGGGGCATCCTTTCCGCGGTATTCCTTGTTTAGAACGTGTATTTTCTCGTTGTCTGTAAAAGTCAGAGAGATTTCAACAGGAAAATCAATTTCCTGATAGTCAAGTGCTGCACAAATTGCTTTTTTTACCGTCGCCCTGAGTGAGGGGGTAAGCTCTATTACTTTCTGGTCGTTGTTAGAGTATATTGTATGCTTCAATTCTGTTGTCCTCCGTTTTCCTGTTTCGGTTCTTCAGCCTGTGAGGTGTTTTTTCCTGCAAGAGAAAGCTCTCTCTTTCGTGCTTCAAATCTGTCGTATGCATTTATGATTTTCTGAACAAGAGCATGTCTTACAATATCCTTGTCAGATAGTCTGAAAATGCTTATACCGGGAATGTTTTCAAGTATTTTTGCCGCCTGTTCAAGACCGCTTTTTACTCCTCCCGGAAGGTCAATCTGTGTAATGTCTCCCGTTACTACTATTTTTGATCCAAATCCAAGACGCGTAAGAAACATCTTCATTTGTTCTGGAGTTGTGTTTTGTGCTTCATCGAGAATAATAAAAGCATCGTCAAGCGTTCTTCCTCGCATATAGGCAAGAGGGGCTATTTCAATGACACCTCTTTCCATGTTCCTTGCAAAGCTCTCTGCTCCCATAAGCTCATAAAGCGCATCATACAGAGGTCTTAGATATGGGTCTATTTTGCTTTGAAGGTCGCCGGGAAGAAATCCGAGACGTTCACCTGCCTCAACAGCAGGTCTTGTAAGAATCAGCCGCGAAACCTGCTTTGTTCTCAAAGCATTGACCGCCATGGCAACAGCAAGAAAGGTTTTGCCTGTACCGGCAGGGCCTATGCCCAAGGTTACTGTGTTGTTTTTAATTGCTTCAACATAACTAAGCTGTCCGACGGTTTTTGCTTTGACGGGCTTTCCTTTGCTTGTTATGCAAATACAGTCGCCTGAAAAGTCCCTCAAATCGTCTGTGTTTCCGCTGCCTACCATGCTGATTACGTATCTTACATTTTGCTCGGAAAGCTCGTTTGTCTTTTCGCAGAGCTTTAACAGGTTTTCTATAACATTGGATGCTTTTTCAACATTGCTTTCACTTCCCGATATTTTTATGCCGTCTGTCTTTGACGTAACAACAACCTCAAACTCATTTTCAATTATGCGAGTGTTGCTGTCAAAGTTTCCGAAAATAACAGACTGCTTTTCGGGAGATATTCCACATAATATTTTTTCGGTCATACTTACCTCACTATATAAATATACAAATTAATTATATATCAATCATTATATTTTTTCAATAGTTATTTTCGCACGTTTTTATATTTTTTAAAATCACAACTTTTGTTAAGTTTCATATTATGAAAATATAACAATACGCGGAGGCACCAATTATTATGAATGAGATTAATAAAAGCGTTAAAATAGCTGTTATCGGCGGTGATTCAAGGCAGATTTATTGTGCGAGAAAGCTTTCGGAAATGGGGCTTGAAACAGCTCTTTTCGGATTTGATAATTGCGATATTGAAATTGGAAATTGCACTCGGTGTAAAGATGTTGATGATGCTTTGAACATGGCGAAGGCGGTATTGCTGCCGCTGCCTCTGACACGCGATGGCTTTACTGTATCATGTCCTTATTCCGATAACGGAATATCGCTCGCTGTGCTGTTTTCTCTTATCGGTAACGGCGCAGTGGTGCTTGGAGGCAAAATTGATGAATGTGTCAGAGATATGGCGCTCAAAATGAATGTAAAGCTTGTCGATTATAATGAACGAGAAGAGTTTCAGGTAGCAAATGCATATCTCACGGCGGAAAGTGCTGTGGGTATTGCCATGAATGAGCTTGGGGTTTCTCTGCTCGGTCTTAATGTTCTTGTCATGGGATACGGCAGAATCGGAAAATGCCTTTGCATGCTTTTGAAAAGCCTTGGTGCAGATGTATATGCCTCGGCAAGAAAGAAAAAGGATTTTGAATGGATAAGGGCGTTCGGGTACTCGTCGGTTGATACGAGTAAAATAAATGAGGTGCTGCCGTCTTGCAGAATTATTTTTAATACCATACCGCAAAAAATTCTTGACGAAAGCTGTCTTGAAAATGTGGATAAAAAGTGTATAATAATCGATCTTGCCTCAAAGCCGGGCGGTGTTGATTTCGAGGCGGCAAATAAAAATAAACTCAGGACCATATGGGCTCTTGCCTTGCCCGGTAAAAAGCTTGCGGAAAGTGCAGGCGGTGTGTTATGTGAAACAGTAGTGGGTATTCTTGAAGAGGAGGACATTTTCCAATGATTGGATTTGCGTTTTGCGGCTCGTTCTGTAATTTTGCAACAGCATTTAATGAACTTGAGAAAATGAAAAAGCGCGGCGAGGATATAGTACCGATAATGTCATTTAATGCTTATAAAACCGATACAAGATTCGGTGCAGCAAAAGATTTCGTTGAACGTGCAGAGAAAATTTGCCAAAGGAAGGTTGTATCAACAATTGAAGACGCAGAGCCTTTAGGACCAAAAATAAAGCTCGACTGCCTCTGTATCGTACCCTGTACAGGTAACACTCTTGCAAAGCTGTCGTGCGGAATATGCGATACACCCGTAACCCTTGCAGCAAAGGCACACCTGAGAAATGAAAGACCGCTTGTTATAGCGCTTGCATCAAATGACAGCCTTTTGGGAAATGCCGAAAACTTTGGCAGGATGCTTGCAAGAAGAAATGTTTATTTTGTTCCGCTGAGGCAGGATGACGCACAGACTAAGCCGAGAAGCCTTGTGTGCGAATTTTCCTTGCTTGAAAGGACTATGGATAAAGCAATGAAGGGCGCACAGATACAGCCTATACTGTTGTAGATTAGTTTTTAAAATAGTAAAATAATATCAACATTTTGTTTGTAGAAAAGCAAAAAAAACATAGTATCATAATACAAAGGAGTTTGGCAAATTTCACTCGGAGGTTTTATATGAACTTTATCACAAAAACTATGGTTATTAAAAGGGGAGAATGCTTCAGAATCCTCGGCAGACCTTATTTTATAGATGATGTTCCGATGTTTACCTGGTCAAACAGCGGTATTGAGTTTTGTGCAAAATGCGACAGAATAACTGTTTTTTTCGGTGAAAACCCAATTGATGTGCCTGCATTTTTTAAGATTTATGTTGATGGAATTGAGGTAAAGGCGTGTGTTAATTCAAGGGGCACGACAAGCGTCATTGAAAACCTCAGAGATAAAATGCATAAAATCAAGATTATCCGCATAAGTGAGGGCTCGTACTGTATTCCAATAGAAAAGGTACAGATATACGGCAAGAGTCCGGAGTTTATGATGCCGACAGATAAGAAAAAACTAAAGCTTGAGTTTATCGGCGACTCAATTACGGCAGGCTTCGGCGTTCTTGCAGACAGCGAGAGAATGGAATATACAACCTATGAGCAGGATAGTACAAAAACATATGCCTATCTTACTGCCGAGGCACTCGATGCAGATATCAGAACAATTTGTATTTCAGGCGAGGGGATTTGTCATTCCTGCGGAGACGATGTCGGTATCACCTTTAAAAACTTCTTGAAGAGAACCTGCAGGGGCAGGGAAGAATACATTCCCGATGATTATGTTCCCGACGTGTTTATTGTAAACGGAGGAACGAACGATAAGAGAAGTCATGTTACAAGTGAGGAATTTATTGACGGCGTGATTTCGCTTCTTTCGGATATTCGTAAGATGTATCCCAAAACTCCGATTATCTGGATGTACGGTATGATGTTGCACGTCTTCGATGATGAATTAAAGCAGGCAATAAACACATTCAATAAAACGGATAAGAACACCTATTGCCTTATCGTAAAATCAATTAACGATTATAAGAATCAAAGTGGTACATACGGACATCCGAATGTAAACGCTTCCGTCAGATGCTCGGAAATTCTCAAAAGAAAGATTGTGGAAATTCTCACTTTGTATCAATAAAGTTAAGAGTAAAATATAGCTAAAAATATTTCAAAAAACACTTGACAAAAGGGTTATTTGATGATATTATAATAAAGCTGTCTGTGACAGCCATGCGCCGCTAGCTCAGCTGGATAGAGTGTTTGGCTACGAACCAAAAGGTCAGGGGTTCGAGTCCCTTGCGGCGCGCCAGTAAAACCACGTATTTACGTCATTTTTGCGTAGTACGTGGTTTTCTTTTTTTGCCTTCTAAAAAAATAGTTCAACTTTAGTTCAACTCTCTTGTTTTTTGTGCAAATTAATAGGGGATAGAGATGGGTAAAAAATGGATAATTTTTAGTGTAAATTAAAGACCTTACAAAGGTGTAAGGTCTTTAATTATTCGGTTTTATTGAGAAATACTCGTCCTACAATATCTCCTGTTTTGTATAACCTCAAAAATAGTATGAAAGAAGTGCTCGGCTCAAAAAATCAGGTTTAATCCGGCGGATAAAAATAAAATTAAAAATCTCTTGAATATTATGACTAATTATGCTATAATAAGATATATTTTAAAATATTCAGGCAGGTACTATAGTGGAAAATAAAATCAAATTGAAAGTTAAGACAATGGACTTTCAGGATCAGGTAAAGTTTATTCGTATGCATTTGCAGTTAAGTCAAGAAGAGCTTGCACGTCAGATGGGAATATCATTTGCAACGGTAAGCCGTTGGGAACGTGAAAACAGAAAGCCGCAGCTTGCTTTGCTCGGTAAGTTCTATTTCTTCTGCCAGAGAAGCGGAATTGAAATAGATTTATCTGATAATTTGAATATATGATGGAGGAGTACTGAATGAGTGTAGTATATGGAATCCTCTGCGTCATTTCGCTGGTGTTGATTGGTGTGTGTCTCGCAGTTGACAGAAAAAAAGATATATGTTTGCTGTTTTTGTTTGTATCTGTGTTTATTTGTAATCTTGGTCAGTATCTGATTTCGGTTGCACCGAATCTTACTTTTGCTCTTAATGCAAACAGAATAGCATATCTGGGTCAGGTTTTTCTGCCGTTGATGCTGCTTAAAATGATACTTGATTTGTGTAACCTGAACTATAAAAAGTGGTTTTTAACGGTTCTTACGGTTATCAGCGTTGCTGTTTTGTTTATAACATTAACGCCCGGAATTTTTACTTTGTACTATAAAAAAGTTTCAATAGAAATTGTAGATGGCGTCACAAAGATTATCAGAGATTACGGACCCTTGCATTCTCTTTACTATGTGTATCTTCTGTTGTTTTTCATTTTTATGTTACTTGCAATTATATATTCTTCGTTAAAGAAGAAAATCACATCCACACTTCACACTGCATTTTTACTGTCTGCCGTGCTTTGCAATATTGTAATTTGGCTTACTGAACGGTTTTTGCCTCGCGGATTTGAATTTTTAACTGTGTCCTACATAATATCCGAGCTTTTTGTTTTGTTGTTATACGGTATTCTGCAGGAGTATGGCATCAGAGGTGAAAACGGAAGTATCATAATCGCAAACACTTCAAAAAAGGCAGAAGAGTATCTTGCGGGAACAATTCATCCGGGTGACAGCGATGATAAAACGCTTTTCAGCGAAAAGGATATTGAGCACATATTAAGCAGTGATGAAATCATAAGTCTTGTTACCGAAAGGGAAAAAGAAGTTCTGGCAAAACTGCTAACCAATAAACAAAGAAAAGAAATTGCAGAAGAATTGTTTGTAACCGAAAGTACTATTAAAAAGCATACCGGTTCAATTTTCGCAAAATTTAACGTAACAAACCGATTTGAACTCTACGCAAAACTGAAAAAATATATTTGAATCTTAAAATCACCGTCCATTTAACAAATGGACGGCTTTTTTTGCCTGAAAAGGGAAAAGTAGCCCTGAGTCCACCCCCGAAAATGCTTAAAGTATCCTTGGGGTCAATATACATACATATAAGTATAGAGTAAAATTGAATTATGAGAGGAGGAACTTTTATGTTAAGTCCGATTACAAAAAAGTACACAGATGATTCATCAATGAAGCAGTTCAAGTTCACTTTTTACTGCGACTGCTGCGGCAAACCGATTTTCACACAAGTATATGATTTTAACAGCGCTTTTGCACAGAAGACGTTTCTTTCAAACGATGAGAAGGAAGCACGTGCAATTATTTATGCCAATGAGCACAGAGAGGCATATGAGCGTGCAAATAACGAGGTAAGACTTAACTTGAACCGTTGCGAAATATGCGGAGAAATGATTTGCGAGGATTGTTCGGTATATTCAGATGAACTTCGCGGCGGAGTTTGCTGCAAAAAATGTGGTGAAGCAAATAACGGGGAAAAAGCCAAAAAATAAGCATTTTGTCATTCTATGGGAGGTAAATTCCAAAGGTGCTGCGGAATTTTTAGGAGGTAGAATATGAAGAAAATAATATCATTTATTTTATGTATAACAATGATTTTGAGTGTGTCATCTGTGGTATTTGCAGAGCATTATTCTGAATTTACTGATGTAAAACCTGACAGCTGGTACTATGATGATGTTGATAATGCCGTAAGACTCGGTATTATCAATGGTAAGTCTACTACAACCTTTGCTCCGAACGATAATCTTACCTATGCAGAAGCCGTAAAGCTTGCTTCGTGTATGTATCAGCTTTATAAGGACGGAAGCGTATACCTTGTGTCGCAAGGAAACCCCTGGTATCAGACCTATGTTGACTATGCAAAGGATCACGGAATAATAACAGATAACTTTTTCTATAAGGTCAGCGACATAAATGAA
>JAZQIW010000108.1:0-8306 GCA_045541355.1 Eubacteriales bacterium | reverse complement strand
GGTATATGGAAAAACTTCTTACATACCTTATTGAAGAAGGCAAAAAATCTGGAATTAAAACAATACTCAATTCCGCAGATATGAAAGCAATCCCTTTGTATGAAAGAGTGGGTTTCCATACTTCATCAACAATTATGTACATAGACCTTTAAATTCAAATTGATTTGACAATAAGACAAATTCCAATTTGTCGAATAGTACGGGTGTTAATCTTGGCGGGAGATTGGTGCTAATTTGGTGCAACATCTTATGCGACAACACGAAAAATATCAAACGATATGCGATTACGCCCCCACAATATCCCACGATATGAGCGTTATACACGATATAAAACGCTGTGAAACGCCAATGCAAAAACTCAAGGAGATAATTATTGCCCTACCGGGCGTACTTACACAGCACTCACGAAAGTGGGTGCTGTTTTTTGTTTTCAAAACCTGAATATAGGTAAGAGAGTCATATACCCCTCATCAAAAAATATAAAGTCAGGAATATTGAACTGCGATATATTCCATATAATTTTATGCCTATATTTGCCAAAACTTATTGCTTTTACAAAAGAAAAGTAATATAATTATGATGTAACATTTAAAAACGTGCGTAGTATAGAATTTTATCAAGCCGTCGTTTGGACACCAAGTGACTTTGAAAAGCAAGGAGGCCCTCAATGCTTATTGATATTACCCTTAAAATAACCCCCGAAATGATGTCAAAGTCAGGCAGCAATTCCGACAAATCGCTTTTCGGTCACGTGGGTACTCACTTTGATGTTATGGACAAGGAGTTCCCTCTCGAATACACAGAAAGGTCAGGTCTTGTTTTTGATGTTTCCTCGATTAATGACAGGGACATTGATATTACCGACATTGACATGGAAAAAGTACAAAAGGATATGTTTATTGCCTTTTACACCTCCTATATTGAGAAAACCGAGTATGCAAGCAAGGAATATTTTTCCGGCCATCCACAGCTGTCGGTAAGACTTATTAATGAGCTTGTAGAACGGGGTATTTCAATTATCGGCATTGATTTTGCCGGCATCAGGCGCGGAAAAGAACATACGCCGAAAGACGCTTACTGTGCCGACAGGGGGGTATTCGTAATTGAAAATCTATGCAATTTGGGTGAAATTTTTAAAATCGGTGAGAAATTCACCGCCCGAACATACCCTATGAACTGCACAGGAATGACAGGTCTACCCTGCCGTGTAATAGCACAAATATAAGCTTGAGGATTATCACATGAAATACATACTTGCAACCGACTTTGACGGAACACTTTGTCAAAGCTACCCCGACGGCTACAAAATTAATGACAAAACTCTTTCTGCAATAAAAGAATTCAGAAGAAACGGAAATCTTTTCGGCGTTGTGACGGGACGCAGCTATATATGGGCATATCCCGTATTTAAGGAGCAAAACACCTTTGAGTTTGATTATATAATCTCAGACAACGGTGCCCAATGCTTTGACGGCGAGGGAAATACCATTTTCAGCAACAAAATTAAAGCATACAAAGGTTTTATAAAGGACTATGTAAATACCGTTCTCAATTTTTGCGAGGATGTTGAAGAAGCCGGCATTTGCTTTGAAAAAGGCAGATATAATTTCGAGGCAAACAACCCCGACGGCGACGGTGAATATTACTGCAAATATTCGGTACTTGACGAGCTTTATGACAAAGACGAACTTGTAATGGTTAATGCCGTTTGCAAAAACGACAAGACGGCGGCAAATCTAAAGCAAGAAATATTATTGCGTTTCGGAGAGTATCTTGACCCAGCACAAAACGGCAGATGTCTTGACATTACGGCTAAAGGTATTAACAAGGCAACGGGCATAAGTCAATACGCGAAAGCTATGGGTGTGAGCCATGACAACATATATTCAGCAGGCGACAATTACAACGACCTGCCTATGGTAAAAGCATTTCACGGATGTGCGGTCACAAACGCTGTTCAGGAACTCAAAAACGAGGCTGAGTTTATCTGTGACGATATAGGAAGTCTTATAGAGATTATATTAATGCAGGAGATTTAACATGGTAAAATACAACTTCAAATGTGCCTTGCCGGTATGGGAAGAAGGCAAGGATAAGGAAATGAACTACAACCTCGTTTTCAGAAGTGTTGTCGGCAATTGCAAGGATGCATATATTGCAATAACAGCTTCATCAATGTACCAGATGTTCATTAACGGTGTTCTTGTTTCGGAAGGCCCCGCAAGAGCAGGTCACGGCTATTACAGGGTGGATGAAATTGACATATCAAAGCATCTTACCAATGAAAAAAACATTATATGCATATACGTTGACGGTTACTATGTTGAGAACTATTATCTCATCAAGCAGCCCTCCTTCCTTTGTGCCGAAATAGTTTCGGGCGGTAATGTTATCGCCGCAACAGGAGGTGTTGGCTTTGAAGCAAAGTATCACGAGGACAGAATACGAGAAGCGGTACGCTATTCATTCCAGAGAACATTTGTGGAAGCATACAGGGTTGGCGAAAATTTCCGTGAATTTGAAACAAATCCCAATGCAGTCTTCTCCCCTATTAACCTAAGCGTAACTGATGAAAAGAAATTTATCGAGCGTGGTGTGGCACTTGCAAAATACGATGAATGCGATGCATCGACTGTCATATCAAGAGGCAAGGCGGTATTCACAGATACCTGCGACAAGCCCTTCAGAAGCGGATATGCCGTTCCAAGCTCAGACACACGTGCATTTGAAAATATACGCGTACATATCTTTGATGAAATCAGAAAAGGAACTTATACCTGTACTTCAACAAAAGAAGAAGATGCAAGCTGCATTGAGCTTTCTGCATACGAATATGCTATCTGTAAAATGCCGACAGAGAAATCAGGCTTTATTCGATTTGACATAACAGCAGAGGCTGATACAGAAATCATAGTTCACTTTGACGAGGTGCTGAAAGACGGTGATGTTACACCCGAAAGACTCCTTTCCCACCAAAGAGGTGTTATCTGGTTCATAAGCAAAGGCACATATTCCATTATTACCAACGAACCATATACCGTCAACTACTTAAAACTTATTAACAAGTCCGAGGGCAAGGTCACAGTCAAAAAGTTTGGTATCACCGAATTTGCTGCCGACATAGAATACAAGCCTCTTGACAGCGGCAACGAAAATCTCGACCTCATTCACAAGGCGGCAATTGAAACCTACAAGCAGAATGCCATTGACATTTTTACCGACTGTCCCTCAAGAGAGCGTGCAGGCTGGTTATGCGACTCTTTCTTTACCGCAAGAGTTGAAAAGCTGCTTACGGGAAAAAGCGATGTTGAACGAAATTTCCTTGAAAACTTTCTTATTGCCGAGGATGCAGGGCACATTGACAGCAGAATGTTCCCCATGTGCTACCCTGCCGACCACATAAACAACAACTTTATCCCCAACTGGGCAATGTGGTATGTTCTTGAGCTTGAAGAATACCTTGAAAGAAGCGGAGACAGAGAGCTTATAGATAATGCAAAGGACAGAATACTCACTCTTTGCGATTATTTCAAAGGCTTTGAAAACTCCGACGGTTTACTTGAAAACCTTGAGAAGTGGATATTTGTTGACTGGTCAAAGGCAAACGATTATGTAGACGGCGTAAACTATCCTTCAAATATGCTGTATGCAAGAATGCTTGAGGTTGTGACAACTCTCTACGGTGATGAAGCATTCGCACGTAAAGCTGAAAAAATCAAGTCTGAAATCTGCAAGCAATCCTATGCTGACGGATTCTTCAGAGACCATGCAGTAAGAGACGAAAACGGAAGGCTTATATTGAAATCCGAGGATGTGACGGAATCCTGCCAATACTACGCGTTCTTTACGGGTACTGCAACAAAACACACTCATCCTGAGCTTTGGCAAAGGCTGGTCGAGGACTTCGGACCCGGAAGAATGGAAAAGGGATTATGGACAAATGTCGCTCCCTCCAACGCCTTTATGGGTTTATACATACGTCTCGACCTGCTATCTGAAGAGGGCGACAGAGATACGGTACTTTCCAACATTGAAGGCTTCTTTACTCATATGGCTAAAGCTTCGGGTACATTATGGGAGGATAAGGACGGTGCGGCAAGCTGCAATCACGGTTTTGCTTCTCATGTTCTTGTTTGGCTTGAAAAATTCATAAAATAATTCTTTTCTCTTGATTTATAACGTCAAATATGATAAAATAGTTTAGAATTAAGTAAACTATACTTTCTTGGAGATACGGAAAAATGGGCAAAATAATAGGAATTGACGTTGGCGGAAGCACAACCAAAATTGTTGGCTTTGACGGCAGCAAAATGATTTCTCCTCTCTTTGTAAGAGCAAGCGACCAGCTCGCTTCGGTTTACGGTGCGTTCGGAAAATTCACAGACACAAACAGCATTACTCTTTCGGACATTGAAAAAGTAATGATGACGGGAGTAGGCTCTTCATTTTTTGCCGATGAGCTATACGGAATTGAAGCCTCACATGTGTCGGAATTTGAGTGTGTCGGCAAGGGTGGACTTTATCTTTCCTGTCTTGACAATGCCATTATTGTCAGCATGGGAACGGGTACTTCAATTGTATATGCACAAAAGTGCGGCGGCACAGAATACATGGGAGGTACGGGTGTCGGCGGCGGTACTGTCTTGGGACTTGCAAAAAAAATGCTTGGCATTTCGGACATCAACAGTCTGATAGAGGTTGCAAGCGAGGGAGACATAGAAAACATCGACCTTCGTATCAGCGACATCACAAAAAAAGACATAGGTCTTGAATCCCACATGACAGCCGCAAACTTCGGCAAGGTAAGCGATATGGCTTCAAAGGGCGACCTCGCTCTCGGTATTATAAACATGGTATTTGAATCTGTCGGAATGCTTGCAGTCTTTGCAGCAAGAAGCAAGGGTATAGAAGATGTGGTTTTGACAGGAAACCTTACAAGGCTGCCTCAGGCTCCGATAATTGCCGAGACTTTCTCGACTCTTTTTAATCTCAACTTTACAATTCCCGAAAATGCGGAATTTGCAACGGCTATCGGTGCGGCACTGAAATAATTAATTGTTTAATCATAAGAATGTCTTATTAATGAAAGGAACTTTGTTATGGAAAAGGTACGTTTTGGCATTATCGGTGTTGGTAACATGGGCACTATTCATTCTAACTATCTCAACGCAGGCGAAATTGACGGAGCTGTTCTCTCGGCTGTTTGCGACTTGAAGGAGGACAGAAGAAACTGGGCAAAGGAAAATCTATCTTCCCAGGTTAAGGTTTTTGAAAACTACAAGGAAATGATTTCCTCTGGTCTTTGCGACGCTATCATTGTTGCTGTTCCGCATTATGATCACCCACGCATTTGTATTGAATGTCTTAATGCAGGCATCAATGTTATCAGCGAAAAGCCCATTGGTGTTTATACAAAGCAGGCTGAGGAGCTAATTGCAGTTGCAGAAAAAAGTGACAAGCTCTTTGGACTTATGTTCAACCAGAGGACAAATCCCATGTACATAAAGGCAAAGAAGATGGTTGAAAATGGTGAGCTTGGTGAACTCAAGAGATGCGTTTGGATTATTACAGACTGGTACAGAACCCAGAATTACTACGATTCCGGTGACTGGAGAGCAACCTGGTCCGGCGAGGGCGGCGGTGTTATCATGAATCAGTGTCCTCATCAGCTTGACCTCTGGCAGTGGATTTTCGGTATGCCCACAAAAATTTATGCAAGGTGCTATGAAGGAAAATACCACAATATCGAAGTTGAAGATGACGTAAGCGCAATTGCAGAATACGCTAACGGTGCAACGGGAGCCTTCATCACAACGACAGGTGAGTTCCCCGGCACAAACAGACTTGAAATCACGGGCGACAAGGGCAAGCTCGTTATTGAAGGCAAGAGCATGATGTTCTATAAGCTTGACGTACCCGAAAGAGAATGGTGTGTCAGGGCTGACGTTGGAGGATTTGACCATCCCAAGGCAGAAGCAATAGAGGTCGACTACTCCGACTGCGACACAATGAAGCCTCAGCACAAGGGTATTACCCAGAACTTTACAGATGCCATACTCAAGGGTACTCCTCTCATGGCTCCCGGCAAGGAAGGCATTAAGGGACTCAGAATTGCAAACGCAATGTTCCTTTCCTCATGGCTCGACAAGCAGGTTGAGCTTCCCGTTGACGGCGACCTGTTCTACAAAATGCTTCAGGAAAAGATTGCCGGCTCTACATATGTAAAGAATGTCAAGGAACAGACTGCAAATCTTGACGGAACATATGGAAACTGATGAAGGCGCACGACATTCATATTCGAGACCCGTTTATTCTGGCAGAAGATGGAAAATACTATCTGTTCGGAACAAGATTCAACGGCGAGGTAGGAACATTTCCTCAAGTCAGTGAAGGAACCGACGTATATGTAAGCCATGACCTTAAGGAATTTTCAGAGCCAAAAGCTATATTCAGGCGAGATGAAAGCTTTTGGGGAACTCATTTCTTTTGGGCACCCGAGGTTCACAAGTACCGCGGAAGGTACTATATGTTTGTAACTGTTGCATCAAGCACAAGGCCCAAGGGTGTGCAAATTCTTGTATGTGACACACCTGACGGCACCTATATTCCCGTATGCAACCATGCTTTGACACCGGAAAGTCAAGAATGCCTTGACGGCACCCTCTGGGTGGAAAACGGTGTTCCGTACATGATATACTGTCATGAATGGACTCATGTAAAAGACGGAGAGATGTGCATTGTAAGACTATCCGACGACCTGACGGAGACAATCGGTGAGCCCGCTGTTTTATTTACTGCATCACAGCCTTCTTGGGCAACGGGTTTCATGGAAAACAACGACTGCTTTGTTACCGACGGTCCGTTTCTTTACAGGGCAAAAAACGGCAGGCTTCTTATGATTTGGTCGAGCATTGCAGACGGCAAATACGTTGAGGCGGTATCATATTCCGACAGCGGTATAATGGGTCCTTGGGAACACTATGATGAGCTTTTATACAGCAGCGACGGCGGTCACGGAATGATTTTTAAGGATTTATCGGGAAGGCTTATGTTCACCATGCATCATCCCAACACTTGTGATTATGAAAGACCGCGCTTTACAGAGCTTATCGAAAAAAACGGTGTACTTAAAATCAAATAAACAATAATTCATCGGGAGGGATTTTCCTTTCCGATGTTTTTATTTTTTCAAATGAAAACGGTCTTTAAATAAGCAAAAAAAGCTTGACATCCTTTTAACAATATGTTAGAATAATAGAGTAATCATGGCTGTCCCGACTGACGGAAAAAGCGGAGCACCGCAAGGAAGTGGCAGCAATAAAAAGCCGACCGTCTGGGCAGTTTTCACACTTGAAGACTGCCCTTTTTTATATATTTCGGCAAAAAAGAAAGGAAACAGAATAATGGCAAAGTTTGACCTTAAAGAATTACTTGCGAACAACACGTATCCCGGCAGAGGCATTGTAATCGGAAAATCGGCTGACGGCAAAAAAGCTATGATTGCTTATTTCATCATGGGCAGAAGCGAAAACAGCCGCAACAGAGTTTTTGAAAGATACGAGGGCGGCATGAGAACAAAGGCTTTTGACGAATCAAAGCTCTCAGATCCCAGCCTCATTATTTACAACCCCTATCTCGCACTTGAAAACGCCGACATTATCACAAACGGCGACCAGACCGACACAGTTTACAACTACATAAAGGAAAACGGCGATGACGGATTCGGTTTTGAAAAGGCTCTTACAACAAGAGAATTTGAACCCGATTCCCCCAACTTCACCCCCAGAATTTCGGGTATGCTCTATTACGGCAAGGGTAACTTCACCTACAAGATGTCAATTCTCAAGAGTGCTGAGGGCGACGATTCTGTATGCAACAGATACGCTTATTCCTATACACCTCGTGCAGGCTACGGTCATTTCATTCACACCTACAAGTGCGACGGCAACCCCATTCCCTCCTTCTACGGCGAGCCTGAAGAAGTAGCTCTGCCTAATACCGCAAAAGAGCTTGCAGATCTTTGCTGGGAAAACTTAAACGAGGACAACAAGGTTTCTCTCTTTGTAAGAACAGTTGACCTTGCAAGCGGAGAAGCTGAAGAAATTATTATAAACAAAAACAAGTAGGATTTACAATCCCTCAGTCGGCTCTGCCGACAGCTCCCTTTACACAATGGAGCCAAATAAATTGAAAACGGAGTGTTAAAAATGAAAGAATTTGAACTTAAATACGGCTGCAACCGCAACCAGAAGCCTTCCAGAATTTTCATGGAAGACGGTTCCGAGCTTCCCATTGAAATTCTTAAC
>JAZQIW010000107.1:0-2457 GCA_045541355.1 Eubacteriales bacterium | reverse complement strand
CACCTTGCTGTCGCCGTCGGTGTTACCGCTGTAACCTGGGTTGTATGTTCCCGAAATCTTGGGTATAGGAGTATGCAATCCCTCAAGCTTTATGCTGATTTTATCTCCTGCAGATAACGGTTTTCCGGGATGGGTGATATTCTTTATAAAAAGCTCTGTTTTATCACCGCGGACAATTTTATATGCTACGCCCTTGTCGGTAGTAACTCTGATAATGTTATTTCCTGAAACAACGGGTGCAGTATATACTCCATCAGTGGAGTCGACGACAATATAGGTTTTGCCTTTATCGTGGGAAACGGCAACTTCGGTTATGTCACCGTCTTGGCATACAGGCGAAAAACTTAGTTCTCCACTGTCGCCGAAGAAGTAAAGTGTATCAAGCTCGCTGTCAAAGGGCTTTGCGTTTTCTTCGATGTAGGTGGTGCTTCCTACACTTGTTTTAGAGTCTATTCCAAAGTTGACATCGGGTGTGTTTTCGCCAACTGTAACAACAAACATACCTGTTCTTGCCTCATCTGAAGCGCCGTAAAAGCCGTCATATGAACCGCCCGATATTTCAATGGCATCGTATGTTACTTCAATTACGGCAGTTCCTTCACCGATTGCAGTAAGTTTGCACCAGTTACCGCCTCCGTTGGTTTTAAGCTGGTTTTCATAAGGAGAAATGGATACAACATCATCGCCCGAAACTATATTAAAATGAAAGTCGGGCATTATAATGTGATTTAAATAATTATTGATTATTTCCCAGGCTCTGTATGCCTTAACTGTTTTAGTTTCGCCAACATTCAAGGACAAATGGTTATCCCTGTTAATATTAAGAAGCAGGCTGTCGTCTGCAACGGCAGAAGCATTTGTTCCTGCGATGCTGTAATCAACTCTGTCAGAGGGTTTTGCATCAACCTCTGTATGAATCACTTTAACGGTATTTCCCATAAGCAGATATCCTGCCTTTGTGATTCTGCCGTCCATTGACACACGGTAGCTGAGGTTTCCGTCTGCGGTAAAATAGTGGGTGGAAGTTCCGTCACCGTTATCTACGGTTGCAAGAGGTTCTATCTCGGTATGCACATAGTAATTATTCTCATACTTGAAAAGCAAAGCTACAGCATCCGTCGTTGTAATTACAGTCTTCGGATTCTTGTAGGAAACCTTGACAAAAACGTTGCTTGTATCTTGCGTCAATGTAAGCTTTTCCGACGCACTGTTAAAGGCAGAGGTGTTTTCGGGAACGGCAGTAAATGTATATTCATTTTCGGGTATAAGAAGGAAGTTACCGTTTACACCAACTGCCGTATGACCGCCGTATGAAACGCTTACTGTACCTGAAATTTCTCTGTCTCCTAAATCAAGAATTTTTGTCTGCACCTTCTGAAGCTGTATCTTGCTATCAGCCGATGCAGGGAAAGACATACCGCCGAAATCCTCATCACGAACGGAAATTTCTGAAATGTTTTCGGGAACTGATACCGAGTAAGCAGTATATCCGCCGTCAGAGTCGCCCTTTACAAAGGAAAGCTCATCACCGAGGGAACCTGTTCCGTCTTCTGTGTGTCCGCAAGTGATATAGAAAGACGGCTCTGTTTCATCGGGAACAAGCACCGTCATATTGTAGGTGACATCGGAGTTTGTTACAGAAAGCAATATCTTATACGATTCTTGTGATGTTGAAATAAAGTCGCTTGCAAAAAATTCAAGCTCATAAGTACCGCCGAGTGCGGGAGCAAAGCTGAAGTTCTTATCAGCAGTTACCGCATCGTTTCCGTTTATCTTTACGCTGTAGGTAAGCTCGTCGCCGTCGCTATCCGTAAAAATGGGAGACAGGTCAAGAGTAAAGCTTTCGCCTGCAACAATTTCAGCAGTTTTTACTTCAGACTGACTTTCGGAAAGTATCGGAATCTCATTTTTTACAGCATAGCTTATAGTATAGGTTGTGTAGTTGTTGCTTACGGCTTTGGGATGTGCATTATAAAGGTACATTGTTGCTTTTCCCTTGCCAAGTGACAAGGTGGTAGTATATACCTTTGTATCGTTTGAACTGTTGAAAGAGTTTGAGGTTGACAGTTTCGGAAGTCCCTCGTTTTGCGTAAGATCAAAGGTTGCAAGGATTTTGCCGTTTATGTCATAGCTTCTCGGAACAGTAACAGAGATATTCTTATCTTCGAGTAAAGCCGTAAGTCCCTCAATATCTTGCCCGACAACATCAGAAAACTTTACGAAATTCACACTGCCGTTTGAGGTTTCAATACCAAGCCACAACCCGCTTTTTATTTCGGTTACTTCTACTGTTACCGTAACAAAGTCGGGACAGTTGCCCGTATCATTGGACGCGGCAAAAACAAGTGTATATGTTCCGCCTTCATCAGTCTTGAATGTATAGGAATTGCCCTCTATGGGTATTTTTTCTTCACCGTTTACAAGGTAATAGTATTTTGCAAGTCGGAAATAATCACC
>JAZQIW010000106.1:0-36022 GCA_045541355.1 Eubacteriales bacterium | reverse complement strand
TAAGTATCCCCTTGAGGATGACATGGGAAATCCTATCTATTATAGCGAGAACCCTGCTGACTCAGATATCACCGAGGCTGTTTTCGGCGGAGGAATGGCGTATGTGTCAACACCCGGCTATGGCTGGGGCGCAGAGCTTGTCTCTTTCCCGTATTAAAATTCATATAATTTTAAATGCCGAGTCAAGATAGATTGACTCGGTGCTTTTTGCTTATACAAAAAAAGGCACCCTTCGGTGCCTTTAATTATTAATACATACCGTTTGCGGTCATGTAGTCGTAAATCATTTTGCCGTGAACCTGCTCCTGCTTCTGAATGGAATTGAGATAGGTTCTGGCGTTTTCATCGACAAATTCAAAGATGCAGGTGTCGTAAAGCTTTGAAACCTCTTTTTCACCCGAGAGAACATCGGTGCAGAGATAGCAGTCCTCCTTCTTTTCGGGGGTGTCACCTGTGTGGTAAGCAGAAAATGTGGGAAGCGAGTTGTTTTCTGAGCCACTCTGAGAGGGAACTGTGCCTCCCTCAAGCTGACAAAGACCGTTTAAGTGATTTGTCTCTGCGGTTGCAAGTTGAGAAAACAGATTTTTTAGCTGGGGGTCCTTTGCACACTGTGAGTGCTTTGTGTACTTGTCAATACAAAGCTGCTCCTGATCCTTTAAATCCTTTAAGAGACTCATTTCTTTTTGTGTAAGAGTCATGTTCATCACCTCGGATGTAGTCTTTGCACAAAGTAGAAATAATATGCGTGATTTACCTTAATTTGATGTTTTCGTCGTCAATACCCTTTTCAATTTTTCTGATAATAACATCATAACTGTATGACGGATTTACCTCAATGGTTACCGTTTCCCCGATTTTCCTTCCTAAAAGGGCACGGCCGGCAGGGGATTCGTTGCTGATTCTGCCCTCGAAAATTTCGGTACGCATTGTTGTCACTATCTGATATGTTTCTTCAACGTCATCTTCTTTGACGTAAACGGTTACCTTGTCAAAGAGCCCCACTGTTTCGCTGTCACCCTCAACTTTTACAATGACTGCGGTGTTTATCATGTTGTTGAGAAAACGTATTCTTCGTTCGTTTGCATTCTTCTCCTGTTTTGCAATCTTGTATTCGGCGTTTTCCGAAAGGTCGCCGAAGGCACGTGTCCTGACAACCTCCTTTAAAAGCTCGGGACGAAGAACACAGGTGCGGTATTCGACCTCTTCCTTCATTTTTTTGATGTCAATTTCGGTAAGCTCGTTGTGCATTTTTTCCTCCAAGTAAATGATAATCTTATAAGATTATAAGGTGAAGATTGCTTTTTGTCAAGAATCACTATTGACTTTTTTAAAAATGGTGATATTATATTTGTTGGAATTTTTTGTCGAAGGGAGAGACGGCAGTGTTCAGAAAAATAACACGCTTTGCGAAACGTAATACAGTATTTGTAATAGCTGTATTTGTAATGCTTGTTACAATGCTTTTTGTAAAGCCGGACAAAGAATATCTCGGATATTTTGATTTTAAAACCTTGACCTGCCTTTTTTGCGTGCTTTCGGTTGTGTGTGCACTTAAAAATGTAAACTTCTTTTATATACTTGCAAAGAGAATCGTTAAACGCTTCGGCAATCTGAGAAATTCCGTCATTGCCCTTGTATATATTACCTTTATAGGTTCTATGCTTATTGCAAACGATATGGCACTGCTTACCTTTCTTCCATTAGGATATTTTGTGCTCGACTCAACAGGAAAACGTGAGTATATGGCGTTTACCTTTATAATGCAGAATATTGCAGCGAACCTCGGCGGAATGCTTACCCCCTTTGGAAACCCTCAGAATTTGTATCTTTATACCAAATACAGCATTCCGACACTTGAGTTTATGAGGATAATGCTTTTGCCGTTTGTCATTTCAATTGTGATGATAACAGTCTGCTGTATCATATTTGTAAAACCTGAGGCTCTTGAGATAAAGGATGATAAAGATGGCTTTGAACCCTGGCGGACAGCCCTCTATCTTTTGCTGTTTGCCCTGTCAATTGCAATAGTTTTCAGAGGAATACCGTACTGGATAGGACTTGTAATAATTCCTGCTGTTCTTATGCTTGCCGATAGAAAAGCACTTAAAATGGTTGATTATCCGCTTCTCGGTACCTTTGCTGCCTTTTTCGTTTTCTCGGGGAATATGGCAAGAATAGAGCCGGTGCGCCACCTGCTTTCGGGACTTCTTGAAAAAAGCACCCTTGTTTTTTCGACACTTTCCTGCCAGTTTATAAGTAATGTTCCGTCTGCGATTCTTCTTTCGCAGTTTACTGACAATTATCCTCAGCTTCTTGTCGGTGTAAATATCGGCGGAACGGGAACATTTATTGCGTCCCTTGCCAGCCTCATTACGCTTCGTGAGTATATACTCAGAGATTTCGAAGGCGTAAAGAAGTATGTAAAACTGTTCTGTGCATTTAATTTCAGCTTTCTCGCTCTGCTTCTTGCAGTAATGAGCTTTGTTATGTAGAAAAACGCCCTACGGGCGTTTTTCTATTTTATAAACTCCTTTAACATTGAATCTGAAGGAACACTTTGCGAGGAGATTGTGCCGTGAAACTCTTTAAGAAAATCAAGAACATCAGAGCTTTGCTTGAAAAAAATGCTGTCGGACTTTATTTCATCAAGCAGCCTTTCTGCAAATGGCTTAAGTACCTTCGTTTCGTAGCCGTGGAAGGTGTTTACCGAAAAGTCGGCATATTTAAGGAATGGGTATATGTGCTTTTCTTCGCCGATTAAAACCTTTTCCCAGAGCGTAAAGGTCAGGTGAGCATCGGCATTCCTGAAATTGTTGTCTCTGACAAGCCTCCTGATAAGGCGGGGATACTTTACCTTTTCGCCTGAGAGAGAATTGTCAATGCAGTCGAGAAAAATGCTGCATATTTTGTTTTCGTCTACAAAGTTTTTGTATATGACGGGATTCAGTGCATGCAGTCCCTCTATTATTGCAATCTCGTTGTCGCCGAGAGACATTCTGCAACGTATTCCGTCACGGTATGTCTTTTCAAAGTCAAATAGGGGAATGTCTACCGTTTTGCCGATGGATAAGTCGTGCAGACACTCGTGAAGTAAATCAATGTCAATGCTGTCAAGTGCCTCAAAATCCTTGTCGGCAAAGGTCTCACCGGGAAGAAATACAACGTCTTTGTAAAAGTCGTCAATGGATATGGTGTGAGCCCGTACGCCTCCCTTTTCGTAAAGGAGACTTGCAAGGGTTGCCGAGGTGGTTGTTTTGCCCGAACAGCTTGGGCCTGCAATTAATATAAGCTTGATGTCAGGCTTTGAGAGAATAGAGTCGGTTATAGCTTCTATTTCATTTTTGTATCTTTGTTCACATTCTTTAATGTAATAGCTTTGTGTCATGGAACTGCTCCTTGTAGTGTGATAACTGTTTATTTGTCCTGCCGCTTAAAGCTTAAAAATTTTTGCCTTGTTTTTCTGATTATGTCACAGCTCTTTTCCGGAGGATTTTTATATAGGTGTATAATTCCTTTTTTGTTAAGACTGGTTATAACAGTTGCAATCATTGGAAAGAGAATGATTCCCCAAAAGCCGATGAGCTTAAGACCTGCAAAAATAGATATGAGTGAAAGAAGGGGGGAGAGACCTGTGTTTGTACCGACAATTCTCGGTTGGGCAATCTGCCTGAAAAGAGTGATGATTCCGTATAGTACAATAAGAGAAACCGAAAGCCGATTGTCACCGAGCACAAAACAGGTAATACTCCAGGGGATAAGCACCGTTCCCGTGCCGAGAATGGGCAATAAATCGACGATGCATATGATAAGAGCAAGCAAGAGAGCATATTTGATTTTCAGTATGCTAAAGCCTATAATAAGCTGTGTAAAGGTTATTATGGTTAAGAGAAAGTATGATTTGAACAGCTCCTTTGCGGTTGCTGTAAAAACATCCTTTGCTTCAAGAATACTTTCTTTTTGTTTCTCGGAAAGTTGTAGTAAAAAGAAATCTGTAATTGCGCCGTAATCACATCCGATGTAGTAAATGGCGATGAATGTCAGGGTTACAAAAATGATTGCTGTCGGGAAAAATGACAGAAACTTCATGAGCGACGGGAGGATGGAGGGGATAAAACCCGAAATCATCTCAATCGCTTTGTCATCAAGCTCTTTAATGGCATTTGAAAAATAGGAATAGAAGTCGTTGGAGGTGAAGCGTCTGAACAGCACTTGCGTCTTTTGTGAGAGAGAAGTGAAAAAGCTGTTTACAGATTCTGTTGTCAGACTCTCGGATAAATAGGAAAGCTCTTTTAAAAGACTCAAGGAGCTGCTGTAAATTATAAATGAGAGAATGAATATAAAAACAAGTGTAAACAGTAATACGGCTGCTTTCCGGCTGTGGAGGCAGGTGCTTATTTTTCTGATAAGCTTTTCGGACACAGAAACGATAATTAAAGCTGTGATGAACGGAAGCAAAGGTTCCAATAAATATTTTATTGTGAAGTAAATAATTGTGCCAACGGTAAGAATGTAAAATGTGTTTATTATAAAAGAAAGCTTTTTGTTATTTTCCACGCCATGTCCTTTCACAATTTGATGTTACAATATTTAATCGGCTATTTCAATAGGATTTTTTGTATAAATGCTGAAAAATGTAAAAATAAGTAATTATTTACTTGATTTATGCTTTTATTTGTGTTATACTATCTGCAAATCACATTTTGTATTATATTCAAAATGAACCTTTCGTACTCATTAAAGGAGAAATATTAATGATAAATATTGCAATAATGGGCTTTGGCGTTGTAGGCTCAGGCGTTGCCGAAACAATAAGAGTCAACGGTAAAGCTTTTTCAGAAAGAATGGAAGGCGTAGAACTTAACGTAAAGTATATTCTTGACCTTCGTGAATTTCCCGAGCATCCTCTGGCAGATAGAGTTGTACACGAAATTACACCTATCCTTGAGGATAAGGATGTAAGCATAGTTGTCGAAACCATGGGCGGAACAACTCCTGCATACGATTTTTCAAAAAGAGCGCTTCTTGCAGGCAAGAGCGTTGTTACAAGTAATAAAGAGGTTGTTGCAAAGCATGGTGCGGAGCTTCAGAGTATTGCGCGCGAGATGGGCGTAAGCTATTTGTTTGAAGCGAGCGTTGGCGGCGGTATTCCGATTATCCGCCCTATGTGGCAGTGCCTTGCATCAAATCAGATTGAATCCGTAACAGGTATTCTCAACGGTACGTGTAATTATATTCTCACCAAGATGGAAAGAGATAAAGAGGACTTTGAAACAGCTCTTCGTCAGGCACAGGCTCTCGGATATGCCGAAAAGAATCCTGCTGCTGACGTTGAGGGACATGACACCTGCCGAAAGATTAGTATACTCGCATCCCTTGCCTACGGTAAGACTGTTTCAAATGAGGATGTGCTTTGTGAGGGTATTACAAAGATTACGTATGATGACCTTGTTTTTGCAAGGAATAACGGATATAGCGTAAAGCTTCTCGGCAGAGCCAAGAAGGATGCGAAAGACGGTAAGGTGTATGTTCTTACAGCACCCCACCTTGTTCCAGACACAAACGCACTTTCGGGTGTCAATGATGTGTATAACGGTATTTCCGTTGTCGGAAATGTTGTGGGAGACGTTCTTTTCTGCGGCAGAGGCGCGGGAAGTATGCCTACGGCAAGTGCGGTTATGGCTGATGTTCTTGACGTTGTCAGAGACTGTAAAAAGTTTATCGGATGGAAGGATGAAAAGGCAGATTTTCTCGGCGATGTAAATAAGAATGTGACAAGCTCGTATATCAGAACAAAGGCAAGTAAGCAGGCAGTTGCTTCTGCATTCGGAAATGTCTCTGTTACCGAAATGAATGGCTGGAATCTTTTCTTTGCCGATGAAATGTCTGATGTAGACCTTGCCGTAAAAATCAAAACCCTCGGTGAAGAAACGGTAAGAATAAGAATTATGAAGTGATTCATAAAGGTAAATACTTTTTAAGATTTCAGAAAATCTTGTAAAAAAAGAGGAAAACCCGTAAGCGTGGTTTTCCTCTTTCTGTTTTATTTGGCATTTTTTAAAAGCTCTAATGCGTACTCTGCATTTTTTTCAGCGGTCTTTCGGAGAACGGCGTTTGTTTCGTGAAGTCGGATGCGTCTTTCATCGCTTTCATTTATGATTGCATCAAGTGACTGCTTTGCCTTGTCAGTGCTGAAATCTTCAACATTCAGACAGTCGGGCTGATTAAGGGAAGCCATGAAGGCTGTAATTTTCGGGTCGTAAACAAGAGCCATTGACGGTATTTCAAGGGTTGTTGCATAAATGAGTGAATGAAGCCTCATGCCGATTATAAGCTGTGCCTCCGAAAGCACCGAAAAGATTTCGGGAACGGTAAACTCTCGGCTTATTATGTATGACGGCTTTGTCATTTTGCTCATTACAACTCTTGAAATTTCAGTATCCTCCGGATATTGCATGGGGATGAATAAAGGATACATATCGTGCTTTTCAACCATGTAGTCGCAAAGGCGTGCAAGGTCATCGGTAAATGTGGGGGAGGAATGCTTCCACTCCCTGATTGAAACAACGCAGAGCTTTGTGCCCGACGGGACCCCTGCAAAGTCCGTGAAGAACTTTCCGGACATTGATTTGTCAGTGTCAATGGTAAAAGCAGGATCTGCGGTGATAATTACCTTGGGACGTGTGACGCCGAGACTTTTAAGCTCCTCGTCAGAACGGTCGTCACGAAGTGTAATTAAATCGACTCTGTCAAGAATCCATGATGCTATTTTTCTGTCTCTCTTTTTGATAATGGGGCCTATGCCGTTGGCATAAAGCATGGTTTTCATGCCGCAAAGCTGTGCAAGACGAATCAGAGCAAGATAGTAAAGAATAGACTTGCTGCTTGTGACATCCTGCAGAAGACTTCCGCCACCGAAAAGAAGCATTTTTGAACGGCGCATCTCTTTTCTGACCTTAAAGAAGTTGTATCTTGATATGGATTTTACATTGTAGGTCTGAGCTGTCATCTGCGGTGTTTTGGAAAGTACCGTAAAGTCAAGGGATGGGTCTTTCTTCCTGAGGGTGTTCAGAATTGCAAAAAGCAAAGCCTCATCACCGCTGTTGGAAAAACCGTGATATCCCGAAATGAGAATGTCAGCCATTAATTCATCTCCGAATCGGCATCAGCCTTCTTTAAAAAGAGCTTGCCGAGTTTAATTATGATAAGATTTCCTATAAACGCACATATTGCAATTATAAGACCTATGATAAGACCGTTAATTGTGCGGCTTACGATTGTAAAGTAGTTGGTAAATACATGACAGAAGCTGTTGGTGACGGAGGCGGCGAGAATTGCTGTACCAATAGCCAAAAGCCATTGCAGGAGCTTCAGGTTTGTCTTTTTCATGTAGAAAGCAAGGAGAATAAGACAAGGATAACCTACAAGGAACTCCTTGGTTCTGGGGCGTGCAGCAAAAAGCTCTGTCAAAAAGCTCCTCATTTTTGCCTCAAATACGCTTATTTCCTCAACATTGCCGCTTCTGATAATGTAGTATACACCCACAGCAAGAACAAAGCCGCCGATAAGCACCCAGAAAACCTTGATGTCAGCAAGCAGAAGATTTTTGATGTCGCGGAAAATGTTGCGCTTTTCTCTCATAAACATGAGATAGAATGCAATTGCCGTATATAAAATAGGAACGATAAGTGAGAGCTTTATACCTCTGAAAATGCTGTTGTTGATGTAGTAGTCGAGTCCCGAAAGAAGACTTCCCATGCCGAGTGAGCCGATAAGAAGCGACGAGAGCATTACAATAAAGGAGCCGACTGTTATAAATAAAAGCGAACGCTTTTGGCATTGTGTTTTGAAAAAGTACAAAAGCACCGTCATTGCAAAGCAGGACATCACAACACAGTAGAGAGTGGGGTAGAGGGAAATCAGTGAAACGGGAATCACAAAAGTACCGATAAAGGAAAGAGCACCGAGAATAATTGCACCTATAAAGAAACGGATGTCAGAAATACCGAACACCATTACAAGCATAAGTGCCGCAGCCATTACCATGATTACTGCACTTGCCGCACCGTTAAATCTTGTGCTCGGTGTATAATCAAGCTTTTCGGTGTTCTGATTAACCGTGTAGCCTTGCTGCTCGATTTTGCTCTTGTATTCAGTAGCAGCTTCAAAGCTCTTTTCCGCACACATTTTGTGGTTTAAGTTTTCAACTGCAATTTGTGTTATGGGAATAAATCTAATGTTTCTGTCCATTGTCGAGTTGAAGTACTGGGAAACACGGTATTTGTAATTTGTTTCGTCTGCCTGCGAGTCGTCGTATGTTTCATAGGAACGGATAACCTTGCCGCTGCCTCCCTTTGAAACAGCATTATAAACATTGTTATATCCGAGGAATCTCTGGTTTGAAAGCTGATTTGTGTTTTCAGTAACAACTAATGTCAGGTCGTTTGAGTTTATTATGTCGATTAAACCTTCATAGTTGTCGTGGTTAATTTCTTCACCCTCGGCAAGACCCTGAGAGTCCTCCTTGAGATTGAGATATTCGACATCATAGGTTTTAATTATCCTTGCGATGTCATCCTGATACTCGGTTTTGTCATAGTTTTTAACCTTGTGAATAAGTGATATGTTAAAGCCTCTGTCATATAGAGACTTGATGGTTTCCTCGTTGTAGCCTATTGCGTAGTCGAACATTTCCTTGTGCCCGTCATAAAGCACATAGATGTCCATGTTTTCAACTTCGCCGATGTACATATAATCGTCATCGCCGTAGCGTCTCGGAAGCTGATAAGCAAGCTTTTTGCGTGTTTCCTCACGCTTTGCAAGAAGAATATAGCTGTCAAGTATAACGTCGGGACAAGCCTCTTCAATTGCATATCCCACATTCATGCTTTCGTCATCATACTTGTGAAGAAGAACATTGTACTTGATACAGGTGACATCACCGCGCTGAACAAGCTGATTGATGTCCTCCTCCATAACAGATATCGTGTCAATGCCTGCTTCCATGTAGTCGTCAAGCATAATGTCAAGATCCTCTGAGGATATCTTTGTTGCAAGGTCATTGTAGAGGACAGATAAGGTTATGTTGTCATTTGCATTTTCCGTGCCGAATCTGAGAAGTAAAGATGGGGCAAGGAGAATAAACATAGCCGCAAGTATTATGGGACAGGCGTATTTTGTGATAAAGTTTTTCATAATGGGTTAACCTTTCCTTTCTATCTTGAAAAGCTGCTTTAGTACACCGAGAGCAAACAGAGCACCGACGTAAACAATGCCGCAGGCACATAAGGGAATAACAAATGAAATGTATCCGTGTGTAAATGTCGGCATCAGGGTGTTGAATAAAAGATAAACACAGAAGGCAGCACCGCCGCTGACGGCAACCTTCAGAATGTTAATAAGTAAATCCTTCTTCCAATACGGACCAACTACCTTCTTTATGGCAATAGCAATTGCCGCAGCATAGCAGAACAGGTAAAAGGCTGTGGAAATTGCGGTAAGCAGAGAAATATTTGTAAGTGAATAGCCCTCAATCGGCTTTTCGGGAATAAATCTTGCTATTGCAAAATTTGTCAAGGCGTTGATGACTACAACGCAGATTGTGCCCGTCACACAGTACATGTATTTGCCTGCAAGATAAAGTATCTTGTTAAACAGTTCTTGCGAGATGTATCCGAGAATGCCCAGACAGTAAATAAAGAATACTGACGATACAGCCGCCGTAGATTCGGGGGTAAATGACCCTCTTTCGTATACGAGACGAATTATATCATTACCGAACAGACCTGAAACGAGAAGGAATGGAAGAAAAATTGATGAAGTAACCGTAAGTAAATACCTTAAAAGTGAGTTGATATAGTCAATGTTGCCTTCCTCGTAGTTTTTGGAGATTGACGGAAAGAAAACCGTTGACATGGCAACTACAAAAATACTTGAGATTGTCACAAAGAGATTTGATGCATAGCTGAAGGTGGAAGCCATACCGTCGGCAGAGCTGACAAAGGCTCTGTCTGCATAGAAGCAAAGCTGGAACATCATGTTTGATATAAAAATCCAGATTATTTCGGGATTCTTTGAGGGGGTGACTTTTGCTTTTTTTGGAAGCTTTGCCGTAAATGAATACCCCTTTTTCAAGAATGAGGGCAGGAGAATGGCAATGTGTAAAAACCATCCGACCGTGGTTACAATGCCGACCGTAATAATCGAGACGTCGGGCACAAGCAGACTTGCAATAATTACAGCGTTGAAGGGCAGACTCATTATTGCCGTTATGAAATAAACCTTCTCATTCTGTAAAATGCCCGACATGATGTACGCAATAACTACAAAAATAAGAGAGGGTGCCATAATGTGCATCATCCTGATTGCAAGAGAAAGGCCCTCGCCCGAAAGCTCGGGTAAAATAATTCCGACTATCTGCTTTGCAAATATTACAAAAAGCGCAGCAGCGAAGATTAGATATATAAGACTCTTGCAAATAAAGCCTGCGGCGTATTCCTTTTCGTGTCCCGAATTTTCAGCCTTGTTAGAGTTTTTGATAACAAGGGTAGAAAGGGCAACACCTATTCCCGTAAATATAAGATTTACAAGACCGAATACCTGAAAATAAATGTCCGCCTCAGTGCCGGTGCCGAAAGTACCTGCAAAAACCATGTCACGGTAAAACCCGATGCCTTTTGCAAGAATAATACCCAAAACAACGAGTACATATGCGTTTGTCATGTTAAAAGCTCCTTGTCATAATTAAGGAAATAGTATATTTTCACCTGTAAAATTACATACATATACATTTTATACCACATTTTATATATAGTCAATATTATTTTCTTAAAATTTCTTGATGAAATAGACATATGTATGTGTTAGAATTTTAGTGTAAACCAAAATGTATTTTGATGTACTTTAAGGAGATAAATGCTTTGAAAAAAATCTTTTTATTGCTAATGGTTGCGTCTGTGCTGAGCCTCGCTTGCTTTGCACAGCCGATATATTCTTTTGAGACTACCGAAAATATCAGCGACAGTATTACACTTACACGAGTTGAGAGCTTTTATTCCGATTATAATATGAGCTATTCATATATAACTGCAGACCTTACCGATGATAATTTTAAATTTACCCTTTTTAAGTCGGACGAGGGAATAGATGTCCTTGATACGGTTCTTAACCTTGCTAATGACGAAAAGGGTGCAGTTGCGGCTGTCAATGCAGACTTCTTTTCTTGGTATAAGGGTAAAAGCGGGTTTTCTCTCGGAATAGAAATTAAAGACGGAGCTCTTTTGCAGTCGCCTATAAATCCTGATACTATGGCAACGGTTTTTTATGACGGTAATGAGGCTGTCATGGAATACCTTCAGTTCAATCTCATGGTGGTAGCACCCAATTATGAGTATGCTCCCGTAAGACATGTAAATAAGCATACGGAGTATTATGGAGATATACTCATGTATACAAGTGGCTTTAACGGAGGTATGTCACCGGCTCCCGGAGGAAATGTTGTTGAGGTTGTTGTATCAGACGGTGAGCTTGTTGAGTTCAGACGTAATATGCCGCCTTGTGAAATACCGGAGGACGGCTGCGTGCTTGTTGTCTCGGAAGGCTCAAGTATGTTCTTTGCAAATAATTTCAATGAGGGAGATGAAATACACTTTGACTATTACTATACCCCTGATTTTTCCGAGGTTGAAACAGCGTTTGGCGGCGGAGCATTTCTCGTAAGGGATGGGGAAACGGTCAAGGAGTATTCTCATATCGTGTCGGGTACACATCCGAGAAGTGCCGTTGGTGTCAGCCGAGACGGAAAAACAATGTATCTTGTTGCGGTTGACGGCAGACAGAAAAGCAGTAAAGGCATGACAATGAATGAAATGGCTTCTCTTATGCTGTCACTCGGCTGTTATAATGCAGTAAACCTTGACGGCGGAGGCTCAACTCAGATGGTGGCATCCACTCCTTGGCTTGATAGCCTGCATATCGTAAATTCTCCCAGTGAGAATAGAAAGGTTATGAATGCCGTTGGCTTTACATATGTCAGGGATGAAGATGATATAGAACCCTTTGATATACTTATAATGCCCGATAAGACGGAGGTTTTTGTAGGTCAAGAGGTTAACATTTCCGCGATTGTTGTTGATGAAAGCTTAAGACCGATTGAAACAGACGAAATTGAGCTTTACAGTGATTTCGGTGATGTTGATGACTGTGTCTTTATTCCCGAGCAATCAGGCGTTGTAACGGTTACGGCAGAGTATGATGATATTGTTAAAGAATGTAGTCTTTATGTTGTTGACAGAGTGCGGGGAATAGAAGTTAAAAACGACAAAATCAAACTCGAAAAGGGAGATAGAGAAGAACTTGTTGTTTCTGTCTTTGATGAATTCGGTCATTATGTTTCTGTCCAAAATTTCGAGGATTTTGAAATAACCTCCTCGGATGTTTCGGTTGTTAGCGTTCTTGGTAATACGATTATTGCAAGGAACGAGGGAACGGCACTTGTCAGCATAAGGAAGGATAACGCTGAAAGTATAGTCTCTGTTTCTGTCGGAGGAACAGTCAGCGAATATACAGATGACTTTGAAGAAAACCGCGGCTATTTTTCCTCATATCCCGAGGATACGCGCGGATACTTTGAACTGTCTGACAGCGTGTTCTTTGACGGTAAAATGTCGGGTAAACTCTTCTTTGATTTTGAAAAAGATGAAAAAGCGGATGAAGAATCAGAGGATAAAACATCTGATGAGACGTCGGAAGGTAATGATGCGGCCGAGGAAGAAAAAGAAGAAGAGGATGTTTCAAGAGCCGTATACTATTCCCTTGATGAAAGAATTACCCTTGATGAAAATTGTGACGAAATAACTCTATACGCATATAGCGATAAAGAGATAGGTCATGCGCTTAAGGTGCAGTTTATTGACGGAAACGGCAGAATTGAAACGGCAGAGTTCCAAAAGTATTCAGATGTCGGCGAATGGCAGATGCTTTCCGCTGAGATACCCGAGGATGCGGTAAGGCCGCTTGTGCTTGACAGAATATATGTGCTGTATGTTCCCGAGGAAGAAAAGGATAGCGGCGAGGTATATCTTGATAACCTTTCCTTTAGCCGCTATGATGCATTTGATTTTCCCGAAAGACAGTCTAATACATATGATTTGAAGAAGAATACGCAAAAAGTAAGCGGAAGCTTCCGTATCGGCGCCGTTCCGAAAACCACAGATAATCCCATATCATTCTTTTATAAGAGAATGACAGAGAGCTATGTTGCATATGCCGATTTCGGCGTGACAATAGGAGGGGATGAGGGCTTTGTTACATATAGTGATGATAATGCCCTTTACCTTAAGGTCGATGCCTCTGACGGCGGCATTAAAAAGACAGACAGCTCACAGTGGAATTATTTAAAGAGTGAGATTGACGGCTTTGACGGAAAGAATGTGTTTGTGCTTTGCGAATGCGATATCTTTGGCGACGATGAATTTGAAAACAGAGTAATTCATGCATATTTAGACTCGCTTGATAAGAATGTGTTTGTAATTACTCCCTCGGATAGTACAACCTATAAAAAGATTGATACCGTAAATTACTTCACCCTCGATAATAGCCCTGCTTCAGGCGTAAATGTAAATAGAAAAAATGTAAATAATTGCATAGAGTTTACCTTTGGGGATGAAACGTGTTTTGCTTTTGAGAGCGTGAGATAGAATAATTAGTGAGGGAAACAATATGAGAAAGAGACTTTTTATATGCTGCTTGTTGTTCATTTTAACAATTCTTCCAATCATGGTGGTTGCAGCACCTTTTGGTTTTGTTAGTGTTGAAACAGCTGATGAAAATGGATTTTCATCAGACAAAAATGCAGAAGCCGAATTATATGGAACGTATGGAGATTTGAGGTATAGTGTAACGACTGCAAATGGTGATCTTCCTGACTATGTAACTATTACCAAATGCAGTAAGGATGCAATTTCTGTTTCAATACCTGATGAAATAGATGGCTATCCGGTTACACGTATCAGAGAATCAGCATTCTGTGACTGTATAAATCTTGTGAATGTGGACTTACCCGACACTTTGGAAAGTATAGGAGATCAGGCATTTATCAATTGCAGGAATCTAAAAGAAGTTGCATTACCAAACAGTGTTAGGGGAGTGGGGAAGTATGCGTTTTTAAATTGTGTCAGTCTTGAAAACGTAAAATTGAGCAATAGTCTGTCAAAAATACTGTCTGCTACATTTAGCGGATGCAGCTCTCTAAAATCCATTAATATTCCCAACAGCGTGACAAGTATAGACAGTTCGGCATTTGCCGGTTGTAGCAGTATTGAAAGTATAGCTCTTCCGGTTTCTTTAACGAGCATCGGAAGTTCGTCATTTCAGCACTGCATTGAGTTGGAAAATGTTTTTATTCCGAAAAGTGTAATTGAGATTGGCTCAGTTCCGTTTGAAGGCTGCATTAAATTGAAAAATATTGATGTTGATGTACAGAACATGTTTTATTGTAATGACGAAAGAGGAGCTTTGTACACTAAGGATAAAAAACATATTGTTCAATATCCATGCGGAAATATATCCGAATCATATGAATTGCCGGAGGAAGTGAATGAAATTGGGATTGGAGCCTTCTCTCAGTGTCGTAACTTGAAGCGAATTACATTAAATGACGGTATTGTAAGTATTAGAAAATATGCTTTTTACTACTGCCTGAATTTAACAGGCATAAGTATTTCTGATAGTGTGACTGTGATAGAACAATATGCATTCTATGGTTGTGAGAAGCTTGAGAAGGTCAATGTTGGAAAGAGTCTTAAATCAATTGAACAACAAGTTTTTTCAAATTGTACAAGTCTTATGGAGATTGTTATACCCGACAATATAGTAAGTATAGGCGAAAGAGCATTTTATTCATGTGAAAGTATGGAACGTGTCGTAATTGGGAACGGTGTTACAAAAATAGCAAGCAATGCATTTTCGGGATGCTCTAATCTGAGTGATTTGAAACTTGGAGTATCGCTAACTGAAATTGGTTATAGTGCTTTTTCTTACTGTGGTAGTCTTGAAAGCGTTATAATTCCGGATAGTCTTCGGAAAATTGACAATGACGCATTCGCAAGATGTAGGAATTTGAAGAAAATAGTTATTCCAAGAAGCTTGGATGGAATTTCGTCTACGGCTTTTGATTATTGTATTTCATTAAAAATATATGGGTATGTTGGTTCGTACGCCCAGACATACGCAAGTGAAAATCAGATTGAATTTGTTGATATTGAAAATATGCCTGCAAATCCTCCGGCAGATATAAACGGTGATGGAACAGTTTCAAATCGTGATGCTGCAAAGCTTATGCAGTATATTGCCGGTTGGCAGGTTGATGTTTTGGTGGATTATTTGGATGTCAACGGTGACGGCATAGTAAATAACCGCGATGCTGCAAGACTAATGCAGTATCTTGCCGGCTGGGACGTTGAAATTTATTAAATATTAAGAATAATTTAAGCACCCCTGCGTAAAAAACGTAGGGGTGCTGTCTTGTTATAATATAGAAATTGCCGTCGGGAATCTTCCACTTCGGTCGATATGGTAAGACTTTTCGATAGCCTTCCCCGAAACTAAAAGTTCTTTTGCCTGCTTTTCTTAGAAAAAACATAGAGATTAGCACGTTTATGACCGCCGTTGTTTGGTGGTCATAAACCAATCCACTTCGGTCGATATCGCTTAGACTTTTAAATATCCTTCCCCGAAATTAAAAGTTCTTTTGCCTACTTTTCTTACAAGAAAAGTAGGTTATTTTGCTGTTATGAAACCTTTCTTAGTAAGGTATTCAGCAATAAGAACGGCACCGCCTGCGGCACCTCTGAGGGTGTTGTGTGAAAGACCGATGAACTTGTAGTCGAATAATTTGTCTTCACGGAGTCTGCCTGCTGTAATGCCCATGCCGCCGTATATGTCTCTGTCGAGATTTGCCTGAGGGCGGTTGTCCTCTTCAAAGTATGTAATAAACTGGTCGGGAGAGGAGGGGAGATCAAGCTCTGCTTTTACATCGTTGCCGAAAGACTTCCAGTCAGCGAGAATCTGTTCTTTCGAGGGAGCCTTGCCCTTGAACTTTACAAATACTGCGGCTGTGTGTCCGTTTGTAACGGGAACTCTGATGCACTGACAGGTGATACAGGGCTCAGATGCAGAAACAACCACACCGTTTTCAACGCTGCCCCAAATCTTTAAAGGCTCGTTTTCGCTCTTTTCTTCTTCGCCGCCGATGTAAGGAATAACATTGTCTATCATTTCAGGCCATTCGTTGAAGGTCTTGCCCGCACCGGAAATTGCCTGATATGTGCATACTACAACATTCTCAATACCGTACTTGAGAAGGGGAGTAAGCATGGGAACATAGCTCTGAATAGAGCAGTTGGGCTTAACGGCGATAAAACCGCGCTTTGTGCCGAGTCTCTTCTTTTGGGTGTCGATAACGGAAACGTGAGCGTTGTTAATTTCGGGAATTACCATGGGAACGTCATTTGTTCCTCTGTGAGCCGAGTTGTTGGAAACAACGGGTGTTTCTGTCTTTGCATAAGCTTCTTCAAGAGCCTTAATTTCGTCTTTCTTCATGTTTACGGCACAGAAAGTGAAATCGCAGAGTGAAGAAACCTTTTCTACGTCTGCAGCATCGTAAACGGGCATTTTTGCTACCTTTTCAGGGATAGCCGTGTCCATCTTCCATCTGCCGCCGACAGCCTCTTCGTAGGTCTTGCCTGCACTTGTGCTGCTTGCCGCAAGAACAGAAATTTCAAACATTGGATGCTCTGAGAGAAGTGTGATAAATCTCTGACCAACCATACCTGTGGCACCTATGATGCCTGCTTTTAACTTGTTCATTGTAAAAAACCTCCATGTGGAAATGTATTGTTGTTAATTGTATTTTGCTCTTTCGCCGCCAATGTACTTTGGTCTTACCTTTGCAAAGGTGATGGGCGAAGAGCCGATTTGCTTTATGCTTGTTCTGACAGGAACTGCAACTCTTTGAAGATGCATTCCGATAAAGGTGTTACCTATGTCAATGCCGAGCTGTGCCGATATTTCTTCAACAAGAACAGGCTTTTCAAAGCCGCGATATGCGGCAGTTGCAAAGGAACCGCCTGCTTTTTCGTGAGGAACGGCGGAAACGATTGTAAGCCTGTCGCGAATGGCAAGCTCTTTTTCAACCACAAGTGCACGGTTCAGATGCTCACAGCATTGGCAGGCAAGATGTATGCCGAGGCTGTCGCATTTTGCCTTTAGAACGCTGAATATTTCATTTGCCGTTTCAAGACTTCCGCTTGTGCCTATTCTCTCTCCAAGCACCTCGCTTGTGGAACAGCCGACAATAAGAATGTCACCCTTTTCAAAGTTGCTTTGAGAAACCAGCTCATCAAAAGCTGTTTCAAGTTGTTTTTTTATATCAGACATAATAGTTCCTTTACTTTATCAGTGTGCGGTAGAAATCATAAAGACCGTCGCAGAATTCACTTGTTTTTATAAGCTCTCTTTTGAAATCCTCGTCTGCCATTAAAATGCGTGTTGCTCTTACGGCATTCCTGTGAAAGTAAACCGAATGACGCGTTCCTCTTTGCTTTGCGGTAATAGGACAGACATTGGCGCTTCTCGGGTCAAGCCGTAACGAAATACTGCCTGATTCTTTGTCAATTCTTGCATAGTAGGGGAATATCCTGCACATGAACGGACGAAAAAGCCTCTCACATCTGCCGCCGCAAATAAGAATCTTTCCGTCACTTGTGTCCTTGACAGTAAAGCCTTCGTAACCGCCTATCAGAACATCCTCATAGGGTAAAAGAAGCATTCCTCCGTTGATGCCCTTGTCAATTGTGTCGGACTTGCAGCAAGCACCGCCGCAAAGATGACCGCAATCGTATTTTAAGGGTGTTGAGTTTTCCAAAAGAGCATAGGCACGCCTGAGGAGTGCCCATTTTGTGGCCTTCAATTACTTTGCCTGTACAAGGTGAACAGCAAAACCGCAAATGTCCATGTCAAGGTAAATTGCCTTGGTGTTGCCCTTGTCGTCACAGTTTCTGGATTCTTCGATGACTTTGATGCCCTTTGAAGCAAGATAAGCTTCGGCTCTCGGTATGTTGTTTGTGGCAATTGCAATGTGACCGTACTCGCCTCTTGCGCCGTCGGCCATTGCTTCAACCTCTGTGCCTGCAAAGTAGGAGGCGGAACACTTTCTTGAAGCCATGCCGAATACTTCAAAAGCCTTTGCGGCTTTTTCAGCATTTTCAAAGCTTCCTGTGTTGATGCCTACGTGAACGAGCTTAAAGCCAAGCATAAGCTTTACAGCGTTTTCTGTAAGCTCTCGGATTTTGTCAAATTCGCCGTTCTTTATGTATTCGTCTTTTACCATAAAGGAACCGCCGCAAGCGATAACCTTGTTAAACTCGAGGTAGGAAAGAATGTTCTTTTCGTTGAGACCGCCGGTGGGCATGAATTTCATCATTGTGTAGGGAGCGGCCATGGACTTGAGCATGGGAAGACCGCCTGCCGCTTCAGCAGGGAAGAACTTAACGGTTGTAAGACCAAGCTCGATAGCCGCTTCAACATCAGATGGGTTGGAGGTTCCGGGAATAATGATGTAGCCTTTGTTTATGCAGTGCTTTACCACGGTGGGATTAAATCCGGGGCTTACAATAAAGTGAGCACCGCAGGCAATGGCAGTATCGGCCTGTTCGGGTGTGAGAACGGTGCCTGCACCGATAAGCATATCGGGATAAGCCTCGTGGATAGCCTTGATTGCATCGGCAGCAGCAGCGGTGCGGAAAGTGATTTCTGCAGCAGCAAGACCGCCGTCAATGAGAGCCTTGGCAAGGGGAACAGCATCCTTTGCATCGTCGATTTTGATAACGGGAATAATACCTGTTTCATAAATTCTCTGGTAAATGTCTTTCATTTTGAACACTCCTTGAATATGTATGTTGTTTTTTTGATTACAGAAAATCTTCGGCAGAATCAATGGTGAATTTGGGCAGCTTGGAGGGGAGAGGACGGTATGATAATATGTCAAAGCTGAAGGCTCTGCATACATGATCCTCTGAGACCTTGATGAGATTTTTGGTACGGGTGCAAAGTATTTCTCCCGTAATGTCAACCCGCCTTGCATACTCGCATAAAGCACAGCTTTTTACAATATCTTCGGGCAGCTTCTTTTTCACCTGACTCACTCCTTGAGTATATTAATTTTAAGTATATAAATACTCCCAAATATATTATACAACAAATTTGTGAAAAATCAAGAAGCAAACAGTATAAATTCTAAACATTTAATCACCGCTTTTTGTTATTTTTATCAACTGCAGATAAAAAAGCAGCACCGATAAAACAAATAGCTGTCATAACATAAAGACATAAAAGATCCTTTAATCCAAACCCCGTGTTTAAAGGAAGTGCGACGGAGCCCGAAACGGTTATACTTCTCGGAAGAAATATAAGCATTAACAGCAGGTAAATCGGTGATAAGAGCGATGCGAGAATTTTGGATTGTATGAACTTACTCGAAGAAAGACCTTTTTGGTCAAGAACACTTTTAACTTGCAGGATTATTGAAATGCCGGTGAATGATGTGGCAAAACAGATTGTAAGTGCTTTTAGATTGTGGTCAAGCACAGATGAGCCTGTAACACCGGATGTCATTTCCAAAAGGGATGAGTATAATGCTCTTAAGGATAAAGCCGTATCTGCCGATATGCCCATGGACTTAAGGAAAAACAAAAGCCTTTCGCCGGTAACAGAGGAAAAGGTGTAAAAAACAATAACATATCCGCATAAAGTAAGAACTGTCTTTACGCTTTTGTTGAGAGAAGATGATAATATAACCGATAAAGATTGAGTGTTCTCTGAAAGGTTGCTTGGCTCAAAGTCGGTAAGCTCTTTATCCTTGAAAAAAATCATGTATACGGTGATGACCGATAAAATGTTTGATATCAGGATGAGAAGCGCCGTTTTTGTACTTCCGAGCATTGCTCCCGCAACACCTATAATAAATGATGCCGAGCAGTTGGATGCAAGCACGGCTGCCTTCTCAGCCTGCCTCTTTGAGCAGCATCCCATGCCGTAAAGCTCACATATTCCGACAGCGCCTGACGGTGCGCCCGTAAATAGACCGAGAATAACCGAGGGAATCAGCAATTGCGGAAGAGAGAAGAAGCGCGAAAGCAGAGAGCAGAAGGGTAATTTTTTTGACGGATATATAATGTGAGACAGTATGCAGGAAAGAAAAATATATAAAAAGAGAGACGGTATTAAAGCGTTTGCACAAAGAGAAAGGGCATGTTTTGTGTGGTAGGCGATATTGGCAGGAAACAGCAGTATGTAAATGATGCAGGAAAACACAAAAAGCACAGATAGGATTTTCTTGAGATTTTTCAAAACCTTACCTCCCGTTTCATATTTCTTTAGTATTTATATGAGAGACGGAACATAAATATTTAAAAAAAGCAAAAACGGAGTGATTTTGTGGCAAAGAGAAATAGACTGACGGTGGCAGAAAAGCTTGCAAATGCCGTTGAAATACCTGTTGATATGGCTCTGTCTCTGCCGTATTTAAAAATGTGTTCAAACAGGGAAATTGTAATTGAAGATGCGGGCAAGCTTATACACTATGACGGTGAATGCGTGAGAGTAAGCCAGCGTAATATGAGGGTAACTGTCTGCGGCAGGGATTTAAAGCTTAAGTGCCTTGCCAATAATGATCTGAGGGTTACGGGTTTTATAGTTTCCGTGCAATTTGAATAGGTGGTAAAATGTTTAGATACTTCTTTCGGGGAACCGTAAAATACAGGGTAAGTTCTGAAAATGTCAGCCTCTTGATTAATGAACTGAAATCAGAGGTGGCACTGAGAAATGTAAAAACAAGAGAAGGAGAGCTGCTGTTTGAATGCTTTTATGATGAGAAGAATAAAACAAGTAAGATCCTTGAAAAAAGAAACGCCAAAGTCGAGCATGAAAGGTGCTTTGGAATGCCTCATTTGCTTGGAAAGTATAAAAGGAGGGTAGGACTCTTGGCAGGAGCTCTTACAGTGTTTGTCCTTTTGCTGCTTTCGCAGCTGTTTGTCTGGCACATAAGCATTGAAGGAAATGAAAATGTCGGAGAAGACGAGATAAAAAGCGTGCTGTATTCAATAGGCTTTAAGGAAGGCGCTTATAAAAAAGGTGTGGATATGGATAGCCTTGTCAATAACTTTCTTATTCGGGAAAAAAGAATATCATGGATTGCCGTGAACTTTGACGGAACCGTTGCACACGTGGAAGTAAAAGAGGGGGCAAATCCCTCGCTGTCGCCAAAAAAAGAAAATGTAAACCTTGTAGCTTCAACCGCGGGTATTATACTTCGCGTTGATGCCCTTGAGGGAGGAACTCTTGTAGAAAAGGGAGATGCTGTTGTAAAGGGACAGCTTCTTATCAGCGCATTTGTGGAAAAGCGAACGGGCGGAACGGTTTTAAGAGGTGCAAGAGGTTTTGTCTGGGCAAATACGGAAAGAGGGTATCAAGTAAGTGTTCCGCTTGAATATTGTGAAAAGAGCTATACGGGAAGAAAAATGAAAACATTTTCACTGTCGGTATTGGGAAAAAAACTTGAAATTGACACGGGATTTTTTATAAAAGACGGCACTTTTGAAAAAAGAAAAGCGGTGGGGGGAGAAAGCACGATAGTCAATAGCGTTTTGCCGTTCACAGTGAAAAGTGATGAATATTTCGAGTATACCTCCATAAAAAACAGGAGAACAAAAAAAGAGGCACTTGAAATTGCAAGAGAACAGTGTCAAGAACGCCTTGCCTCAGACAGCCCCGGCTTTAAAACGATAAAGAAGAACGAAAGCTTTAAAATAAACGACGGTTGCCTTTTGTATGAATGTAAATTTTATGGCGTGGAAAATATCGCAAGCGAGCTTGAATTTGACCTTTCGTAAACAAAAAGAAAACAAATGTCGAAAAAGAGTAAAAAATATCAAAAACTATTTTATTTTTTGTAATGATGGTGTATAATAAATGAGAAAGCAGATATTAAAAATGAAGTTAAAACTTTGGAGGTTCCTCGTGTCGGATAACAGATTTGGAATTAATAAACAGAAAAACCGTAACAAAATGGCGATAATTGTATCGTCTGTCTTTGCCTTTGTGTGCGTTTCTGCTGTTCTTGTCACCTTTTTTAAGCTTGGTTACTTCAGTAAAACGGCTGTTCTCGCCGAGGATGATGGCGTAAATGCCGTGATTAATACCGTTGAGGAAGAAAAACAAAAGATAGATTTCACCGATGTCAAAGAGCTTGAAATGAGAGGCCTGTGGATAGCATCGACAATAAATATCGACTATCCTTCAAAACAGGGACTCTCAAAGGAACAGCTCAAGGCGGAAATTGACTTGATTGTTGAAAATGCATATGAGCTTGGGATTAATTCGCTGTTTTTCCAAGTACGGCCCTGTGCAGATGCTCTTTATGACTCTGATATTTTCCCTTCATCCAAGTATGTTTCCGGTACACAGGGAAAAACCGTTGACGGGTTTGACAGCTTGTCATATATTCTGGAGAGGGCAGGAGAATATAATATTGATGTTCATGCCTGGGTAAATCCTTACAGAGTGACAATGTATAAGAGTGATCTTGAGGAGCTTTCGGAGGATAGCCCTGCAAAGCTGTATGGTGAATATACAGTTACATACGCCGACGGAAAGACATATTTTGACCCGGGAGTTCCCGAGGTCAGAGAGCTGATTGTTGACGGCGTTCGTGAGCTTTGCGAAAACTATCCGACGCTTTCGGGTGTTCATTTTGATGACTATTTTTACCCTTACCCGTCGGGAAATGCAGAGTTTGATGATGAAGATACATATGAGCTTTACGGCATGGGTATGGATAAGGCGGACTGGAGACGTGAAAATGTAAATACCCTTGTTGAGATGGCGTATAATACCGTTAAAGAAATTGATGAGGATATGGATTTCGGTGTTTCGGTATTCGGTATATGGGCGAACAAGACGAGCGAAACACCCGTTGAGGGAAGTGATACAAACGGTCTGGAAGCATATTCCTCGCTTTACTGTGATGCTCTTTCGTGGGCAAGAGGCGGATATGTCGATTATATAGCCCCGCAGAATTATTGGAGCTTTGATACTGTTGCTGCTCCCTTTGACGATGTAGCAAGATGGTGGAATGCAAACCTTGACGGTACAGGCGTTGACCTATATATGGGTCATGCTGCATATAAGGCGGGAGATTATGATGAAGGCGAAATATACAGTCAGGTTGAAATGGCAAGAACGCTATCGTCATATAAAGGCAGCATCTTTTACGGGTATTCAAGCATCTGCGAAAACACAAACGGAGTTGCAGACGATATCAAAAAGCTGTTGAGCGATAAGAAGAAAAGAGAGACTGCTGAGTCAAACGGTGCAGAAATTGAGATAAACTATCCCGATAATAACAGTTACGTCAACTATTCCAAAACATATGTTATCGGTTCTTGCGATCCTGCATATCCCCTTTATGTTGACGGTAAGGCTGTGTCAAAGACAAAGGGCGGTTACTTTGGAGTTTATCTTGACCTTGAAAAAGGAAAGAATGTTTTTGAATTTGCACAGAACGATAATATAAAGCATTTTACCGTAAACTATAAAACATCAAACCTTAACTCTGCAAGCGGCTCATCATATAAAACCATGGATGGAATGGAGATTACCAATCCCTATCCGTTGGGCGATACTTGGCTTGCGGTAAGTGAAACACTTGATATTTCCTGTGTTGCACCGGCCGGCAGCGTGGTCAGCGCGACGGTTGGCGGAATGACGGTATATCTTACGCCTACGATAAATCCTCCCGACGAAGCAGAGTATATGTATGAAAAGTATACCGGAAGCATTACACCGTCAACCTTTGTGACAGAAAATGAAATTAAGGCATTGGGGACTCTTACCTTTACCGCCCAAAGAAACGGCGAAACGGCAACCTTAAAGTGCGGTCTTATCAGCCAGAAGGGACTCGATTCATATTCCTATGCCGAGGTAAAAGAGGATTATACTCATACAAAGGTAGGAACAAGCACATCGTTCTATGATGACTTTTTGCCGTCATCTAAGGGAATGCGCGATTATATAACAGATATGACAAATGGCTATTGTAAGCTTCGCTTCGGCGGTTATGTTAAGACTGAGGAACTGGAAATAGTGTACGATAAACCGCTTCTGCTCAATACAATTCTTACAACAGGCGTTGAGGTTGTGGTTGAGGATGATACAAATAATAAGTGTAATTCCACGGATATTCGCTTCGGAGTGACCGAAAACATTCCCGTTGATGTTGATTTCAGAGGCGAAAACGGGGAAATGCGGATTATTATTTATAATACCGATACTTCAATTATTCCTCAGTTTGAGATTCCGGCAAATCCCCTTATTGAAAAAATATCGGGAGCAAAGGGTACACGGGAAAATATGCTTATTTATACCGTTACTTTAAAGGATAATAAAAACTTCTACGGCTTTAATATAGTTTATGAAAACGGCTGCATGACAGTAAAACTCAATAATCCTCAGAGACTGAGAGACGGCGATAAGCCCCTTGCGGGAAAGAGAATTGTTGTGGATGCGGGACACGGCGGTGATGATATCGGCGCACCCGGTCCCGGAAATAAGCCTGAAGCGGTGCTTAACCGAAACATTGCCACAGAGCTTGTAAAGAAGCTTGAAGAACTCGGGGCTGAGGTTGTTGAATCAAGACCTGAAAATGAGACGGTAGACTTATATCAAAGAATGGATTTTCTGAATAATGAATGTCCCGATATTGCCTTGTCCATACATCATAATTCAATTGCTGGCAGCGCAAATGCATTAAAAGCCAAGGGCTTTCTCGGACTTTATTCCAACAATAGCGGTGTCAGCCTTGCTGAGACGGTTTCCTCGGTTGTCTGTCGAGAGCTTGGAAGAGAGGAGAAAAAAACGTCTTATCAGCAGCTTGCAGTTGCAAGAAATCACAGGTTCCCATCTGCACTTCTTGAAATGTGTTTTATATCAAATGTTGAAGAATATCAGTGGTCTATCACCGAGGGAAATGATGTAAGGTCGGCGGAAGCGGTTGCAGAGGGTGTACTTGAATATTACAGAAATCAGGAGAAATATCTTGACTATTAAGGAAAAGGCAAAAAGGATAAATGATGAGCTGACAAAGCTGTATCCCGAGTCGGAATGTACACTCTATCATGACGGTGACCCGTGGAAGCTGCTTGTTATGGCAAGACTGTCCGCACAATGTACCGATGCGAGAGTGAACATTGTTTCAAAAACTCTGTTTGAGGAAATACCCGATGTATATTCTATGGCGTTGGCATCACAGGAAAGGGTAGAGGAGCTTGTAAAATCCTGCGGACTTTACCGTACAAAGGCAAAAAGCCTTCGTGAAATGTCAAAGCAGCTTATAGAAAACTTTGACGGAACGGTTCCCGATGATTATGATAAGCTTATATCTCTTTCGGGCGTGGGAAGTAAAATTGCAAACCTCATTCTCGGAGATGTGTTCGGTAAAGGCGGCATTGTTGCCGATACCCATTGTATACGTATTACAAACAGACTCGGTCTTGTTAAAGGTACAAACCAATCCGTAGTTGAACGCACTCTCGACCCGTTAGTGCCAAAGGAGCTGCAAAGCGATTTTTGTCATAGAATTGTAGACTTCGGCAGAGATATATGTACTGCAAGGTCTCCAAGGTGCAGCGAATGCCCGATGAAGCACGAGAAGCTGTGTAAGGGCGAAAAAACATAGTGTAAATAACGGCTGTGCGCGGCATGGCCGTTTGTTTTTTTGATTTCACATAAGTGTCACATTCATTTACAGTATGTTTACATAAATGTGCTTATTTCCTTTTATTTACATGGTAAATTATATACAGTTAGCACTCAGAAGCTTTGAGTGCTAAAAAGGAGATGAACCTATGGATTTAAATGAACGCAAGATGCAAATACTCAAGTCGATTGTCGATGAGTATATTGAGCGCGGAGAACCCGTAGGCTCAAAGCATCTTGTAGAGTACGGAAAGATTGCGCTTTCGCCTGCGACCATAAGGAATGAAATGAGTGAGCTTGAGGAGATGGGATATCTTGATAAGCCTCATACCTCAGCAGGAAGAATACCTTCAAATGCGGCATACAGAATTTATATTGACAGGCTTATGGAAAGCTATCGGCTGAATGTGGAGGAATTAAATCTTCTCAATGAGCTGACAAGATATAAGATGGATGAAATGGATAAGCTTGTGTCAAAGGCGACAAAGGTTATTTCCGAAATTACCAACTGTGCAACGCTTGCTCTCATGACATCTGATAAAAAACACGTTGTAAAACGATTTGATGCAATGCTTATAGATGAGCATAGCATGATTCTTGTTATGGTGCTGCCCGACGATTCCGTTAAAACCGAGCATATAAAAACCGAGGAGTGTCTGGATAAGAACGCAGTTGACAGAATAAAGATGTCACTTAACAGACATTTGCAGAATGTAAGTCTTGATGATGTGGCGCTGCCGGTTATTCTTGAGCTTGAAAGGGACTTCGGATATCTTTCACCGCTTGTAACAAGTGTTGTAAGATGTGCATATGATTCTGTCTGCAATAAGCGCGAAGAAAGCGTGAAGGTTGACGGCATTACAAACCTTCTGTCATATCCTGAGTTTATGGATGTGGGAAAGGTTAAAAATATTCTGACTCTTATTGAAAACCAAAGTGGAAAAATCAAAGAGGTTCTTGAGCCGGCAGGTGATGACGGAAAGAATCTCAGAGTATATATAGGCGAAGAGAATAAGGTGGAGGAGCTTTCGGATACGGGGGTTGTGTACTGTACACTTCCTGTCGGAAACGGACAGAATGTTGTGCTCGGAATACTGGGTCCTAAACGAATGGACTATAAAAAGGTCATATCTGCACTGCATACCCTTGCTGATAATCTTGATGTAAAGCTTCTGCCCGGCATAGATGAGCAGTAATACTGTATTGTGTTGAAAGGAAATGAAAATGACTAAGGAAAAGGACGAAATTAAGACGCAGCAAACAGAAAACGAAACCGAGAAGGAAGCCGAAAAGAAGGAAAAAGGCAAGGCTTCCAGAAAGGAAAAGCTAATCGAAAAAGAGCTTGAGGAAAAGGATAAGAAGATATCGGAGCTTGAAAATGCACTCAAAGACAGTGAGGATAAATATCTGAGAATGCTTGCCGAGTACGATAATTATAAAAAGAGAACACAAAAGGAAAAGGAAGCAATCTATACCGATGCTAAGGCAGACAGCGTAGAAAACCTGCTTGCGGTGCTTGATAATCTTGAACGCGGAACAAAGGTTGAGGTGGCAAGCACTGAAGCAAAAAGCGTTGTTGAGGGCGTTGAGAAGATTCTTGTTCAGGCTGTTGAAATTTTCGCAAAAATGGGTGTTGAAGAGATCCCCGCCTTGGGCGAAAGCTTTAATCCCGAGCTCCATAATGCGGTAATGCATGAGGAAAATGAAGAATTTGATGAAAATACGGTTTCCGAGGTGTTTTTAAAGGGCTATAAAATCGGAGATAAGGTAATAAGACATTCAATGGTTAAAGTTGCAAACTAATCATCTGTTTTCCGCCTGACAGGCGGCGGAATGATATTAATTCAGTTTATTAAAATTATCAAAAATACATCGCGGAAGGGTTGATAAACTCTTTGTTTCGGCTTTTCTGCGAAAGAAAATTTAAGAGGAGAAAACTTAAAATGGGAAAAATTATCGGTATTGACTTAGGTACAACAAACTCTTGCGTTGCGGTATACGAAGGCGGCGAGCCTGTTGTTATCGCTAACGCTGAAGGTGCAAGAACAACCCCTTCGGTTGTTGCTTTTTCAAAGACAGGCGAAAGAATGGTAGGTCAGGTTGCAAAGCGTCAGGCAATCACAAACCCTGACAGAACCATTATTTCTATCAAGCGTGACATGGGTAATGATAAAAAGGTTACTATTGACGATAAGACCTTTACACCTCAGGAAATTTCTGCAATGATTCTCCAGAAGCTTAAGAGCGATGCAGAGAGCTATCTCGGACAGACTGTAACCGAGGCGGTTATTACCGTTCCCGCATATTTTTCCGATGCACAGCGTCAGGCTACAAAGGATGCAGGTAAAATTGCAGGTCTTGAAGTAAAGCGTATTATCAATGAACCCACAGCGGCAGCCCTTGCATACGGCGTTGATAAGGAGCAGGCACAGAAAATTCTCGTTTTTGACCTTGGCGGCGGTACATTTGACGTATCCCTTCTTGACATTGAAGACGGCGTTATAGAGGTTCTTGCAACAGCAGGTAATAACAGACTCGGCGGCGATGATTTCGACGAGAGAATTATGAACTATATGGCTGAAGAGTTCAAAAAGACAGACGGCATCGACCTTCGTCTTGATAAAATGGCACTTCAGCGTCTCAGAGAGGCTGCTGAAAAGGCAAAGATTGAGCTTTCCGGCATGACAACCACAAACATCAATCTTCCCTTTATTACAGCAGATGCAACAGGTCCCAAGCACTTTGATATGACTCTCACACGCGCAAAGTTTGATGAGCTTACGGCAGACCTTGTTGAAAAGACAATGGGCCCCACAAAGCAGGTTATTGCAGACTCCGGTCTCTCTGCATCTCAGATTGATAAGGTGCTTCTTGTCGGTGGTTCTTCAAGAATTCCCGCTGTTCAGGAGGCTGTAAAGAGCTTTACGGGTAAGGAACCCTTCAAGGGCATTAACCCCGATGAATGCGTTGCAATAGGTGCTGCAATTCAGGGCGGTGTTCTTTCAAATGATGTAAAGGGCGTTCTTCTTCTCGACGTAACACCCCTTTCTCTCGGTATTGAGACACTTGGCGGTGTATGCACAAAGATGATTGAAAGAAACACAACAATCCCTGTAAAGAAGAGCCAGATATTCTCAACTGCTGCTGATAATCAGCCCTCCGTTGAAATTCATGTTCTTCAGGGCGAAAGAGAAATGGCTGCAGGTAATACAACTCTCGGCAGATTTATCCTTGACGGTATTCCCGCGGCTCCCAGAGGAGTGCCTCAGATTGAAGTTACCTTTGATATTGACGCAAACGGCATCGTAAATGTTACTGCAACAGATAAGGGTACGGGTAAGGAACAGCATATCACCATTACATCCTCCACAAATATGAGTAAGGAGGATATTGATAAGGCTGTTAAGGAAGCTGAAAAGTATGCCGCAGAGGATAAGGCTCAGAAGGAAGCAGTTGATACAAAGAATCAGGCAGAAAGTATGATTTTCCAGACCGAAAAGAGCCTTGAGGAGCTCGGAGATAAGGTTTCCGAGGATGAAAAGGCGCCCATTCTTGAAAAGAAGGATGCACTTAAGAAGCTTCTTGAAAATGACGCTTCGGTTGAAGACCTCAAGAAGGGAATGGATGAGCTTTCCAAGGCATTCTATGCAATCAGTGAAAAGCTTTATCAGCAGGCTCAGGCAGCTCAGGGACAGGACACAAATGCAGGTGTAAACCCCGACGGAACCGTTAACGGCGACTTTGAGGATGCAGATAATAAGTAAATTATATATTGGGAGCCTGATATAGGCTCCCGATAAATGTCTATAAATAATTCTTAAAAGGATAAGAATATGGCAGAAAAGAGAGATTTTTATGAGGTGCTCGGACTTAGTAAGGGTGCCTCTGATGAAGAGATAAAAAAAGCCTTCAGAAAAATGGCAAAGCAGTATCACCCTGACCTTCATCCCGGTGATAAAGATGCTGAGCAAAAATTTAAGGAAATCAACGAAGCCTACGGCGTGCTGTCAGATCCCGATAAAAAGTCGAAGTATGACAGATTCGGTCATGCAGGCGTTGACCCGAGCTACGGCGCAGGTCAGGGCGGAGCAGGCTTTGGAGGCTTCGGCGGCTTTGGTGGCGGCTTTGAAGATATTGACCTTGGCGATATATTCGGCAGCTTTTTCGGCGGCGGAATGGGCGGCTCGTCATCGAGACGTAATAATGCTCCCCAAAAGGGAGCTAATCGCGAGGCAAGAGTCAGCATAACCTTTGAAGAAGCGGCATTCGGCTGTAAAAAGGATGTTTCCTTTACAAGAATTGAAAAGTGCGATGATTGCGGCGGCAGCGGTGCTGCAAAGGGTACATCACCCGAAACCTGTTCAAACTGCGGAGGAAGCGGAACTGTCAGAACACAGCAGAGAACACCCCTTGGTGTATTCCAGTCGCAGAGTGCCTGCAGCCATTGCGGCGGTAAGGGTAAGGTGGTAAAGAGCCCGTGTCAGAGCTGTAACGGCAGCGGATATATCAGAAAGCAGAAGAAGCTTACCGTCACAATTCCTGCAGGTATTGATGACGGTCAGAGTGTTGTTCTTTCTGGACAGGGTGATTCAGGCAGAAACGGCGGTCCTGCAGGTGATGTTTTTGTTGAGGTTACCATTAAGAAGCACCCGATTTTTGAAAGGGAAGACAGAAACATATATTGCGACGTACCCATTACATTCTCAGAAGCTGTTCTCGGTGCTACCATTGATGTTCCCACACTCGAGGGTAAGGTGGACTATGCTATCCCCGAGGGCACTCAGACGGGCACGGTTTTCAAGCTTAAGGGAAAGGGTATAACCGAAATACGCGGAACAAGACGCGGAGACCTTGTATTCAGGGTTGTGGTTGAAGTACCGAAGAACCTGAATAAGGAACAAAAAGACTTGCTAAAAGCCTTTGCTGATTCCTGCGGCGAAAAGAATAATGTTCAGAAGAAGGGCTTTTTTGATAAGCTTTCGGATATGTTTAAATAACCCATATGGCAGGCATACAGTGCCTGCCTTTTTTTGTAAAAATACGGTTTATTAAACTCAACTGATGGTTTATTGACATTTTGATGCCGGGCGTTTATAATTGCATTAAGGAGTAAAAGTGATCGTTGATAATTTACTGTTGACAAAAAGCGGAAAATGTGATAAACTGAGTATGCGAAACAAACTTAATATGTGATGTGCTGCATAAGTGTGTATTTTTTTACCTTTCGGTAAAAATACATGCTCTTATTTTCATACTTGTGTAGTACAGAAAAGTTTGTTTCGCAGCAATCGGAGTCATGTGTTTTTCATGCGTGGCTCTTGGCTGCGCATTTTTTATTATACCGATTTTCAGGAGGACAGAATTATGAAAAAAGCATTGAGAGTAATGACGGTTCTTAGTGTTGTTATTGCTTCTTTGAGTTTTGCTTGCCTTGCAGAGGAAATAGCGGGAGAACTGTCAGAGAATGTTGCTTGGAGCATAAAAGACGGGGTGCTTACGGTTTCGGGTGAGGGTGAAATGCCGAATTGGAGTACAAAGGATGCTTCACCGTTTACCGAGAAAGCTAATTTGATAGAAGAAATTGTAATAGAATACGGAATTGAAAATATCGGCGAGTATGCTTTTGCGGAATGCAGAAGTCTTACGTCGGTGGAAATAGCCCAAAGTGTTACCGAGATAGGCGAGGGCGCATTCTATTTTTGCAGCGACCTTGAAGAAATATATCTTCCCGAGAGTGTTGAGGAAATCTGGGCAAATGCGTTTATGAACTGTAATTCACTAAAAAGTATAAACATTCCCGAAGGTGTTGAATACATCCCCGAGCGTCTCTTCCATGGCTGTACAGACCTTGTGGAAGTAACCTTGCCCGATAGCCTTGAGACTATTGCCGAGGAAGCCTTTTATAAATGCAGTTCTTTAAGCGAAATTCAGCTTCCCGACGGTCTTCGTGATATTGAAAGAAGTGCCTTCGCAGGCTGTTCTTCGATTGAGAGCATTGAAATTCCCAAAGGTGTAAAGCTTGATTTGTATGCTTTTAGTAAATGCACTTCTTTAAAGACAGCATATTTTGAGGATGGTACAAATAGAATAGGCGGAAAAAAATGCTTTTCGGGATGCGAAAATCTGCTTGCAGTTTTCATACCCGAAAGTGTCGAGGATTTTGCAGATGACATTCTTGAGCTTTGCAGAAATGCCTCCATTTACGGTGAATACGGCTCATGCGCCGAGCAGTACGCTGATGAAAACGATATCCCGTTTGCCTCGGTTGATGAGTATGAGGAAGGAAAGATAATTAAACGTGAGCCTGTTCATATTAAGGAAAAAAGAGATATCTTCGGTGATATCAACGGCGACGGAGAAGTTACAAACCGAGATGCCGCAGCACTTATGCAGTATCTTGCAGGTTGGAGCAACGAGCAAATAATTGTTCCCGACGATGCTGACATAAAATATGATATCAACGGCGACGGTAAACTGACTAACCGTGATGCCGCAAGGATAATGCAATACGTTGCAGGCTGGGATGTGGAATTTTAAATGAATAGCTGTAACCGCGGCGAAAGCCGCGGTTTTTTTGTGCCTTTTAGTAGATAAAATTACAGTTTAAGCAGGCAAAATGACAGTTCGCGCAAAACATATTGAATATAAAGGGACAATATCTTATAATCTCGTTGTAAACAAAAAACGCGTCGATTGACGCAAGAAGGAGATATAAAAATGAGTGTAAATGTAAGATTGGAAAGCATCGGCGGTCAGAAGCTTTCGACCCTTAAAATCATCCGTGAGATTATGGGTATCGGCATGAAGGAAGCCATGGCATTGGTGGAAAATGTTCCTTGTACCATTGCAAATGATATTTCTGTTGAGGATGCAGAAAGACTTGTAGGTGCTCTTGAAAATGTAGGAGCATATGCAGTAATTGAACAGGAAGAAACAACAACGGTTTTTCCCGATTTCATAACAGAGAGTTTTCCGGAAAATAATGCACCGTCAAAGCAGGTTGCGGCAAATAACGCTTCCTATGTTGTTGACCATTCTAATGACAGGGCGACGCTTATACAGCTCTGGCATGATTATACTATGAGGGATAAGACAGAAAAACTGCTTAAAAAGGAGATTGACGAGAAACGCGGTCTTATGGCTTCTCTTGATAAAACAGCAAAGGAAATGAGAAAAGAAATTGAAACAAATAAAAAAGTTGTAGATACAAGCGGTGAGTGTCTCAGACCGAAAGAGTATACTGCTTCGGTTTTCAGTTATCTTGAGTTTCCTCCGTTTGAGATTTTGAAAGTAGCTTTCATTGCTTTGACAGTTGTTTCTTTCGTGATTTTTCTTATTCTTGTTGCTGTTGCTCCGACTTTATTAGAAAACCTTAGCACAATAATAAATGTGTCACCCGGAGCACTTGTGTGGCTTGGTTCACCGGTTGTGGGTGCAGCTCTTACAGTAGTTGGAATAATTATTTACCTTGTATATCAGGTTTTTGAAAACATCAACTATAAAAAGCGAAAAGCACAGGAATGTGCCACCTTTGACCCTTATGCAGCAAGCCGTAAGGCTGTTGAATTTATGAATAATATTGAAGAACATACCTCAAGACTCAGTGACGTTGAAAATAGAATTGAAAAGACCGCAGCCGAGCTAAACGAGAGCAAGGCAAAGCTTGCTTCTCTTCCAAAGGTAGTAAGTCGTATTGCTATTCCAAACGAGCTTCGCACCGCAGACGGTGTCGCACTTCTTCTTCACTATATCCAGTCAGGAAGAGCCGATAATGCCAAGGAAGCCATTATTATCTATGACAGAGACATGAGGGAGCAAATGCAGCTTGCAGAAATCAAAAAGGCGACAGAATATGCACGTCAGCAGGCAGAGGCGGCGTATATCGCAGCCATTAACACCGAGAAAATGCGAGAAGAAGCTGAACGTGCCGCAGATGCTGCCGAAAGAACAGCAAGCGCAGCAACATTCTCAGCAATTTCAAACGCCTTCGGAGCAGTCTCCGCACAGCAGGCGGCAAATGCCGCAGCAAGAACGGCAAACGCTGCAGAAGAAACTGCATATTACGCAAAAAGAGCATAGTTTTTATTGTGAATTCCGCCGTTAAAACGGCGGAATTTCTATGTTTTTCTTGACACTGTAAATAAAAAGTGGTATACTCTTGTTATAAATTAACAGAGGTGTAAAAAATGAGAAAAAGACTTAAAATTATCTCAATTCTTCTTGTGCTTTCTCTTGTTTTGCCCTGCGGCGTTTTTGCAGCAGAAGATGTAAGAGAACCCGTAAAGCTTACTGTTGATACAACAACAGGTCTTATCGGCGAAACCGTTACTGTCGATATAAACCTTTCCGATAACAGAGGCTTTTGCGGAATGGGCTTTGATGTGTATTATGATGATGCATATCTTTCACTTTCGTCTGTCGAAACCTATATCGGAAGCGATATATGTACAAACTCAGGTGTAGGTTTTTACGATGATAAAATCAGGTTTCAGTATGCTGGGCTTGAAAACGTGACGGGTAACGGTGCACTTGTGTCGCTTACCTTTGAAACAAGCGAATTTTCGCCCGAATTGTTCACGGAAATAGAAATAGTTCCTTTAAGGAATTCCTTCTACTGCTACGGCGGCGAAGATAATAGGGAAGAGTACGAGCTTGATGTACAGTGTGTAGACGGCGGTGTAAGCCTTTTCTATGTGGTTCCCGGTGATATTAACGGCGACGGCGCTGTTACAAACAGGGATGCTGCACGTATTTTGCAGCTTCTTGCAGGCTGGAATGTGTCTGTCGTTGAGGATGCTCTTGATGTAAACGGCGACGGTGTTGTAAATAATAGAGATGCGGCAAGAATCCTCCAGTATCTTGTAGGCTGGGATGTTGAGCTTTGTGTCAAGGAGCGTCTTTCACGCTATGCAGATTGCAGAATTGTTTCTAATAGTGATGTTGGACAGAATGATGAAGGTGATTGGCGACACTACTATGAACTTTATAATCCCTTTACAGGTGTCAAAGAGTATGAAGTACCCGGAAAGTTGACATCAAACAAAGCAAGTAGTTTGGGCGACTCTTTTGAAAGCGGCTCTCTCGTAAGACTTGTTGACGGTTTTGTTGATGATAAGTCAAGGGCTGAAGACGGAAGCTTTAAGAATAAACTTACCGATGTCATGTCGGAAAGCCTTGTTTGGATTTCTGATTATAGCGAGGATGACGGAGTAATCTCCCTTGTTCCTGCTGAGTCAAGCGAAGGGGTTGAAGCTCCCGTTTCAAACGGATGTAAGGATTGCTTTAATGATGCGATTGTAAGCTTTGAAGGTGCATATAAAGATATTGAAGGCAGAATTGTCGGTGAAGAAAACGGCATAATTGACCATAACTCTGTTTCTGTTGATGAAAATACAGTTGTAACTGTTATAAAAGGTGACAAGGACACAATGTTTTACTGGGGCAATATGTCGCTTGCCGATATGTCTGTTCTTGCCGATCCTACCGAAGAGTATCTCTGCTATAACAGCAATAATACAGACAGAAACGGCAACTTCAGAACAGGCTATGCCGATTACCTAAAGGGCTATGTGGCACTTGATTGTAATGTTCCTGCCGGGGAGCTTCCCGTGGCGGAATTTATCATTCTTGTTGTCCATGATAATGAACAGGCGGCAATGGACACTTATAACTGTACCACCTGTGATTTTAAAGAACACTTTTCTGTAACTCCATCCAATAATGCACTGAATGTTGCACTTGATTCAAAAATCACCGTTAATTTCGACTATGAGTTTTTGGCAAATAACGGCGAAAGCTTTACTGCCGAATATGTAAATGATAACTTTGAACTCAGAAGAAGCTCGGTAACAGGCGAGAAAGTTTCGTTTACTGTTGAATGTAGCGATAACGGAAAGAATATTGTTATCACTCCCGATGAGGAATTTGACAGCTTTACAAAATACTGTCTCATAATTCCCGAAAATACATATGTGTTTGAAGACGGAGCATGTAATAATAGAGTTGTTTCATTCTTCCGTACCTCTGATGAATATGGTGAAGAAGATGATGATGAGAATGAGGGATTGATACGTTCTACCATTCCCAAAAACGGATCGACAAAAGTAAGAACAGATAGAGAAATAGAGATTAGCTTCAACTCTACGATTTATTGTGACGAAGGCGTAGTGGATGAAGATTTCCTTGTAGAAAATGAAGTGTTATCCATTCATAAAGG
>JAZQIW010000105.1:0-10466 GCA_045541355.1 Eubacteriales bacterium | reverse complement strand
TTGACAACCGCCGCACGTTCTGTTATAATAATTGTCGTCGCAAAGGAAGCGGAGAGATGCTGGTGTAGCTCAGCTGGTAGAGCAGCTGATTTGTAATCAGCAGGTCGGGGGTTCAAGTCCGTCCACCAGCTCCAATACCTTTTCCGCGAGAACAGAATATATGGGGGAATTCCCGAGCGGCCAAAGGGGGCAGACTGTAAATCTGTTGTCAGTGACTTCGGTGGTCCGAATCCACCTTCCCCCACCAAAATCCTGGTTCGAAAGAACGAGGATTTTTACTTTTTCACTGTCATCTTTTCATTCTTGACTCGTTCTCTTGATGGCTCTTTGCCGCAGGCAAAAGTGAATGGAGTTTGCAGGAAAAGAATAATAAAGATATTTGCGATATAATTTGTAAATTAATATACTTTGTATAGATTTTTTGAAAATAAAGCTGTATAATAAATGTAGAGAATAAAAACAGCCGGTATCGGCGGGGAAGGGAGAATAAAGGTGGGCTGTAAAAGAAAAGTGTCCGCATGGGACATAATTAAAAACCTGCTTGTTTTGACGGTTGCAGGGTGCATAAATGCTGTCGGTATTACCATGTTTTTGTCACCGGTAAAGCTGTATGACAGCGGCATATCCGGCACATCCATGCTTCTTAATTATCTTACCCCCGACCGCTTTACACTTTCGCTGTTTCTTGTTCTGCTTAACTTTCCGCTGTTTGTCTACGGCTTTAAACGGCAGGGCAGGCGATTTACCCTTATGTCGCTCTATACCGTGTTTATCTATTCCTTCTGCTCATTTCTGATAAATGAGGTTTTTCCCGTAAATGTTGCAACAAGCTCGCCTTTTGCAGGAAACGACCTGCTTTTGTGCGCCCTTTTCGGCGGCATCATTTCGGGTGTAGGCAGTGGTCTTACCATACGCTACGGCGCTGCAATTGACGGCGTGGAGGTAATGGCGGTTATCTTTGCAAAGCGCCTCGGTATTACCGTTGGTACATTTGTAATGATTTATAATATTTTTCTCTATGCTGCCGCAGGTATTCTTTCCCGAAGCTGGACTCTGCCCCTGTATTCCATAGTTACCTATATGGCAGGACTTAAGACGATAGACTTTATCGTAGAAGGTCTCGATAAGGCAAAGGCTGTAATGATTATAACCGAAAAACCCGGCGAGGTTTGTGCGGCGCTTTCCGAGGAGTTTGGAAGCGGAATAACTCTGTATGATGCCAAGGGATATTATTCGGGTGCCGACAAAAAGATTATTTATTTTGTTGTCAACCGCTTCCAGATAGCAAAAACAAAGCGTGTGGTGCTTGAAGAGGATAAGACGGCGTTTATTTCGATAACCGAAACAAGCGAGGTTCTCGGACTAAAAAAGAACTGTGAAAAGAAATAAGCCTCATCAAAAATAAGGGAGACCTGCCAAAAGCAGGTCGCCCTTTTAATTCATTTTGTTATATCAATTTTTCGCCCAGACAATCCTCAACATATTTGATGAGGATTTCCGCACACTTGTCCCATGAAACCTTGCCCGTGTTGAAGCAAAGGTCGTACCATGCAGGGTCGTTCCACTTCTTGCCGGTGTAGTAATAGTAGAAGTCTCCGCGCTCCTTGTCGATTTTGCGGATGATTTTTTCCGCCTCGGACTTGCTGTATGCAAATCTGTCCATAACAACGTCTGTACAAACGTCAAAGGGAGCCTGGAAGCAGAAGGAGAAAACGTTTTCCATGTCTGCAAGAATGTGATTGGATGCTCTGCCTATGGCAATAAAGCTTTCCTTTTCGTGAAGGCTTCGGAGAACTCTTGCCTGATAGTTGAAAAGGTTCTCCTCGGATGCAAATTTGCTGCTGTCGGGCGGAATTATACCGCCTGCAAACACGCCCTTTCTGCCAAAGAAGGGAAAGGATATCTTGTCGCTGATTTTTTCGTCATTCTTTTGGAAAAGAGCCATGTCAATGCCGCTTTCATCGGATGCCATTCTCAGGATTTCGTCGTCATAGTAATTGATGCCAAGCTTTTCGGCAATTGCCATGCCTATGCTTCTTCCGCCGCTGCCAAAGCCGCGTTCAATTGTAATTACAAACTTTTTCATGTGTTTATCCTCCGTAAAGATAAAACTTCGTTACATATATATCTTATCACTTTTTTTTACATAAATCAAGTATATTTTTTCAGATAATCCGGACTTGCAAAATCAATGCCAAAGATGTACAATGTTGTTGTATAAAATAATAAGGAGACTTGATATGATGAGCTTTGATTATGTTGTAAAAAGAATAGAGGGGGAATACTGTTACCTCGAGAATGTCGAAAATAAAGAGGAAGTGTTTGTGGCACTTGCACTTTTGCCTGCAAATGTTGATGTCGGAACAAAAATCCATCAGGAAATGTTTGAATATACCGTAGTTAAAGAGTAGATATATAATGTAATGTAAGAAACTGTTGTCTTTTTGCATAAAATATTCAGATTTATTTGTGCGTTATGTGGAATTATTGTAAACGTCTTTATTTGTTAACAACTTTTGCTTTATAATTATAATAACTAAAATTATGAACATGGGGGAAATTTCCATGAAAAAGTATCTTTTAATGTTAATGGCAGTCTGCCTGTCGGTTGTGCTTGCAATCTCGGCAGTTGCCTCCGAAGAGGTTTCGGGCGGATACGCATCTCTCTTTGGCGATGATGCGCTTTCTAACGCTCCCGAATCCGTGATCGACGCAAAGGAATTGATGTCGGTAGCTGTAAGACTCCACAGCAGTCTTAACGGCAACACCCTCACATCCGAGTACGACCTCGATACATACTATGCATATGCCACAAATAACGGCATTTTTGCAGACGGTGTGTTTACGGCTGAGGACAACATTCCTACAAGAGCGCAGGTGGTTTCTGCTCTTTATAATGCAGTAAACGGTAAGGTTGACCTTACAGCAAAGAACGTAGTTCTTGATATGGTTGACGTTAATCCCGATGCGGCATACCATGCAGCAGCAAGTGCATTTATGAAGGCAGGTATTATTGCAGGCTATGATGAATACGGTACATTCAACCCGAATAACACCGTAAAGAGATATGAACTCGGCATCATGGTTGACAGAATTTTAAATGCCTCTGAAAGAGTTTCAAAGGAATATATTGTATACTCCTCCGACGAACCCTTCTATCTCATAGATGACTTCATTCACGACCTTGGTGCAAGAGGCTGGAGCACAGGTGCTTCGGGTTGGAGAATTGACTATACAGGCTCCACGGAAATAGGTACAATCAACAGATATGCCAATATCTTGCGCGATTATGCCGTGGATGATGATATGTCAACCTCAAGACGTATTCATACACAGACAGAGGGCGAGCTTGTATTTGAAACAGTATATAAGGTTTCATCAGGCGACACTCTTCACTTCGGCTTTTACGATGCAGACGGCAACGAAATTGCCGTAACAGGCTGGCAGAACGGCTTTGCTTATATTGCAGATTCTTCAAACAGAACTTCAATAAAGCTTGCTGATAAAAAAGAGCCCACTCAGTCTCCCGACGTAAATAACTTCAACTACTATATGTCTCTCTTGGTAAGAACAAGAGTTGTACTTGACCTTGATGAAGGCAAGTATGAGGTTTGGATGGGAAGCAGCTATGTAGGCGAAGCTGACCTTGAAGGAAAGAACCTTGCATCTGTTAAGATTTACACAGGTATTCCTGAGGTTACAATAGTTACAATAAACAATACCCACCTTTTCAAGAATTACAAAGTAAATGACGTATTCCGTCTTGAAAATCAGTACGAGGCACCCATAGGCTATGAAGTATCGGGTAACGTTACTGTTGAAAGACTTACATCCAATGCTACAAACACAGGTGAAGTTAACACCGTTAAGATGGTAACAGCACAGGGTGAGACAACCTATGCCAAGAGAAGCTTTGAAAAGGCAAACGGCAAGGTTATCATGGAAGCGTATATCCTTCTTGAAGACGGTGCAAGCTCAACGACTGTTGAAAACAACGCATACTTTACCGTAAAGTGCGCAGACGTTCCCGTTCTTACCGTAAAGACGGCAGGTAACGCATGGTACGCAGGCGCAACTCTCCTTAAGAATAATGTTGCATCCAATGTATGGCAGTGGATCAGAATTGAAGCTGATACAAATACACAGACAGCAGCTATTAAGATTAACGGTAAGTATGTTAACAATGCGGTTCCCTTCCTTGTAAAGGTTGACGGCTTTGACGGTCTTGAATTCGGTGTTGAAGAAGCAGAAACAGCAGGCGATGTTCTCTGGTTCGACGATATCGAAGTATATGAAACCTTTGATTATGACGATTACTGTCCCGAACCCGTTCCCCTTGACACAGGCGACTATATACTCAACATGAGCGTATGTAACCTCTGGAGAAACGGTTCTCACTACGGTTGGGACTGGATCAGACCCTTCGCTGAAATCGAACCTGTTCTCGGTTACTATGATGAAGGTAACCCCGAGGCTATGGACTGGGAAATCAAGTTCCTTACAGAGCACGGTATCAAGAACTACATGACTTGTTGGTATCCTCATTCCGGCGGCAAGCCCATAAAGAAGCCGAGAATGGTTGATGCTCTCCATGACGGTTACTTTAATGCAAAATATTCCGATATGATGTCCTTTAGCCTTATGTTTGAAAACTCAGGCTATATCTCCGATGCACAGAGAGAGGATTTCATAAACTACGCATTCCCGCTTTGGATGGAATGGTACTTCTCTGACCCCAGATACTGCAGAATTACAGAAGACGGAAAGGACTACATCTTCCTTACAATTTATCAGTATCTCTACTTCCTCGACATGGCATGTACGGACTATGAGCTCGTTGCATACAATGACAACGGCGACTTGTACCTCAAGAAAGAATATGAGCCCACAGGCAGCACACCCAGCAGCGCTGTGCTTGCGGCATGTGAAGATGCAGCCGCACTTATCGACTGGATGGAACAGCAGATTATTGCCGCAGGCTATGCTGACGGTCTTATCGCAGTATTCGGCGGCTCTGCACAGTCTGACGCTGCATACAAGACAATGGCAAACATGGGCGGCGACGGTATCATCCTCTACGCTTGGGGCAAGACTGCATGGGATGTTGAGGCACAGAAGACACTTGCTACAAACCATACAGCAAAGGCAAAGGCTCAGGGCATTGACCTTCTTACACTTGCAACCCCCGGCTTTAACGATATCGGCTGGACAACACTCAGACCCGGTTACATGACAACCGATAACTTTGAGACAATGGTTAACTGGCACAAGAGCCAGATGGCAACAAATTACAGCTCAAGCGAAGACTCCTGGAAGTCAAAGCTTATCACCTTCGATACATGGAACGAATACGGTGAAGGTCACTACATCTTCCCGACAGTAGGCGAATATAAGAATGAGGGCTACGGCGGATTCGGATACCTTGATGTTATTGCTGAAATATTCGGCGGCGTTGCAAGAGGCTCTGAAGCGGCTGAAGCGAACAATACAGTTCCTACTGCCATTCAGAAGGCAAGAGTCGGACGACTTTATCCCGCCGATAATGACCACTATATCAGAAGAGAATTGCTTGAAACGGTTGAAACCCCCGATTCTTACAAGCACCTTGGCGGTTATGCTTCCTTCTCAAACATGAATGACATAACTACTCACAGTAACTTTGGTACATACAAAAAACAGACTCCTACTGATACCTGTCAGGTTGCTGTAAAAACAGGATTGTTTGATAGTAACAAGCATACCCACTGTACGTATGATGCAAACGGTAACTGTACAAAATCCGAAAACACCGGCATTTTTGCAGGTTCAAGTTACCACAAGCACGGTGGTTGTAAATACTATACCGAAGAGACTATAACACAGGATAATCTCCAGTATAACTCCTCTAAGAAGTGCCTCTACGGCCAGACCGGTACGTACGCAAGAATCACCTTCGAGGGTGACGACATTTACGGCGTAAACATGGATGAAGTATCCTATATCAAGATGAAGCTTGGTACAGGTAAGGGCGGTTCCACAGGTAAGATTTACTTCAAGAACACAACGGATACATCCCAGTACAACGGCTACCTGGAAGAAAGAACATTAAGATATAACACATATGCAGACGGTTCTGAAAACTGCGAATACCTCATCAACGTAAAAGATAATAAGCTCTGGACAGGTACTCTTGCAGGTCTTATGATTGAATGTACGGAAGCAGTAGGCGAATCCATTTACCTCTACTCTCTTGAGCTTATTACAGAAGATAATACAACGAGAAAGCCTCAGATCTACGTTGACAATCAGAAGTATCAGACAAAGGACTACAGCGAAATCAGAAGCGATCCTACAAACGAAAAGGGCGAGGTTTATATTGCTCCCACAGAAGAAGGAGGTCTTTATAAGCTTCTTCATATCGTTTATAACTGGAACAGAAATACAAACGTTCTCATGCTCGATACTCCCGACGGAACAACCCTCCAGTTCACGATAGGCTCGGATAAAGCTCTTGTTAACGGTAAGTCGGTAGATCTTGAAAAGCCCGTTGAGCTTTATGACGGTGCTCCCGTAATTCCTCTCTTCTTTGTCCTTGAACAGGCAGGCTACTATTACTCCTATAACTTCACGGACAGAATTATCAACATCACCGTTGCAAATTCATTTGAATTTGACGAACAGATTGAAAACGGTGATGCTGAGGGCACAAATACAACAGAATTCTATTCGGGCTCTTCATACTATTCAATAACGGTTGCTCCCGATCCCGATGACAGCGACAATAACGTATGGCTTCTTACTCCTGCAAATGGAAATGTATGGAACTATGTGAGAACCAAATTTGAGTGGGTAGCAGGCAAGACCTACACTATCGACTTTGATGCAAGAAGAACAGGTAAACTCGGCGACGGCTCCGACCATCCCGAAGATTCTTCGACACTTGTATTCAATGCACGTTATGCGGATACTGCAGGTACAAACGGTGTTGAACATAATCCCAATGAATCAAAATCAACAATTACAGACGAATGGAAGCACTTTACAATCTTCTATACGGTAGCAGAAACTCTTGATACAACAGCAGATCCTTCAACTCACGAGCTTACATTCTATGTTGACCCCTACAACAATATCGGTGTAGGCTACATGATGGATAATATCGTTGTAAGAGAAACACCTATTCCTTTCAAGGTTGTAAACGGTAATGCTGAAAGCGAAGAAATTACCTTCAAGACATCCAACAGCAAGAATACTATCGAGAGAGTAACAGAAAACGGCAACAGCTACTGGAAGTCTACCTGTGGCGATACATCAGGCAGATCCTGGAACTACCTCGTTCATATTCCTACAATCAGCTACGAAAAGGGTGTAACCTACTATTACAGAGTAAAGGCTAAGATTGGTCAGAATGCAGGCGGCAGCGATACAACAACCAATATTTCACTCAATGCAAGATATGCAGATATGGCAAAGCTTGGCGCAGACGGTGAATGGTTTGCACATACAACTTACCTTGCTAAGAAGGATGGCTCAACGATCAGCTTCACAACGGGCGAAGACTGGCAGCAGTGCTATGGCTCATTCACGATTTCTCAGGGTTATGTGCCGATAGATGAATTTGTTACTCCTTCAGGTGTTAATAGACCTACGGAAGAGATCACGTTCTTTGCAAATCCTGACGCAAGCTACGGCGTAACGTTCATGATTGATGATTTTGAAGTAACAACTGACCCCGCAGTTTATGAAGCCTGGTAAGCTTAAATAAATACCAAACGTTTTCCCCGACGGCACAGCCGTCGGGGAATTTTTTTGTAGAATTTTATATATTGCACTTTATTTATTAACAACCTTTGAGGTATAATTATCCTATCTAATTGTGTAATATGGGGGATACCATGAAAAAGTATGTTGTTTTACTTTCAGCATTGCTCCTTGTCATGAGCGTTGCTGTGTGTGCCACACAAGAACAAACGCCGATAGTAAAGCCTTCGGATATAGCAGGCAAAGCTTTTTTGGCAGAGCCTGACCAAGAGGTGACGGCAGAGCAGCTTATTACAGTTGCAGCAAGACTTCACAGCGTATATAACGGCGGTGAAATTTCGGAGAATTGCACTGTTGATGAGTATAAAAGCTATGCTTTGGAGAATAATATAATTTTCGAAGAGCTCTTCGATGACATGGAAAAGAGTGTCTCAAGGGCAGAGCTTGCCTATGTCTTTGGAAATATCATACCCGAGGGTGAGCTTAAAAACATAAACGGCGTGCTTGCCATGCCCGACTCCGATGTCACATCCATGTATTATCAAAGTGCGCTTTCACTTATTAATGCGGGTGTTGTTGAGGGCATAGATAAGTACGGCTCCTTTGGTCCCACACGAGCCATAAGAAGATATGAGCTTAATGAAATCATCACAAGGCTTGTAAATGACGGTGAAAGACTTGAAGATAAATACATTCAATACGGCGCCGATGAGCCCTTCTATCTTATAGACGATTATCTCATGGGCGATACTACCTCGGTACGAGGCATATACAATATCGCCTCAGGCTGGAGATATGACTACACAGGCTCTTCTGAAAAGGCGTATTTGAATGTCAGTCATACAGAAGACGCAAGAAACGGATATGTCAACACCCTCCGCGACCTTTCAACCGAGGATGACATATCAATTTCAAGAGATATTTTCCCCCAGCAGGACGGAAAGCTCGTTCTTGAAACAAGCTTCCATATTACCATGGGCTTTGAAGGCCTCAGACTTTATTTTCAGGATATAGAAGGCAACGACATCTTTGAAATGGGCACATATTCCTCAGGTCTCTATTTCTATGATGATTCCTACTATAATAACGGCACTTCCCGTAAAACAAGATACATTTCATATCCCTATAGCGGCGAATATAAATACGATAGAAAATTCAATCTCTATGCTGACCCCTACAGAACAAAAGACAACACCGATTCTACATACAGAATCAGTGACCAGATAAGAGCAAGACTTACATTTGACCTTGATGCAGGTACAGTAAACGTAAAGATAAGCAGCACGGATTACGGAACATATAACCTTAACTCCAAGAGAAAGGCGATGGAAAAGGTTGTTTTCTCAACCGGCATCTCCTCTCAGATTGAATATACCGTAAAGCAGGTACATCTTTATAAGAACTATCGGGTAAATGATAAGATGAGGGTTGATAAGGTAAATTACAGCCCTTCGGGATATACAACCTCCGGCGAGGTCTATGTTGAAGAACTGCCTACCACTGCACTCAATCAGGGCGACTACTACAGCGCAAGGGTTTATGCCTACGCCGACGAACATAACTACGCATATAAGAAGTATGACGAGGTAGGCGGCAAGGTGCAGCTTGAAACATACCTTCTTATCCCCACAGGCGATGACGGAATATACTTCCAGGTCGGCTATGATAAGAATGTAATTTTAAAGGTTGTAACAAGCAATGAAAAGTTCTATGTTGAAAACAAGGACGGCTCGCTTGGACAGGAGCTTCGCTTCTTTACACCAAATGTATGGCAGTGCATCAGAATTGAAGCCGATACCAATACACAGACGGCACTTATCAAGATAGATGGTAAGGTTGTAGCCGAGAATATTCCTTTTAGAACAAAGTCAGATAAATTCAATGACCTTCAGATAGGCGCAAATCATCCTGCCGATGACTGCGAATTCTGGTTTGATGATGTCGAGGTGCATGAACTTGTTCAGGATTATACCGACTACGTTCCCGAGCCTGTTCCTCTTGATACAGGCAAATATATGCTCTCAATGAGCGTATGTAACCTCTGGAGAAACGGTTGCCATTACGGCTGGGAATATATAGCACCTCACGCAGAAATCCAGCCTATCACCGGCTATTATGACGAAGGCTCGGCGGAGGCTATGGACTGGGAAATCAAGTTCCTCAGTGAACACGGCGTATCTACATATGCAATGTGCTGGTATGCATCCCTGTGTCCCGCAAACGCCCCCCTCAAGAAGCCCAGAATGATTGAAGCACACCATGAAGGTTACTTCAATGCAAAGTATACAGAATACCTTGATTTCTCTATCATGTGGGAAAATGCCTCTTACGGCGAACCCGGAACAAGTGACAAATTCAAGGAGAATATATTCCCCCTCTGGATGGACTGGTATTTCAGCGATGACAGATATTTCAGAATAGAGGAAGACGGCAAGGAATATCTCCTCCTTACAATCTACCAGTGGCCGGGATTCAGAAATATGTGCCTTCCCGCAAAAGCGGGTGCAAACTCATCAAACGTCAACCAGTATTACTCTGCAGCCGAGTTCAATGCGGCGGAAATTGCAGCGGCAGAGATTATAACGTGGATGGAAGATCAGGTTGTAGAGGCAGGATATGCCGACGGCATTATTCTTTGCTTTACAAATAACGGCTCGTCACAGACAGGAAACACCTCAATGCTTAATATGGCAGGCTCGGATACTGCGATTTTCCCCTATGCATGG
>JAZQIW010000104.1:0-5556 GCA_045541355.1 Eubacteriales bacterium | reverse complement strand
AAGAAAAAAGTAAGCAAAAAAGAAAAGAATTCGGGACTACATCTTAGGATTTAAACCAATCTTGGATGCCCGAGAGAAGCACCGCTTGTGTTGCATAAACGCAACAACACAAGCTCACAGCTTACTTTGGCTAACCGTTCTTAAAAGAAAAAAGTAAGCAAAAAAGAAAAGAATTCGGGACTACATCTTAGAATTTAAACCAATCTCGGATGCCCGAGAGAAGCACCGCTTGTGTTGCATAAACGCAACAACACAAGCTCACAGCAAACTTTGCGAACAGTACGGAAAAGTAAAAAGAAAAAAGAATTTAGCACGTTCTTTTTTGGTGCAATAAAAGCAAAACGCTCTCGATTACAACAATTCGCCCATGCAAAATAGCGACATGGGCGAATATTTTTTAGTATTTAAGTATTCCAACCCCCGAGCCTATCGGGAGACTGTTTTTAACCCTTTCGGCATAAGCCCTCTGAAGCGACGTTTCTTTTGGCAAATTTTCATAAGAGAAATCCTTTAGTCTGCCGAAAACATGAAAAAGCTCGGAATAATCGTATGTTTCGTAGGCGGAGACGATATCAAAATCATCAAAGAAAGACACAATGCTGCTGTTCTCGGGCAGCATTTTTTTATGCTCTTTGAACAGCAGCCAGCTATCTCCGACTATGGGATATTGTCCGAAATACTGACGGGCAAGGCGGTAGGAGAAAAGCCTATTCTCCTTTTCCATTGATGCCTTATCGGGAACATGAAGCATAATTGCCTTTTTGCCGTCAAACAAGCCGAGCTGATATTCAAAAGCACCAAGCCTCAGGATATTTGTCCGAACGTAGTTGGCGAGAAAGTGGTAGTCGTAAAGACCGTAATATCCGTTTTGGGCGTGGTATTCCTTTGCTGCTTCCCAAATACGTTTTGAAGTCTCAAAAAAGACCTCTGTATTTTCAATTCTCGAAGTGAAATCACAAAGCGACCTTTCAAGAAGCGAAACATAGATATAGAGCGAGGAAACCTCGGGCGAAAGCGCGAGGGTTTTCAGCTTTCCAAAAAAATCATACGGATAGAAGGCATCTTCAAAAAACAACACGCCGCCATTTTCTATCTTATAGGGGGTTGTGTCGAAAAACAGGCGGGAAAGCTGCGGCATATCAAGCGATTTTGAAAAGTTGAGGGCACCAAGAACAAGGGCACTGTCAAAGCCCGCCTTTTCTATGAGCCTTTCATAGAAGTCTTTCATTTTTGCCTCCGTCATTTATACCACAAAAGCGAGTGGCACATACTGCATCGTTTATATTCAGGCTGCTCAAAGGAGCCGCATTTTGTGCAAAAGCAATTGCCCTTCGGGAACACCTCTTTATTCATTGGAACGGGAAACTTTACACCGCACACTACCGAAACCGAGGTGTCAAGGTCATATATGCTGTCAAAATGCAAAAGATTAGGAACAGACCTTTGAACAAGCTTTCCGTCGCTTCTTCTTATTGTCAACACATTTGTGCCTGCATAAACCGCGCTTCTCAGCTTTTTAACGATTACCTTCATGCCTTTTTCGTCTTTTTTTATAACAATTGCATTCTGCTTGTCAATACGCTCAATTTTGCCAAAATAGGTTCTTTCTGTCCACAGCTTATAGGGCTTGAAAATCCATATGCCGAGCAGCGAAATCATCATTGGCACAACAATCAATCTTGTGTCTGTCATATCATAATAGACATAGTCAAGGTTTACATATCTGACTCCCGACTCAAGCCAAACAAAGCACCAAACCAGAAAGAGCACACAGCGAAATACACATCTTTCCCATCCTCTGTTATAGAAGGGAACGGTGCTTTTATAGGAGCTCATTATTGAATTGTGACGTTCTGACAGTTGCTTATAAGTTGTATAAATCACAAAAAATCTCCTTTATACTGTGTGGATGGGTAAAGGCATCAAATAATACCGAAGTATATCATAAGCACCTGAATATCCGACGGACTGACGCCTGATATTCTCGATGCCTGACCGATGCTTTGCGGTCTTATTTTAGAAAGCTTCTGTTTTGTTTCGGCGCGTATACCTGTAATTGCAAAATAATCCGTGTCCTCGGGGATTTTTTTATTCTCAAGCTTTCTGAATCGCTCGGCATCCCTGATTTGACGCTTTATATATCCCTCGTATTTTATTTCAATCTCTACTGCTTCCCGAACCTTTCTCGGAAGGTCATCGGGGCGAGTAGGATCAACATCCTTAAGGCTCTCATAGTCAAGCTCGGGACGGCGCAAAAGCTCGGAAAGGCTGATGCCGTTGGTGATGGGTGTGGAATCATGCTCCTTTAGGATTTTAAGCAGCGTTTCCGAAGGTCCCACGTGAATGGCACTTATTCTTTCGACCTCTTTGTCTATCATTTCTTTTTTTACAAGAAAACGCGAATAGCGTTCATCATCTATAAGACCGATTTCATGTCCTATCGGAGTCAGGCGTCTGTCGGCGTTATCTTGCCTTAAAAGGAGTCTGTATTCCGAACGGCTTGTCATAATTCTGTATGGCTCGTTCGTGCCTTTTGTTGTAAGGTCATCAATAAGGGTGCCTATATATGATGAATCTCTCGACAGCGTAAAAGGCTCCATTCCCTTGCAGTACCGCGCGGCGTTTACACCGGCAACAAGACCTTGCACTGCCGCCTCCTCATAGCCGGAGGTTCCGTTGAACTGACCTGCACCGAAAAGACCCGGGAAATCCTTAAATTCAAGACTTGCCTTAAGCGAGAGGGGGTCACAGCAGTCATATTCAATTGCATAGCCTATACGCATAACAACGGCATTTTCAAGACCCTTTATTGAGTGAAGCATTTCAAGCTGAACATCCTCCGGAAGGGATGATGAAAAGCCCTGAAGGTAAAGCTCCTTGGTGTCAAAGCCCAACGGCTCAATAAAGAGCTGATGTCTGTCCTTGTCGGCAAAGCGCATAACCTTATCCTCGATACTCGGACAGTAACGGGGACCGACGCCTGAAATCTTGCCCGAATAAAGAGGCGAACGGTGGATATTATTTCGGATTATTTCATGGGTTTTTTCGTTGGTGTAGCAGACGTAGCAGGGAAGCGATGTGAGATTTTGCTCAAAGTCCACGGTTTCCGAGGAAAAATGCTCGGGTATTTCATCCGAATCCTGTCTTTCAAGAAGGCTGAAGTCAACGGAATCGGCATGAATTCTGACGGGTGTACCCGTTTTGAATCTCAGCATGGGAACGCCAAGCTTTTTCAGTGAATCCGTAAGCCCCACCGCCGCAAACATTCCGTCGGGGCCTCCCTCAAAGCTGACATCGCCGACAATGATTTTGCCTTCAAGGTATGTACCTGAGCATATTATGACTGTGCGTGTCTGCCATACTGCCCCGTATTTTGTAACCGCAAGCCAGTTTTCTCCGTCTCTTCTGATATCAACAATTTCTGCCTGACGAAGGGTGAGATTTTGTGTTTCTTCTATCGCCTTTTTCATCAGAACCTTGTATTTTGAACGGTCAGCCTGCATTCTCAGCGAATGTACCGCAGGCCCCTTGCCCCTGTTAAGCAAACGGCTCTGCATACAAACCATGTCCGCAACCTTTCCCATTTCTCCGCCAAGTGCATCAAGCTCACACACAAGATGCCCCTTGCCTGAGCCTCCGATTGACGGGTTACACGGCATATTGCCGACAGCGTCGAGATTTATTGTGAATAGGACGGTCTTGCAACCGAGACGTGCACAGGCAAGGGCGGCTTCTATTCCTGCGTGACCTGCTCCGATAACGGCAACGTCTATGCTTCCTGCTATGTATTCCATATAATTCCTTCTTTACTTGGTTTCAAAAAGTATGTCTGTTCTTGTTATATCGTATTCGTCGGGAATCATTACCCCTGTGCTTCTTAAGGATGTGAGTACAAGCTCGGGGTTTAGATAGCTGTCTCCCGATGCCGCAAGCGTAAGTGTAATAATCGTCTTGCCGTCTTTGTTCTCAACAGCGTGCCCGTAAACCATACTGCCTACGTCAAGCTCTTTCTCTTTGCCGCTTTTCGTCGTTTTCATTACCGGCGGAAGCTTTGAAAGAGTGTTCTCTATCCCCGCTTTCTTATCTTCAATGCCTTCAAAAATAAGCTCGTACCTCGCACTCTTTACCTTTCCCATCTTGATGTCGGGCGTGGTTACTTCTTTTATCTCTATCTCCTTTGTCAGTGCTCCTTCAAGACGTGCCTTTACCTCTTCGTGCGTAAAGTCCTCCGTCAGCGTGATGTCGCACAACTCGTTCTCTCCTACCATCCCCACAGATAACGGCAACGCAAAGACCTGCTTCGGATGCGGCGAAAATCCTTCTGAATATTTTATGGGCAGCTCAGCCCTCTTTAATGCCCTCGTGAATGCATGGGCAAAGTCAAGGTGCGATACATATATCAGCGACCCTCTCTTCGCAAATCGTATTCTATGACTTGACATATCTTCCTCCATGTTGGTTTAGTTAGTTTTTGTCCGGTTTTTTTCGCTTTCTTGAAAGAAAGCTCGCAAAGAACTTTTCATTTACGGGACTTTTTTTTGAAAGGTTTTATCCTGCCTTCGTTGCTCGAGTGCCGTTTCATTTTGCCCCATTAAGGCTGGGGGCAAAATGAGTGCGAATTTTTTTATTAATCGTTCGGGCAGTTGCGTTTATGCTGCCCGAACGAAGCTGCAATCGAGCGAAAAAGGTGTGGTTATATCGTAAAAAAGAAAGTTGACAAATTGAAAGTTCTTTTGCCTACTTTTCTTACAAGCTTTTACATTAAGCCTTTAATCGTTCGGGCAGTTGCGTTTATGCTGCCCGAACGAAGCTGCAATCGAGCGAAAAAGGTATGGTTATATCCTAAAAAAGAAAGTTGCTATGCTGAAAGTTCTTTTGCCTACTTTTCTTACAAGAAAAGTAGGGGGAGAAAACCCCTTAAATTTTTCGTTTTGTACAAAGCGTAGCGCCGAATTTAGCGGCACCGCAGGCGGAGCATTTAGAGAGGCAATCGGGGGTAGTGACTTCAGCCTGAGCCTGTTTTGCCTCATGGAGGAGGAACTTTTGAGTCACGCCGCAGTCGATATGTTCCCAAGGGAGTTTTTCATTGAAGTCGATTTTACGGTTTGCGTAGAACGACGGGTCAAGACCGGCCTCATTGATAGAAGAGATCCAGCGGTCATAGGAGAAATATTCATCCCAGCCATCGAAAATCTGACCGTTTTTATAAGCTATTTCAAGAGCCTTAGACAAGCGTCTGTCGCCTCTTGCGAAGACGGCTTCGATTCTCGAGACCTTAGCCTCATGCCAGTTATATCTGATTTTACCCGAATGAATGGAAGAGCCGAGCAGCCTTTGTTTTCTGACAAGTTCTTCAAGGCTGTCCTGACCGAACCACTGGAAAGGGGTATGAGCCTTAGGCACAAAGCAGGAAACCGAAATTGTAACCTCAACGGGTCTGCCCTTAGGCTTATCGGGGCTCTTATAATAAAGATCCACGATCTGATGACCGAGGTTTGCGATTCCTTCGATATCCTCATCGCGTTCAGTGGGAAGACCGTTCATAAAGTAAAGCTT
>JAZQIW010000103.1:0-4742 GCA_045541355.1 Eubacteriales bacterium | reverse complement strand
TTACCGCCGGCAGATGCAGAGTCGGGTCTGCCGCCACCGCCGCCACCGCAGATGGTTGCTGCATTCTTTACAATCTTACCTGCGTTTGCGCCGTTCTTGACAGCGTTCTTGCCGCATACTGCAAGCAAAAGCACCTTACCGTCAATAGCGGATGCAAGAAGTGCAACAACATTTTCGTCTTTATCCTTGAGCACGTCACCTGCTGCTCTCATTTCGTCTGCCGTCATGCCATCGAAGGAGGCTGTGATAAGGTTAAATTCGCCAACCTTCTTTGCGGAATCTGTAAGAGAAGATGTCTTCATTGCCGCAAGAAGTGCGCCCTGCTGTTCAAGCTTTGCCTTTAACTCCTTGATTTCAGCTTCTGTCTGAAGTGCCTTTGCCGCAAGCTCTGAAACATTCCCTGTCTTTAAAGCCTTTGCCGTATCTTCGAGAATCTTTTTATCGTTATAGATATAGTCAATTACGTTTGTGCCTGTAACCGCTTCAATTCTTCTTACGCCTGCAGCTACCGAGCTTTCAGCAACAATCTTGAAAAGACCTGCCTTTGCTGTGTTGGAAAGATGTGTGCCTCCGCAGAGTTCTGCAGAAACGTCGCCCATCTTTACAAGTCTGACAACTGCGCCGTACTTTTCTCCGAAGAGTGCCATTGCACCCTCCTTCTTTGCAGTTTCCATATCTGTTTCGAGAGTAACAACCTCATGGCCTGCAAGAATATACGCATTAACAAGAGCCTCGACTTTTAGAATTTCCTCAGCTGTCATGCCCTGGAAGTGACTAAAGTCGAATCTCGCTCTATGCTCGTCAACGTAAGAGCCTGCCTGCTCTACATGGTCGCCGAGTACCTTTCTGAGAGCTGACTGAAGAAGGTGAACAGAGGAATGGTTTCTCTTTATAGCTTCGCGTCTTTCAGCGTTTACTACGAGCTTTACTGTGTCTCCAACCTTGACAACCGCGTTATCGGAAAGCTCACAGATATGCTGATACTTGCCGTCAAGCTTCTTTGCATCAACAACATTTATCTTTGTTTCGCCCACAAGAACATAGCCTGTATCGCCGACCTGACCGCCGCCTTCGCCGTAGAAGGGAGTCTTATCGCACACCAAGGTAAATTCGCCCTCGGATACTTCATCAACTCTTACGCCGTCAATGACAATTGCAACAACCTTAGCCTCTGCTTCTATATTGTCATAGCCTACAAAGCTTGTTTCTGCAACGTCTGTGAGAACATCTGCGCTTGCAGCCGACCATCCGCCGCCTGCCTTTCTGTTTTCTCTTGCTCTTACCTTCTGCTCTGTCATAAGCTTTGTGAAAGCATCTTCATCAACAGAAACGCCCTTTTCCTCGGCAATTTCCTTTGTTAAGTCCACCGGGAAGCCGAAGGTGTCATAAAGCTTGAATGCATCCTCACCCGAGAGCACCTTTGAGCCTGTCTTCTCTAAATTTTCAAGCATTCCTGCAAGAATAGAAAGACCGGTGTCAATTGTTGCATCAAAGCGTTCTTCTTCGATGGAGATAATTTTCTTTACGTAGTCTGCCTTTTCACGAAGCTCGGGGTATGCAGATTCGTTTTCCTGAATTACAATTTCGCAAAGCTTTGCAAGGAACGCTCCTTCAATACCGAGGAGTCTGCCGTGTCTTGCGGCACGTCTTAAAAGTCTGCGAAGAACATAGCCTCTGCCTTCATTTGAGGGCATAACGCCGTCACAAATCATAAAGCTTGTGCTTCTTATATGGTCGGTGATGATACGGATGGAAACATCATTCTTATAATCATCGCCGTACTTTTTGCCGCAGTATTCACATACTGTATCGAGAATTCTTCTGACAGTATCAACCTCGAAAAGGTTATCAACGCCCTGAAGAACACACGCAAGTCTTTCAAGACCCATACCTGTATCAATGTTCTTCTGGGAAAGTTCTGTATAGTTACCCTTACCGTCATTATCAAACTGTGAGAATACATTGTTCCAGATTTCCATGTATCTGTCACAATCACAGCCCGGCTTACAGTCGGGACTTCCGCAGCCATACTTTTCGCCTCTGTCAAAGTAGATTTCACTACAAGGACCGCAGGGGCCTGAGCCATGCTCCCAGAAGTTATCTGCCTTACCCATACGGATAATCTTCTCCTCGGGAACGCCAATAACATCACGCCAGAGTGCGTATGCCTCATCATCCTCTTCATAAACACTCGGCCAGAGAAGCTCTGCGGGAATTTCAAGGGTTTCGGTGAGGAATTCCCATGCCCACGGAATAGCTTCCTTCTTGAAGTAATCGCCGAAGGAGAAGTTACCCAGCATTTCAAAGTAGGTACCGTGTCTTGCTGTTTTACCTACATTTTCAAGGTCGGGGGTTCTGATACACTTCTGGCAGGTTGTAACTCTCTTTCTGGGAGGCTCCTTTGTGCCCTGGAAATAGGGCTTCATGGGTGCCATACCCGAGTTTATAAGAAGAAGGGAATTATCATTTATCGGGATAAGAGGAAAGCTCTTAAGACGAAGGTGATCCTTGCTTTCAAAGAATGAGAGATATTTTTCTCTAAGTTCATTAAGTCCTGTCCATTTCATTTTCTGTTTTCTTCCTTTCGAAAGCCACATTTCGGCTTCTACATATATATTCTATTATATGATATAGCAAAAGTGCAGATTTGTCAAGGTCAAATTCCAATTATAAGCCCCAAATTCTCAACTCAAACAAAGGCTTCTCGCACAGCAGACTATATCGCTTTTGAGCTTTGGATAGTACCCCTTGCTATTCTCATCAAAGGAGCTTATCCTTACTCCTCCGAGGGTTGCGGAGGAATGGATATATTCACCGAGACCTATATACATGGTCACATGACCGTTATAGTATATTAAATCGGCAGGCCTCAGGTCTGAAAACGGAATTTTCTTCACATACCTTGCATCAAATTCGGCATCGCGGTAGAGGGACAGTCCGCAAAGAAAATATGCCATAAAGCAAAGTCCCGAGCAGTCAATGCCCGACGGTGATTTTCCTCCCCATCGGTAAGGTGTACCGAGGTAGGAAAGTGCGGTTTTAACAATCTGATTACGCTTTTTATCGGGAGAATCAAAGTGCGACAGCTCTGCCATACTTTTTATATTTTTCCTGCACGCAAAGTATGTATTACCGCCATTTTCGATGCCGACAAATCTATCATCGGTACATTCCGAGAGTCTGCCTTCGATTACGCTTCCTCTTGGCAGGGTGATTTTTGGTGAATATCTGTATTCGGGGTATTCGTAAAAGTCACAAAAGGATGAAGCTACAACATACTTTTCACCCGAAAGCATATTTTTTGAAAGATGGAATACATCAACATATCCGCTATAACCATAATCGGTGGTGACGTAAACAAAGCCTCCGTAGCTCTCATCGTCATACGAAACGGTTGTTCCGTAGAGAAGCTCGTCAGTCACCTCGCTTTTGCTGTCGGGACAAAGGTGCATGGGGGTGGCAGGTTTCGACACATAATACTCCAAAACAATCACTCGCTTTCTACTGGTTATTTTACGCAGAAAAGCAAATGAATGATACAAAAAGGCGACCCGAAGGCCGCCTTAATTTCTAATATTTAATTTCCATTGTAACATGAGGTACGCCTTCTTCAAGGTACTCATCCGACACCGTTACAAAGCCGAGCTTTTTATAAAAGCCCTCTGCATGCTTCTGGGAATGAAGAATTATTTTGTCACAGCCAAAGTGATTTTTGACTTGTTCCATACCCTTTTCCATGAGTTTTCGTCCGAGACCTTTACCGTGTTCTCTTGTCAGCACTCTGCCGATTTTTACGGCATCCTCATACTTGAAAGCCCTGAAGTATGCCTCTACCCTGCCCTCGTGTTCAATGAAAACATGAAGGCTGTCATAATCCACCCCGTCAATATCAAGGCAGACAATGTTTTGTTCCAGAAGAAACACTTCCATACGTGCTTTCAATATTTCGTATATTTCCGAAGCCGAAAGCTCAGAGAATGTTTTTGCGTGAAAGTTCATGAATTTTCTCCTATATATTTCGAAAATATATCGACATATCTTGAACCAAAAGTTACGGATGTGATTTCTGAATATGGCAATTCCACAAGTTCTTCCTGCCAAATTCCTTCAGCATCAAAATGCTTTAAACACACCTTGTTTTTGCATACTTTTTCGATTTTTCCAATGGCAAAGCCTGATTTTTCCGGATCCTCATCTTCACTTTCAACGATTACATTTATGTTCATCGTGGACAAAGACATAAAAACACTACACCAATCCGTTAAATCAACGTCAGGCGTTTCAAGGCTGTCAAGAACACCTTCGGCATTAAGGATTTCAAGGTATTTACCGTCTTGTATCTCTGCTCTTTTTATGTCTCTGAATCTTCTGATATGGTATCCGTCCAAAATAAAGTCTTCCTCTCTGGCGCCGAGGAAAAGCTTATCACTCACAAGCAATGGGAAATAATATCTATTATTAGCATCATACTTCGAATAAGTTCCGCACAGCTTATGAGGATTTACGGCAGATTTTATAAGTTCCTTTATTTGTGTTTTTGTCATTTGTCACACCTCAATTTCGTTTTTGTGGGAGACGGCAAGGTTCAGCATAATGTATACGCCTGAACAGTCAAATCAAGCGGCTTTCCTTCCTCTGCCAATGTATAAGAAACTGTTCTTTCCTCATTCGGCAAAAGCGAGAAGTAGTTATCGTCAAGGACAAGGTTTCCTTCGATTTCAACTGCATGGATATATTTATCC
>JAZQIW010000102.1:0-30099 GCA_045541355.1 Eubacteriales bacterium | reverse complement strand
ACTCACACCATCGGGCGTACTAAATTTCAACCAAATCAAAGATTTCGGAAATTAAGTAAAGGCGCTCCACTCAAAAAGAGGGAGTGAAGTCGGATCGTAGCCATGTCGTTCTGTGAGCCAAGGAGTTGAATCTATCAATTGTCTTCCTAAGACCGCTTGGCCTCCGACTTACTCACACCATCGGGCGTACTAAATTTCAACCAAATCAAAGATTTGGGAAATTAAGTAAAGGCGCTCCACTCAAAAAGAGGGAGTGGCTCGGTCGGGGGTAATTTGTACTTTTTAATTGCTGATTTTGACACACACGGTTTTCGAGGTTTTATCTTCGGTTCGTCAAAATCAGGGATGGGTGTAACTATGGGCTACATCTCCCCGACGCTCCGCTGATTCTCCCTCTTTCGCCGTGGTGGCTTAACTCCCTCCCTTTGGGTGGGTGCTAATTTTGGGTTTTAATCGCTTGAACAGTGGCGTTTATGCTGTTCAAGCGACGCTTTCTATCGCGGGCGATATCAAATGGGGTTGATTTACATGACCGCGAAATTGCCAGCGGGGGCTCCCCGCTTTATGCCGACCAAGCGACGTTTTAATCGAGAATATTACGTATTGTTCAAAACCCAAAAACCAATGTTCCTTTGACGGTTTCTTTTTGCCAAGCTTTTTCTTTTTCTAAAGAAAAAGCGGGAAAAAGCGGGAAAAAGCGAAAAAACCCGGTTGTTTGTAACTAAAAATCAAGCACCTCGTTAAGGAGGGAGGTATGGGATTTATCTACGGACTTAGTAAAGCGGACATTTTTACCGAAGAGTTCAAAGAGAGGAGCGGGGATGGGTGTATTGGAAACAAAGCTTAGTTTTTCAAGGATTTGTTTCATATCAGAGGGGACATCTTCACCGAGGGACTTAAGGACATCAGCGGCGAACTTATAGGGGCTTGCGGTAGAAGCGACGATATTTTTAAGTCCCTTACCGTTATCCTTCAAGAACTCATGAGCCGAGTAAACGGCAACAGCGGTATGAGGATCACATACATAGGAGTACTTATCAAAGGTACTCTTAATGGTTTTTGCGCAGTTATCTTCATTACAGCAATAAGCCGAAAATTCGCTCTTAATTACATCAAGCACCGTTTTATCTACGGAATATGCGCCCTTTTCATTGAGAGCCTTCATATACTCTATGGTTTTTTCTGCGCCTGCGATATAGAAGAGAAGTCTTTCGAGGTTTGAAGAAATAAGAATATCCATAGAGGGAGACATGGTTGTATAGAACTTTCTGTTTCTATCGTAAACGCCTGTATTAAGGAAGTCTGTGAGGATATTATTACTATTTGAAGCACAGACAAAGCGGTTTACGGGAAGCCCCATTTTCTTAGCGAGGAATGCGGCAAAGATATTACCGAAGTTACCTGTGGGAACGGTTATATCAACCTTTTCGCCAAGGGAAATTTCACCCTCAGCCACAAGGTCTGCATAGGCAGAAATATAATAAACAATCTGAGGCGCAAGGCGACCCCAGTTAATGGAGTTTGCGCTGGAAAGGAAGGAGCCTTTTTCATTGAGAAGAGCTCTTGCGTTTTCATCTGCAAAAATCTTCTTTACACCTGTCTGTGCATCGTCAAAGTTACCCTTAATGGCAGTAACGCAAACATTTTTACCCTCTTGTGTTGCCATCTGCTTTTTCTGCATATCACTGACGCCGTCTTCAGGATAGAACACCATGATTTTTGTGCTGTCAACGTCTTTATAGCCTTCAAGTGCAGCCTTGCCCGTGTCACCGCTTGTTGCAACAAGAATATAGGCGCATCTTTCCTCGCCCGTCTTTTTGAGGGCAAGAGAGAGCAGGCGGGGCATAATCTGAAGAGCCATGTCCTTGAAAGCACAGGTAGGGCCGTGCCACAGCTCAAGAACGCGAAGGTCATTACCGATAAAGCTGCTTACGGGTGCGGCAAAATCGCCAAAGCTTGTATCATAAGCCTTTTTTGCACAGTCAAGAAGCTCGTCATAGGTATAGTCTGTGAGATAGAGCGAGAGCACCTTTGCGGCTCTTTCGCTGTAAGGAAGTGTACCTATGTTTTTGATAAATTCAAGGTCTATCTGGGGAATGCTTTCGGGCAGGAAAAGTCCGCCGTCGTCTGCAATACCCTGCTTGATAACCTCTGCCGAGGTTTTGGGAGATGTTCTTTTGGTGTCACGTGTGCTGAAGTAATTCATTTTTCTTGAGTCCTTTCCTTTAGGGGTTTGTAAATTTATGTTACTGCACGTTTTTTTTCGGGCAGATTGGTTTCAAAGAAATTGTAAGCGTTGTTGAAGAAAACGCTATCGGCTGTTTTTTCGTCAAGTCCGCGGTTTGTAAGAGCTTCGTAAAGTGCAGGGATTTTTGAGACATTCTCAAGTCCTGCAAGCGGCTCTGTTCCGTCAAGGTCAAGACCGAGACAAACAGCCTTCTCGTCGATGGAGAGAAAATGCTCAATGTGAGAGCATACGGTATCGAAAACCGTATTCAAATCCTCCGATTTTTCGCCGGGAAGGGTTTTTGACAGATGCTTGCCCACAAGGCTTATGCCGCATATTCCGCCCGACTGTGCAATTGTTCTGAACTGTATGTCGGTGAGATTTCTCTTATGTGCACAGAGAATTGAGGCGTTGGAATGTGTGGCGATAAACGGCTTTGTCGCCTTGCCCGCAACGTCCCAGAAGCCCTTTTCCGAAAGATGCGAAACGTCAACGGTTATGCCGAGGCGTTCACATTCACGAAGCACCTCAAAGCCGAATTCGGAAAGACCGTCGTCGGTGTCATAGCTTCCGCCGACACAGCTATGTCCCTTCCAGCCGAGGGTGAGAACTCTCACGCCTGTGTTATAAAGCTTTTCAAGCCTTGAAATGTCGCCCGAAAGAAGCTTTGCATCCTCTACCGAAAGAAGAGAAGCAAGCTTTCCTTCACCAAGGCAGTTTTTCAAATCCTCACGTGTTTTGCAAAGTGCCGTAAATTCGGCATTTTCCTCTAAGTGGGACAAAAATTCCGTTGTGATGTGGAGAAAATCAAGGTAGGTTTCGTCTTCTGTTTTCTCATTGTCGCTCCATATGGCAAATAACTGTGCCTTGTTCTTGAACACGGAAAATTTGTCGATGGAAACGCCGTGGTTATTGGAATACAGCTTTTCCTTATGCTTATAAATTTCAAACGCCGTATCACAATGTAAATCAAAAAGTCCTGTCAAGATGTCACCTCCGATATTTATTGTACGCCGGTTATGTGATTGTGCTTTTTGACAATGCTTTTACAGGTATAAAGTTCAATTATATCAAATCTCGGTGTGAGAGATGAAACGTACTTATTATCATGGTATTCAGAGAGAAAATGCTCGCTTGCCGTCTTAATCCTTGAAAGCTTTGACGTGTCCACCGCTTCCGCGGCGTTTTCGCCCGACTGCAGACTTCTCAGCTTTACCTCTACAAAACATATGTAGTTTTCTTTTGCCGCGATTATGTCAATTTCTCCGCCGGGGCAGGTGTAATTTCTGCAAAGTATGCCATATCCGTTTTTGGCAAGCAAACGGCATGCATATTCTTCGCCTGCCTTGCCTCTTTCGCGTTTAGTTGTTCTTGGATTTTGCATCATAGTACTTTTTGAAGAAGCTTTTTCTATGCTCCTTGCACAGTCCGAATTTATCGACAGCCTCGTAGTGTGCCTTTGTGCCGTAGCCCTTATGCTTTGCAAAAAGGTATTCGGGGTACTCTTTATCGAGGTATTCGAGGCAATATCTGTCCCTTGCGGTTTTTGCGAGAATTGATGCGGCGGCAATAGACAGGCTTTTTCCGTCACCGCCCACAATTGCTTTTGCAGGAATTTCAAAGCCGCGTGTCATATTACCGTCAACAAGAACGGCTTGTGCCTTCATTCTCTTTCCTCCGACACATTCTATATCCATTTGCGAAAGCTCTTTATCGGACACGGCTCTATCAACATTAAGTCCGTCAATTGATTTGCGCATGGCGTGAAGGGAGGCTGAGAGTATATCGGTGTTTTCAATTTCCTCTACGGTGCTATATGCAACGCAGAAGGAAAGGGCGTTTTGTTTTATAAGAGCTTCGAGCTCTCCGCGCTTTTTCTCGGTCAGCTTTTTTGAGTCATTAAGTCCTTTAAGATACTCGCTTGTCTCGTCGGCATCATCAAGGATGACGGCTGCTGCATACACTCTGCCTGCCAACGGTCCTCTACCTGCTTCGTCTGTTCCGCAAACGACAACGCCGTTACCGAAGGTGGTTTTTTCATATTCAAAGGTTAAGGGGGAGTTTTCTTTTTTCTCGTTTTTTTCTTTTTTTTCTTTCATTACTATATGTGTGTTCTTTCTTATTTCTTTTTTTAGTTACTTTTTATCGGGCAGGAGTTCCGCGGCTTGCGAGCCGCGTTTTCCGTTCTTTTGTCCCGAAACAAAAGAACCAAAAATTCTCCACTCAAAAAGAGGGAGTGGCTCGGTCGGGGACAATTTGTACTTTTAATTGCTGATTTTGACACAGGCGGTTTTCGAGGTTTTATCTTCGGTTCGTCAAAATCAGGGATGGGTGTAACTATGGGCTACATCTCCCCGACGCTCCGCTGATTCTCCCTCTTTCGCCGTGGTGGCTTAACTCCCTCCCTTTGGGTGGGTGCTAATTTGGGTTTTATTCGCTGGAACAGTAGCGTTTATGCTGTTCAAGCGACGTTTTCTATCGCGAGCGATATCAAATGGGGTTGCAGAACATGACCGCGAAATTGGGTGTCGAGCCGTCTCGACCCGCGAATTTGCCGGCGGGGGCTCCCCGCTTTATGCCGACCAAGCGACGCTATAATCGAGCATATAACGTATTGTTCAAAACCCAAAAAACAATGTTCCCGTCACGGTTTCTTTTGGCGAACCTTTTCTTTTTCTAAAGAAAAGGTGGAAGAAAAAGCTGTCCGACAAAGCGGACAGCTTTAAAGCACAAATCAGTTTTTCATAACAGCACCCTTATCGGCGCTATCAACAAGCTTTGCGTATCTTGCGAGCCAGCCCGATTTGACATTGGGCTCAGGCTTTACGTAAGCTTCCTTTCTCTTTGCAAAATCCTGCTCAGAGATTTCTGCGTTAATAGAGGCAGCAGGAATATCAATATGAATAATATCGCCCTCATTGATGAGTCCGATAGGGCCGCCTGCCGCGGCTTCAGGGGCAACGTGACCGATTGAAGCACCTCTCGAAGCACCCGAAAATCTACCATCGGTAATGAGTGCTACCGTCTTATCAAGTTTCATGCCTGCAAGAGCAGAGGTGGGATTGAGCATTTCTCTCATGCCGGGGCCTCCAACAGGTCCCTCGTACCTGATAACAACAACGTCGCCATCCTTGATTTTTCCGCCGTAAATTGCCGCAATTGCTTCATCCTCGCTGTTGAACACTCTTGCGGGGCCCGAATGAACAAGCATTTCGGGAGCAACGGCACTGCGCTTTACAACGCATCCATCAGGAGCAATATTGCCCCAGAGAATCTGTATACCGCCCGTCTTGCTGTAAGGGTTTGTAATGGGACGAATGTTTTCCTCATCCTTTATGTATGCACCCTCAATATTTTCTCCGACGGTCTTACCTGTGACTGTCATAAGAGAAGTGTCAAGCAGGTTCATCTTTACAAGCTCTGCCTGTACTGCGGGAATACCGCCTGCATTGTCAAGGTCAACAATATGTGTATGACCTGCAGGTGCAAGATGGCAAAGATTGGGTACTCTGTCGCTTGTTTCGTTAAATAGCTTAAGGTCAAAGTCAACGCCCGCCTCGTTTGCAATAGCAAGCAGGTGAAGAACACTGTTTGAGCTGCAACCGAGAGCCATGTCGCAGCAAAGAGCATTAAGAAGGCTCTTCTTATTTACAATTTGGCGTGCGGTAATACCCTTTTCAACAAGATTCATTATAGCCATGCCGGCGTGCTTTGCAAGCATTGTTCTTCTTGAGGAAACCGCAGGAATCGTTCCGTTTCCGGGAAGTGCAATACCAATTGCCTCACAAAGACAATTCATGCTGTTTGCCGTATACATACCCGCACAGCTTCCGCAGCCGGGACATACGTTCTTTTCACATTCGTCAAGACTGCAGCCATCAATCATACCTGCCTTATAAGCACCTACCGCCTCAAACATCTGCGAAAGGCTCGCATTGTGACCGTTATATGTGCCCGGCATCATGGGACCGCCGCTGCATACAACGGCAGGAATGTCCATTCTTACCGCCGCCATTACCATACCGGGGACAATCTTGTCACAGTTGGGAATAAGCACAAGTCCGTCAAGACCGTGTGCCATGGTCATGGTTTCCACGCTGTCTGCAATAAGCTCACGGCTTGCAAGGGAATACTTCATGCCAATGTGTCCCATGGCAATTCCGTCGCATACACCGATTGCGGGAATAAGCACGGGTGTGCCTCCTGCCATTCTGATACCTGCCTTTACGGCGTCTGCTATTTTATCAAGGTGAATATGACCGGGAACAATTTCACTATGTGCACAAACTACACCGATAAGAGGTCTTTCAAGCTCCTCTTTTGTGTAGCCCATTGCATAAAAAAGACTTCTGTTTGGGGCACGCTCTGCGCCCTTTAATACGTTATCGCTTCTCATGGAGATTTTCTCCTTTACGTTTTTTAATAAATGTAATTCCCGACCGCCGGTGTTTGGCGGTCGGGAATGGATAACCGTGCATCAAACACGAGTTTATAAACCTTTGCTTTGTTGGTGTTGAATTTTCCCTTTTGTCCGGCTTACCGACAAAAGGAAAAGCTTGTTTCGCGATGAATACAGTACGTCTGCCGTAACATTTTCCGCGAGATTGTCCGCAGCGACTCGCCGCTTATTTTTTGAGCCAGCTCATCATCTTTCTGAGCTCAGAGCCTACCTGCTCAAGGGGATGCTCTGCTTCGTTTCTTCTTGTAGCAAGGAACTTTGCACGTCTGCCGCTGGAGAATTCTGTCATAAACTCAGATGCAAATGTACCGTTCTGGATTTCTGTGAGAACCTTCTTCATTTCCTTGCGTGTTTCCTCTGTAATAAGACGCTTACCTGTTCTGTAATCGCCATATTCGGCTGTGTTTGAAATGGAGTATCTCATCTTTGCAAAGCCGCCCTCGTTAATGAGGTCAACAATAAGCTTCATTTCGTGGATACATTCAAAGTATGCCATTTCGGGCTCATAGCCTGCAGCAACAAGTGTGTCAAAGCCTGCCTTCATAAGCTCTGTTACGCCGCCGCAGAGAACTGCCTGTTCGCCGAAGAGGTCGGTTTCTGTTTCTTCTCTGAAGCTTGTTTCAAGAATACCTGCTCTTCCTGCACCTATACCCGATGCATATGCAAGTGCATAATCCTTTGCTCTTCCCGAGTAGTCCTGATATACAGCGATAAGGGAGGGAACACCTCTACCCTGCTGATACTGTGTTCTTACTGTGTGGCCGGGGCCCTTGGGTGCAACCATGATAACGTCAATGTTTGCTGCGGGCACGATAAAGTTAAAGTGAATGTTGAAGCCGTGAGCGAACATAAGAACGTCGCCTTCCTTCATGTTGGGAGCAACCTGCTTGTTGTAGATATCGGCTGCAAGCTCGTCGGGAACAAGCATCATTACAAGGTCGCCCGCCTTTGCCGCATCTTCAATATCCATTACCTTGAAGTTGTCGTGATCCTTTGCAAAAGCAGAAGCCTTTTCCCAGTGACCTGAGCCGGGTCTGAGACCTACTACTACATTTACGCCGCTTTCGGCAAGGTTCATTGCGTGTGCGTGTCCCTGGCTGCCGAAACCGATAATACTTACTGTCTTGCCGTCGAGAAGTCCGAGGTTACAGTCTGTGTCATAATACTTCTTAATCATTTTTAAAACCCCTTTGCAATATATAAATTTCTAAATACTAAGCCTTTAATTTATTGAATACTGAACTTTTCCGCGTTCAAGTGCCGTAACACCTGTACGGCAAAGCTCAAGAATACCGAACTTTTTACATTCCTCAAGAAGACTGTCAATTTCTTCGGGTGTTCCCGTAAACTCAAGCACCAGTGTGCCTACCGAACGGTCAATGACCGAACAGCCGAATTTTTCGGCAACCTTTGTTGCTTCGCCAAGCTCCTCTTCGCCGTTTATTTCAAGCTTTATCAGCAAAAGCTCTCTTAACAGGCTGAAGGAAGGCTCTACCGCGAAAATCATCTTTGTCTCAATGAGCTTGTCCGTCTGTCTTATAATCTGTCTGAATTTCTTTTCGTCGCCATGGGTAACGATTGTAATTCTTGATATATCGGGATTGTCTGTTGTTGAAACATTAAGGCTGTCTATGTTAAACCCTCTCTGACAAAAAAGCGAGGATATTCTCGTAAGAACGCCGGAATTGTTTTCAACAAGCAAAATCAGATACTGCTTTTCATCCATAGCCTGTAAACCTCTCTTCCATAATTCTACTGAAAATCAGCCGATGATTGTGTCCTTATATGTTCCGCCGGCAGGAATCATGGGAAGAACCCTCTCGTCAGAGTCAATCACGCACTCAATCCATGCAGGACCCTTGCCGTTCTGAGCCGCCTTGAAGGCTTCTTCAAATTCCTTTATGTTTGTGCATTTGTAGCCCCTTGCGCCAAAGCCCTTTGCAACTGCCGCATAGTCGGTCTTTCTGTCGGGCTCGGACTGTGAAAATCTCTTGCCGTAGAAAACACCCTGCCACTGATGCACCATTCCAAGCACCCTGTTATTGAAAATAACGGTGATTATGGGTAGCTTATATGTTACTGCGGTACATACTTCATTCATGTTCATGTGGAAGGAGCCGTCGCCCGTGATATGAACAATAGGCTTCTTCTTGTCCGTTCCGACACAAGCACCGATTGCCGCACCGTAGCCATAGCCCATAGTTCCGAGACCTCCGCTTGTGAGGAAGCTCTTTGAGTCAACGTGCTTTAAGAACTGTGCCGCCCACATCTGATGCTGACCTACGTCTGTTACATATACCGTCTCAGGACCCGAAAGGTCGCAGATTGTTCTCATAATCTGATGGGGTACAAGCTTTTCATCGTTGTCCTTGGGAACATAGTCCTTTGCCATCCATTCGGCAATCTTTACCTGCCATTCGTCGTGTGTCTGCTTCTTGATAAGGGGAAGCAGCTTTTTGAGAACGTCTTTTACATCACCGATTACCGACTGGTAAACATTTACGTTTTTGTTTATTTCACTTGCATCAATGTCTATATGAATAATCTTTGCCGTTTCGCCGAACTTCTTTGTGTTAAGCGCAACTCTGTCGGAAAAACGCGTTCCTATCGCCAGCATAACATCGCACTTTGATGCCGCCTTATTTGCGGTATAACAGCCGTGCATACCGATAAGACCGAGGTTGTTAGGCTCTCCGTGTCCCAGAACACCTGCCGCCATTAGTGTATACGCCGCAGGGATATCAGCCTTTGCAATAAGCTCTCTCAGCTCGTTTTCAGCACCGGAAAGTCTTACGCCTCCGCCAAAATATATAAGCGGTCTTTCTGCCTCATTGATTATATTCGCAATGCTCCACCAGTCATTCTCAACCGTACGGGGCATGGACTTTTCCTGAGCAGGCTCTTCGGTATACTCGCAAGTCTCGGCGGTAATGTCCTTGGGAATATCGATAAGAACGGGACCTGGTCTGTCAGACATTGCAATCTTGAATGCCTTTCTCAGAATATCCGCAAGATCCTCTACCCTCTGTACAACAAAATTATGCTTTGTAATCGAAAGGGTAATACCGGCAATATAAACCTCCTGAAACGAGTCACAGCCAATGAGACTTGTGGGAACATTACAGGTAATGGCAACCATGGGAACGCTGTCCATATAAGCTGTCGCAATACCCGTTACAAGGTTTGTAGCGCCGGGGCCGCTTGTTGCAAAAACAACGCCGACCTTGCCTGTTGCCCTTGCATAGCCGTCTGCGGCATGGGATGCGCCCTGTTCATGGGCGGTAAGATAATGTGTTATTTTATCCGAGCACTTATACAGTGCATCGTAGACGTTAAGTGCAGCTCCTCCGGGGTAACCGAACACGCGGTCAACACCCTGCTCTAAAAGAACTCTTGTCACTATTTCTGCGCCTGTAAGCAGCATATTGATCATACACCTCCGAAAGAATTTAAAAACTCTGAAATTAATAAAAAAAGCCTCTGTCCCAATAAAAATATCAGAGACAAAGGTTGAATTAACACTCTGCGGTACCACTCCATTTGCCGCATATGCGGCCGCTTACCTTAGAATAAGGTTTGTTTTATAACGGTTACAAGCCGTCTGCATCTACACAGCAGGCTCTGCCTGCCTTCGGACAGAAACTCGGGGACGACTTTCACAAGGTACTTGCGGTGCCTCTCACCCTCGGCATCCTCTCTTTGACCAGCGGCCCCTGTTACTCTTTCCCGTCAACGTTAAAGTAATACTATTTGATTATAGACTATGCTAACACACAAAATATTTTTTGTCAAGGCTTTTTTTGAAAATTCAGCCTTTCTTTCTACATATATAATGTTTTTTTACATTTGAGAAACAAACTTCGGCTAAAAGCCGCATTTTTTGCACAAGCATTCACGCATTAATTCATTTTTCAGCCCATGTCCCCTTCAAAAGCCGTTTCTTTGCAATTTTATCTGAATACAAAACCCCATTTACATGCAAAAGCATCTGTTTGCCTCTCTCCCTTTTCTGTCGGTTACGGTAACAGGTGAATAATATGGTAGCAGAGAACAAAATTGCGTTTTTTGCTTCTCATCGGAATAACAAGACAAAAGTATGTCAACAATAAAAGCGTAGTACAAACGGACAAAAAATAACCTTGAAGTGAGCGTGAGAAAATGAATATCAGACGTGGAGATATATACTATGCAGACCTCAGTCCCGTTGTGGGCTCTGAGCAAGGCGGCATACGTCCCGTTTTAATTGTCCAGAATGACGTGGGAAACAAGTACAGTCCGACGGTTATTGCAGCTGCCATTACAAGCCGCACCGACAAGCGGGTGCTGCCGACACACATTGACGTATTTGCTGACGAATACGGGCTGGAGAAAAACTCGGTAATACTTCTTGAGCAAATACGTACACTCGACAAAAAACGCCTTCGCGAGAAGATGGGACATCTCGACGAAAGCGTAATGTCAAAGGTGAACAGCGCCATAAGCGTCAGCTTCGGCCTTGAAGGACAAACATAAAAAAGAGCTTTATCAGGCAGGATTTTTACATGTAACTATAATGCGGCCGTCATTGTCACCCGAAAGGAAATATTCTGCGTTCCTCGGAACATATACGGTCGCAGAATCCCCAAGCACCGACTGGGAATATACTGTATATCCCGTACCGTCTGCCGTTGTGAAATGAAGTCTCGGACTTTCAAGGGGATATCTCGAAAGCAGCTCCACATACTCCTCAAGGCAAAGGTTATTAAGCGTCATAAAATATGCGTGCTCCTTGCCTACATATCTCATATGCCACGGCTCATAGATTATTCCCGTAATATCCGTCTTTGTCTCGGGATATCTTACGATATAGCCGTACTTATAACAGTTTTTTGCAATCCACGCATAGTCTCCCGTGCCGTCAAAGGTACCGTACACACCGTTGGAATAAAGGCTAAGGTCAAAGGCAAGACCTGTATGATGCTCGCTGTGACCGGGATTTGTTGCAATCTCAGGTCCCTTTTCTTCAAGCATTCTCTGCTGATCCTCTTTTGTACGGATAGAGTCGACTATAATAAGGTCGCGGTGTCCCGTTTCCTTGGCAAAATCGGCAGTGAGCTGATTAAAGGCCTCAATTGCCGTGGGTGTCAGGGTTTCGGTATTGAACGAAATATAATAGTCATTTGTTTTTAGAGCACCGATGCTGACAAGCTCCTCTGAGCCGCAAAGGGTAGAGCTTGCCTCAAAATCAAAGGCGTGGGTGTTATTTACAAGAATAAGATTTCCGCATCTTGTATCCTCATTTGTAACGGTTATGGGAACAAAATCCCTTGCTATTTCTTCGGCATAGGGGTTTTGAGGCTCCGTCGATGTGTTATCCGTTTGACCGGAGTTTACATTATCGGCAACAGGCACGGGAACCTGATTTGTAATAACAGACGAGAAAATCTTATAGTTAATCAGCAAAAGCACGGCAATTACAACAACCGCCGCCGTACTGAAATTTGATGAGCCGACATTATTGGGCATTCCGTTACTTCTCGGGCGTCTGTTCCGTCTTGATACTGTATTTGAGCCTTGTCCTTTCGGCAAGGGGCGTCTTTGAGGATTTTGATTATTCATATTTTTCACTCCGATTATTCAATGTTTTCGTCAAATAAAAGCAAAAGGATATCTCAAAACACATTATACACCAAAGCAGCAGGAAAATAAAGTCCTCTTTTTTTAAGTTTACAATATTTTTAAGTATTGCAAAACAAACAAATACATGGTATAATTCACTTATATCAAAAAGGGCGGTGGAGACATTGGCACAAGGCACGGAAAATATAAAAATAGTGTCCCAGAACAAAAAGGCTTACCATGACTACTTTGTCGAGGAGACATACGAGGCGGGCATTGCTCTTACAGGTACCGAGGTAAAGAGTGTGCGTCAGGGTGCGGTCAACATGAAGGACTCCTACTGCCATGTTGAAAAAGGGGAAATGATAATGTACGGCGTACATATCAGTCCCTATGAAAAGGGGAATGTCTTCAACAAGAATCCCCTTCGCGAAAGAAAGCTGCTTTTGCACAAGAAGGAAATTATGAAGCTGTTCGGTCTCTGTGGGAAAGAGGGCTACACGCTGGTTCCTTTAAAGATGTATCTGTCAGGCTCAAGGGTAAAGGTTGAGCTTGGGCTGTGCAAGGGTAAAAAGAACTATGACAAGCGTGATGCCGAGGCAAAAAAACAGGCTGCACGTGACATTGAAAGGGCAATGAAGGAGCGTTAGGGCTCTTTCAAGTATCATCGGAAAGGATTTTTTAAATGTTATACAGAGAAGAAACAATAAGCCTTGATTTTTCAAAGGTTTCCGCGCCCGACACAGGCAACAGAGCGAAGTTGTGCATATTTATTCCCAACAACGCACCGACAGTAAGCAATTACACCCCAAAGCGGCCTACCGTCATCATCCTTCCCGGCGGCGGCTATACGGGAACAAGCGAAAGAGAGGCAGACCCCATTGCTTTCAGGTATCTTGCCCGAGGCTTCAACGCCTGTATTCTCTACTATTCCTGTGCCCCCGCAGTATTTCCCACGTCGCTTCTTGAAGCACTCTCATCCGTAAAATACATAAGAGACAACGCCGAGCAGTTTTTTGCAGACCCGGACAGGATATATGTTCTCGGATTTTCGGCAGGCGGTCATCTTGCAGCAAGCTGCGGTACTCACTGGCACAGAAAGGAAAGTGCTCAATATTTCGACAGCACCGAGTCGGTAAAGCCCAACGGACTCATTCTCTGCTATCCCGTAATTTCAAGCGGTTCAAATGCCCATGTCGGCTCATTTATAAGTCTTCTCGGAGACAAAAAAGACGACGAGGAAATGCTTACATACCTGAGCCTTGAAAAACAGGTTGATAAAAATACCCCCACAACCTTTATCTGGTCAACCTTCGGGGACAATGCCGTTCCCTGCGAGAATACCATGCTGTTTGCCTCCTCCCTCAGAAAGCATTCCATTCCCTTTGAAATGCACATTTTTGAAGACGGACCTCACGGCATTTCAACCGCCGACAACATAACAACCCCCATGCTCTACCCTCTGCGCACAAGAAGCTGGATTGATATGTCAGCCGACTGGATAGAAGAAAAGCAAAACAAGCCCGAATATATAATATACAAAAAATAACAGGTATTACACCCTCCTTTCGGACATATACTGTTTTTGTAAGGAAAAAACCTTACAATACTGCCCGAAAAGAGGGTGCTTTATGTCACAGACAGAACATTCATCCCCAAAAAGCAAAGACGGTTCGGAAAAATACAGATGCAAAAAGCACACACGCCGCATTACGCTCAACATCATAGACGGCGAAAGCAAGCCATCCTTTTCCGACAAGGTAGACCTTAATGACGGCAAAAGTCCCTGCGATGTGCTTGGTATGTACACGGGTGTTCCCCAAGACGAAAACGACAAGCCCATACAGGATGCCGACGATTTATAAGCAAAAAATTGCCGATGGACACCATCGGCAATTAATCTTTATATTCTTTACGCGAAGGGCAGACCTTCGTTTTTATTTTTATCTGTTTGCGAGAATAATCTTTGTAAGCTCAACGGGATCAACAATTGCGCCGTCCTTATAAACTCTCATATTGCCCGAAGCAATCTCGTCAATAAGGATAACCTCATTGTTGTTATAACCAAATTCAAACTTGATATCCCAAAGGTCAAGTCCGATTCTCTTAAGGTCATCTGCTACAATCTTTGTAATCTTTAATGTCTGAGCCTTCATGCTTTCAAACATTTCGGGGCTCATTACGCCAAGAGCTGCAAGACCTTCGCCTGTTACAAGGGGATCGCCCTTTTCGTCATTCTTGAAGGTACATTCAACATATCCGCCCTCCAAAGGTGTGCCGTCCTTGATGTATTCGCCGTATCTTCTGATAAAGGAACCTGTCGCAACAAGTCTGCAGATTACCTCAAGACCGTGACCGAACACCTTGGCAGGAAGAACCTCCATGGTAGCATCGTCAATGTTTGCAGAAACATAGTGTGTCTTGATGCCTGCCTTCTTGAGAAGCTCAAAATAATGGATGGATGTTTCAAGGTTTGCCTTTCCGATACCTTCGATAGTGAGACCTACCGCATTTTCGCCGGGATCGAACTTGCCGTCTTTGCCTGTACAGTCATCCTTGAACTTGAGCATTACGTTGCCGTTATCAAGAGAATAAACGTCTTTTGTCTTGCCTTCGTAAATCTTTTTCATAAATAGCACTCCTTTTGAAGTTAGATTAAAAATTTACCACGACTAATTTTATCACAAATTTTTTTCTTTGTATATATTTTTTGCAAAAAAAATTGAACTTTTACAAAAATAACTTTTTTTTAAGTTCAAATGCCCGCGTTTATGTGCAAAATAATCAATAACGCCGCACTTTTTTTGATTTCAAAGTGTTTACAAAATCACTTGTAGGTGATAAAATATATGAGGTAAGGAGATATCCGAAATCTTTTCTGAACGATACTTGCAAAAACATCTTTATCATAAAACAACATGAGGTGCATCACTATGGAACACAAAATATTATTCCGCTATCCTCTCGGCAATTCCAAGAGATTGTGGCGTCAGGACAACTTTGTTCTTTCCTCCTTTCAGGGCAAGGGCAAGAACAAAAGAAACGCAGTTGAACACTGGGCTGAATCGGGACTTACAACCGTGGAGCTTGGCTGGGCAAGCCACGAGGAGGCCTGGGAGGTTGTAAGGCTTTGTGAGGAAGTGGGGCTTGACCTCATTTTTCAGGATTTTTCGGAATTCGGCGGTATGCAGGAATGGCACAGGGATGATGTCAGAAGCGAAACCATGGCAAAGGATATAGCCGACAAAATAAGACCTTGGAAGCGCACAATCGGATATTATGTATGGGATGAGCCCTTCAAGGATGACCAGCTCACGGAAACCCGCAGACAGATTGACATGATAGAAAAAGAGGACCCCGAACGTCTCGGCTTTACGGTTGCGATTCCCAGCTATAACAACGTTTACACCTGGGAAAACGGGGAGTTTCCCGCATATCTCAGACGCTTTGCCGACATTATCGAGCCTTCAATCCTTTCTCTTGACTATTATCCAATAGGCATTGAGGGTTGGACAAGCGAGGGACAGCTTGACAACTCAAGAATGTGGCTTGACCTTGAGATGATGAGAAAAATCTGCCGGGAAAAGAATCTTCCGCTATGGTTCTACTTCCAGTCCTACGACCTTCACAAGAGGGGCAGCGGCTTTATATTCCCCATGGCAAGAATGATGATGTATGCTGCCTGTCTTTACGGCGCAAAGGCTCTTCAGAACTTCACGGCGCCCTCCTCCATCACAGACGAGAACGGCGACAAGGGACAGTTCTTTGAAGAATTCTGTGTAATCAACCGTGAGTTCAGAAAGCTCGGAAACACCCTTATGGCGCTGAATAACAGATTCGTTTTCCATTCCGATGACCTTCTCCCCGTTGTCCCCGATACATATCTTGAGGGAATGTCACCCGACAAGATTTCCGACAGCAAAATTCTCTCTTGTTCTCTCCCCAAGCGCACCTCTGTCGGTGAGCTTTGCGACCAATACGGCAATGACTATCTTCTTGTTCTCAACCGTGACTATCTCAAAGAGGCAGATATCTCTCTTGTCCTTTGCGGCTCATTCAGAGTATATGAGGTAAACCGAAATGACGGCAGACAGCACCTTCTTTCCGACAGCACCGACAAGCTTGATTTAAAGCTCATGCCGGGTGATGCCGTTCTCGTAAGAGTTCAGCCGAGTAAGGAAGAAGCCTTTACCGTTGAATACCGACTTGACAAATAGCTACAAACAGCACGTTTTTTCGCTTTCTTGTAAGAAAGCCCGCAAAGAACTTTTATATTAGCAACGTTTCCTTCCGGGACTGACACAAATGCTGTTTTTCACGATTTAAGCGATGCCCGACCTCCAAACAACGGCGGTCGGGCATTTCTATGTTTTTTTGGTTTATCTGCAAACAAAGGCAGCCTATGGCTGCCTTTACTTTTGTTTTCTTAAATTATCAAGTGTCCGATTTACCGCATCAAGAGCCTCATTCGGTGTGTTTACATCCTTTACCGCCATTTCCATGGGACAAAGCCCGTCACCCTTTCGGTTGACAATAGCCTGTGTCATCGTCTCATATTCGTACTCTATGCCATGTTCGTCAAATATACATGCCGCACCCTTGCTCAGGGTTTTTGCATATACGCTCTTTATGCCGAGAAATACAAACAGAAGGGCTGCGGCTCTTCCTACTATTTTATCTGCCGCACAGCCATCGGACAGCTCTCTTTTATCATTACACAGTGATGCCACAAAGCCTATGCCCTTTTTATCCGATGTTATCGTTTCACTATGAGAAACATATGCAAAAACGGCATCCGTTCTGCATACAATTTCCTTTGCCTTTTCAAGGCATACTCTATCCATAATCCACCTGTTGTCAAATCTGTTTGTTGCCTTTATTCAAGAAAAATGTCAAAGACTGCGTTTATTTATCAGAGGAAGCCTTTTTCTTTTCCGAAAAGAGCTTTGCCGTGATGGTAAGCTCCTTCTGCTCGTCATCAAGGTTATACATAAGCTCTGTCATAACAGGCTCTATAATAGCTCTAAGGCCTCTTGCTCCGGTTTTTCTCTGCTCTGCTCTTTCTGCAATTGCCAAAAGTGCCTTATTATCAAAACTAAGCTTTACGCCGTCCATTTCAAACAGCTTTTCATACTGCTTTGTAATGGCGTTTTTCGGCTCTGTCAGAATTTTTACAAGTGCCGCCCTATCAAGATGCTCAAGCGAAACAACAAGGGGGATTCTTCCCACAAGCTCGGGGATAATTCCGTACTTTACAAGGTCCTCCGGCTCTGCCTTTGCAAGAATATCCGAAAGTGCCTTTTCCTTCTTTGTCTTAACCTCTGCTCCAAAGCCGAGGGTGCTCTTGGATTCCACTCTCTTTTCTATAATCTGCTCAATGCCGTCAAAGGCCCCGCCGCAAATAAAGAGAATGTTTTTTGTGTTTATCTGTATAAACTCCTGATTGGGGTGCTTTCTTCCGCCCTGAGGAGGAACATTGGCAGTTGTTCCCTCAACAATCTTGAGAAGTGCCTGCTGTACACCTTCGCCCGAAACGTCTCTCGTTATGGAACGGTTCTCGCTCTTTCGGCTTATCTTGTCGATTTCATCAATATAAATGATGCCCTTTTCCGCCTTTGCAACGTCAAAGTCTGCCGCCTGAATGAGCCTTAAAAGAATGTTTTCTACGTCCTCACCGACATAGCCCGCCTCTGTCAAGGTCGTGGCATCGGCAATGGCGAAGGGAACCTTAAGAAACTTGGCAAGGGTCTGGGCAAGAAGTGTTTTTCCTACGCCCGTAGGTCCCAAAAGAAGCACATTGCTCTTTTGAATCTCCACATCCCCCTCGGACTTTGTCTTTTCATGAAGGAGCCTCTTATAGTGGTTATAAACCGACACGGAAAGAGCTTTTTTGGCTCTGTCCTGACCGATAACATACTTATCAAGCTCCATTTTTATTTCGCGGGGCTTAGGCAGAGTGTCAAGGGAAAGCTCAGACAATACATCGTCTTTATTCTTTTTACCGGCTCCCGCCTCGCCTCTCAGCTCATCCTCGTATTCCATTCCCTCAAGCAGCTCTTCACAAAGGTAAACACAGCTCTCGCATATATTTACCCCTCCGGGGCCGTATATCAGGCGTCCTGCATCCGTTTCCTTCTTGCCGCAAAAGGAGCAGGTTTTGATGTTAGAATTCTGTGGCATTCGTCAAATTCCTTCCATTAAATTCTCTTGTCGATAACCTTGTCGATAAGACCGTATTCGAGTGCCTGCTCTGCTGTGAGGAAATTATCACGGTCGGTATCAAGACATACCTGCTCATAAGGCTTACCTGTCTGAGCAGCAAGAATTCTGTTCATCTTTTCCTTGATGCGGATAATATGGTCAGCGTGGATTTTGATATCGCTTGCCTGTCCCTGCATACCGCCGAGAGGCTGGTGAATCATAATTTCGCTGTTGGGAAGTGCAAGTCTCTTACCCTTGGCACCCGAGGAAAGCAGGAATGCACCCATGCTTGCCGCCATGCCTATGCAGATGGTGGAAACGTCGCACTTGATAAAGTTCATTGTGTCATAAATCGCCATGCCTGCAGAAATTGAACCGCCGGGAGAATTGATATAAAGGTCAATATCCTTATCGGGGTCCTGTGCTTCAAGGTAGAGAAGCTGTGCCACAACAAGGGAGGCGGTGGTGTCATTTACCTCGTCTGCGAGGAAAATGATTCTGTCATTTAAAAGTCTGGAATAGATATCATAGGAGCGTTCTCCGTGATTTGTCTGTTCTACTACCATTGGTACGAGTGCCATAATCTTCAATCCTTTCTTTTTTTATGTTTTAACTTATACCTTTTCTTTTGTGTCTTTTACCCAACAAGTTTAATCGGCATATTGTCGAAAAACGGGGTATTCTGACAGTATCTCATTAAGCAAAGATGTGCGTACAAAAGCTGCACGCACAAATCTTCAAGTATTTAAGGAAACCTTAAAGCACCAAGGAATGAAGATTATTCTTCATCCTTCTTTGCAGCAGCCTTCTTGGTTGCGGTCTTGGTCGAGGTCTTCTTTGCAGCAGGCTTCTTTTCTGCCTTTTCTTCACCCTCAGCCTTTTCTGCTGTCTTCTTGGTTGCAGTCTTCTTAGCGGCGGGCTTTTTCTCTGCCTTTTCAGCCTTCTCTGCCTTTTCAGCCTTCTCTGCCTTTTCAGCCTTTTCAGCCTTTTCAGCCTTTTCAGCCTTTTCAGCCTTTTCTTCGCCCTCTGCCTTCTCTGCTGCCTTCTTTGTGGTTGTCTTCTTTGCAGCTGTCTTCTTCTTGGGCTGTTCTTCGCCTGCTTCCTCGGGAGCATTCATCTTTGCAAATTCTTCTGCCGAAACGGTCTTTGCTGTAACCTTTGCAGCGTCCTTTACAAGCTCAAATGCCTTGATGCTCTTTACATCCATACCGAGGTCTTCAGCAGTAATTCTTGCCTTAACGTCTTCAACCTTCATACCGAACTGAGCAGCCATTTCTTCATACTTCTTTTCGATATCCTCATCGGTTGCTTCAAGCTTTTCTGCCTTGATGATTTCGTCAAGCGCAAGCTGCTTCTTAACATTAACTTCAGCCTGCTCCTTATATCTTTCCTTGATGTCCTCTACCTTCATGCCTGTATACTTAACAAGCATTTCAAGGCTGAGGCCCTGTGCTCTTAAATTGTAATCGTATTCACGAACAAGCATATCCTGTTCCTTGTCAACAAGTACGGAAGGAATGTCTGCTTCAACATTTGCAACAAGTGCCTTTGTGAGGTCTTCTGCAAGTCTCACCTCTGCCTCAGCATCATGTCTCTTTTCTATATTTGCCTTAATGTCTGCCTTGTATTCATCAAGTGTGTCAAATTCAGAGGCATCCTTTGCAAACTCATCGTCAAGTGTGGGAAGCTCTTCATATTCAATGCCGCAAAGCTTACACTTGAAGGTTGCGTCCTTGCCTGCAAGCTCGGAAGCATGGTATTCTTCGGGGAACTTAACATTTACGTCAAATTCTTCTCCGATTTCCTTGCCCTCAATCTGTTCTTCAAAGCCGGGAATGAATGTGCCGCTGCCAAGCTTTAACTTATGGCCGTCAGCCTTGCCGCCTTCAAATGCAACGCCGTCGCAGAAGCCTTCGTAGTTGATATCAACCGTGTCGCCCTTCTTTGCTGCTCTGTCGTTTACAGAGATTGTTCTGGAGTAGCGTGCTCTTACTCTTTCAAGCTCAGCTTCAACCTCTTCGCTGCTTGTTTCAACTGTTACCTTTTCCACCTTAAGACCCTTGTAGGAAGAAACCTTAACATCGGGATATCTTACAAAAGTAACAACACATACGATGCCTTCCTCTGCCTCAAAGTCAACGTCTGTAACCTCGGGCATACCTGCTATTCTGTAAGGTGTTTCCTTGACTGCAGAATCAATTTCGGAAGGAAGAAGGTCGTTAATGGCATCCTCATAGAATACCGTCTTGCCGTAGAACTTTTCTACGAGACCTCTTGTTGCCTTACCCTTTCTGAAGCCGGGAATGGAAATGTGCTTTGCGTTTTTCTTGAAAACAGTGTTAATTGCGTTTTCAAAAACATCCTTTGCAACAACGATGTTCATTTCCACCTTGTTAGTGTCAATTTCCTTGTAGTTCTTTAAACTCATTTTTAAATCCTCCATGTTGCCCGAAATCCGACATTTCAAGCAAAACAGTAATAAAATTTATTCTATTATATTCTATATAATATTTATGAATTGTCAAGGCTTTTTTTGAAAAATTTTCCCACACGACTTCAAAAAAGTCGCTTTGGATGATTTTGCTGTTTTTTTTGGTCATTTTTTGGGCAAATTTACAACACAAAATCCCCGACCGCATCTTCCTTTATGCGCTCGGGGAAATCATTCAACAAATTATATTATCTGCAAAGCATCTGCTTTCGGGCGTTATTCTGCAACATACACGTGCTCCATTGTTTTCTTGGCGCACTCGCTGATCTTCACCTTTTCATAGCCGAAGATTGTTGTTTCAAGAGTATCATTAAGATGCTCCTTCCAGCACTCGGGCACATAATCATACCCGCCTGCCATACCGAGAATCGAGCCCACCGTTGCGCCGTTACAGTCGGTATCAAAGCCTGTCTGAACTGCAAGACATATGGATTTTCCGAAATCTCCCTTGCCGTAAAGAAGTGAAGCAGCAACAATCATGGCGTTGGATATTGTATGACACCAGCCATGACCCGAATACTCATCCCACACGGAATGGATATATTCAAACACGCTTTCGCTTGTTCTGCCCTCTTTAAACATATCAACAACCGTCATTATCGACTCATAGAGTCTGCTTGTTGCGGGAATTTCTCCGAGACCTGCATATATTATTTCCGAGACATCACTTGTTACCGCTGCTGCCGCTATCATTGCCGAGACAAACATTTCTCCGTAAATACCGTTCTTTATATGGGATATTGATGCATCTCTCCAGCCCATTTCAGCCGCCAACTCGGGAGAGCCCGGATTTATGTATCCGAAATAGTCGCCTCTTATCTGTGCGCCTATCCATTCGCGGAAGGGATTCTTATAATTTGCAGATTCAGGTGGATGGTAGCCCTGAACAAAGTTAACAAACGCACGTCTTTCCGCCGTACAGTATGCATCCTTCGGCTGATATCGCAGCCATACATTCATCATGTCCTCGGGTTTAAAATCTCTTGTATGATTATTTACAACAAGCTGACCGATAACCATATAGTTGGTATCATCATCCGTAGGCATAAATTTGGTAGTGTCGGGGAAAACCTTACGGGGTTCTATTCTGTATTTCATGCCCTCGCAGTTCTCATCGGTACAGTCTGTGGAAAGAATATATCTGTACATGGGATAGTTATCTGTTCGCTTAAGGAAGGGCACAAGCTCGTCTGTTTTTATTCCCTCAACAGCCTTGCCGAGAAAACAGCCTGCAATTCTGCCCACCCATGCGCCGTGGATTTTATCCTCGAGAGTACTCTTATCAACCTTACCGGAAAGCTCATAGGGCTTTCTTAACGCCTTTATGCCCTCAAGGTCGCTCGGCTCGTTATACTTATATCCTTCAACGCTTTTTGCCGTCGAAACCGTATCATAGATTATATCTGCAAGCTTTGTTTTGATTTCGCCCCTCGGGAGAAGCGACACTGCCTTGAAAAGCTCTCCGTACACCTCTATGTCGAGCCCTTCCTCGACCGACTGAGTATATTCGGTCATAAGCGTTGCACTATAATCCTCCCAGACATGAATTTTATCATAGCTGGGTTTAACCTCTTTGTTGTAGTTTATTATTTCAACCGTTCTTGCATCCCTTGACAAAAGCATATCATCAAGAGAAACATCAAAGATACTTGCCATTTTTATAAGCTTTGAGGTTTCGGGAAGAGTGTTTCCGTTTTCCCATTTCTGCACCGATTGGGCAGAAACGCCGAACATCTCGCCGAACTGCTCTCTTGTCATGCCTTTATCCTCGCGAAGCTTGCGGATATATGCGCCTGTTTCCATGCAATTTCACCTCTTGGTCTTTTTTATTTATTTTACCATTCAACATTTCATTTTTCAAGATATTTCAAGTTGTTTATTCTACTACTTTGAATATAAAAAAACAACAATTCGGATTTAAATTTGCCCTTTAATTAAAAAAACCAAAAAAGTTCTTGACAAACAAGTTTCTTTATGGTATATTATTAGGGCTGATTACTTGTAGTCGGTTTTGCCCCTGTAGCTCAGCCGGTAGAGCACTAGACTTTTAATCTAGGTGTCCGGAGTTCGATTCTCCGCAGGAGCACCATGATGAAAAATCCTGTCGAAAGACGGGATTTTTTATTTTTTTACTGTTCATTTTCAAGATATTTCCTGTTCGACAGGATTTTTTAATTAATAATGAATGATGAATAATGAATAATTAATTCATAAAAGTGCGGCAGTCTTTCGGCTGCCGCATTATTTATTATCAGAAGTTTACACCGTACTTACAGGGACTCTGGGGGTCGATGAACACGCCGCCGAAGGAGAACGCAAAGTGGGTGAGGGTTGTAGACTTTGTCGAAGCACCGTCAACAACACAGGCAAAGCCTGTTGAGCCTGCCTTACCAAGCACCGTATCATTCTTAACAACTGAATCGCCGACCTTGACGTCTATGCTTTCAAGGTTTCCGTAGTAGGAAAGTATTCCGCAGCCATGGTCAACAACCACAAGGTTTCCAAAGAAAGTATTTTCTCCTGCAAACACGACCTTACCGCTGTTTGATGCCTTAATATCCTGTCCGTTCTGCGCCGCAAGGTCAAGACCGTTCTGGGTATATTCGCCGGTATAGAGGCTGAGCACCTTACGGTGTGTACCGAATGTCGCAGAGCCGGGTGCCGTCTTATTCGAGCCTGTGGGGTATACAAACTTTCCTTCATAGAGATGCTGATTTACGCTTTCGGAGGTAAGCTTTAGAACAAGGTCATTGAATTCCTTGAGACCTGCCTCGGTAAACGCCTTACTCAAGGAATCCTCCTCAATAATAAGGGTCTGGCTTGTAAGCTCCTTGGCACTCTTTACCTTTGCGGTAACCTCGCTTGTATGTCCGCTTTCGGTCTTGAGTGTAAGTGTATGCTCGCCGACAGCAGCATCGGGCGAGAAAGGAATAAACGCAATCTTTATGCCCTCTTCATCAATATCATAGACATTTGTCTGCTCGGGAATACCAAGGTCATTTATAATCGTAAGCTTTTCTCCGTCATTAAAGTCGCTCATTCTGAGAACCGTAAAGTCACCGGCATAAACGCCGTTGGCATCAACTATTCTGTAAGAGGGTGCAACATCATAAAGCAGGTCTGCCGTATATGTTGCAGAGCCGTAAAACTCTGCTCCCTCGATTTCATACCACTCCGCAACAACCGTCAGAGAAAGCGGAGTGTCGGAGGTATATGAGGTATTCTTGACTGTGGAGAAGTTTTCGTATTTATCATCGAACACTATGCTTGCGCCGTTCTTAAGAGTCAACTTAAGAGAGTCGGGTGTCTTATCAAAACCAACCGAAAGGAAGCCCTCATCACTGTTATCGAATTTGATTACAGGATTCTTAGCCTTTGAGGTATTCTTTACAGTAGCAAGAGTTCCGTCAAGAGCTGTATATGTCCATTCATAGGAATCCGGCTCAAGAGAAACACCGTCTATGAAGCCCGAGACGGAAATTGCAGGAAGGGGCATAAGGTCATTGAGGGAAGAAAATTCTTCTCTGACAATAAGCTTTTCGGCAATTTCGGCTGCCATCATAAAGTATTCTCCTGCGGGGGAAACGTAGACGCAGTCATCCTTATTTGTTGTCATATAAAATTCATATGTAATGGGGTCGCCCGTATTCTCTCTGAAGGTGACACTATAAGGTGTTTCAAGAGAGAAGTCGCGGAAAGTACCGTCAATTTTTCTTGCATTATGAGACACGGAGGAATAAAGCTCAAGCGTATGGCTATCACTAAATTCAAACACATGACCTGTTTTGGATGCAGTTACAGTGATATGTTCAAGGCTATTTGCCGTAACGGAGTTAGGGTCTGTAAACACTCCCGATATTATTGCTATTACAAGGGGAACGAAAAGCAAAAGGCACACTACTGCACGTGCCGTCTTATTTGTTTTAAAGAAGCTTACATTACTCAAGGCTTTCAATTCCTTTCTTTTTGACATTTACACAATACAATTATAGCTTTTTTTACTCTGCAAGTCAATACTTTTATGGTTTTTGTTTTTCTTCTTCTTTTCTTCTTCTTTTCTTGATTTGAGTTGTAATTCTTTAAGTTACTTTTTATTTGCTTATTTAAGTTACTTCTTGTCTGGCAGGAAGTAACTCCCAAAGTAACAAAAAGAAGAAAGAAAAAAACGCTGATGCCAAGAAGACATCAGCGAATTGCTTGACTCAAGAATGAGAGAATATGAAAATTCCTGCTGTTAGTAGCTTATTCCTTCAGCATTTCATTGGTAAGAACGGCATTAATCAGATGATGCCTTACGTCATAGACATCATCATCTATTTCAGTTTTCTTAAAGCCTTTGAGACGATAGAGCGTGTCGGTATCATCAACATAGTAAATAAGGTCATTTTCATACATAACAACAAGATGATAATACACATCCTCTTCAAGTACCTTGCTTGTTCTGCCGTTAAAGCGTGAAAGGACACCTACGCCGTCGCTGTCTGCATCCTCGCAGAATATCATCTTTCCGTCAATATAACCATACCAATCTGCAATATCAGACGTAACCTCATGGTATTTGCTTCCGTCAAAAACTCCAAGGGCATTGTCGTCATGGAGAATTACAAGCGATGAGCCCTTTTCACCCCACGGAATGAAGTAGGAAACATTATCGGTAATCTCCTTTGGCGATGAAAAATCTATGCCCTTTTTGCCGATTTTGTATCTGCAAAGAACGGCATCTTCATTGTAGTCAACAATTGCATAGAGATATTTACCTTCAACAGCCATCTGACCTATATTTTCGGGAAGCTCTATTTCATAAAGCTCTGTTCCCTTACGGTAATAGGTTGTTTCCCTGTCAACGTCAACGCTTTTAACAATCTGAAGCGGATACTCATAGCTGTAAGAATAGTCATCAAGCACAAGGCTTGCCTTTCCGTCTTCGAGAAGGAAAAGGCTGTCGGTATCATCACCGTATACCGATGCAAGAAACTCTGTTTCTTCTCCGGTAAGGCAGGTATAAATTTCCTCAACCTGTCCGTCAAGCTCTATCTGAATGCTCTTTTTCGTGCCCTGCTTGTAATAAAGCTTGTTGTCCGATATATAGTAAAATACATCGTAATTATCGTCGCTTACATAAGTCTCAATGTCCTTGCCTATTTCATAAGGCTTGGCACCCTTTTCGGTGTTGCATACAGACAAATCCTCGCCGTACACGCCGTATTCAACCACAAACACTTTTGTTCCGTCATCGGAAAAATAGTAATACTTACAATCCTGTCCGCCAACCGATATTGTCCATTTGCCCTCGGTATAGAAAAGCTCTCCGTCTTCTGCTCTGTACAGAACACCCCTGCAATCAGGCGAAAGCTCAAGAAGCTGTGACACGTCCTTTGCTATAAGCTCGCTTTTCTTGGTGTCAGACACATACAGGCGGTTGTTTTTCAGATAGAACACACTATTTCCGTCAACCGTCACATAGTAGTCCGAAACTCCGCGCTCAATAATTACCGTTCCCTTCTTGGGATCCTTTACATTTGTTTTTCTGTAACACAAATCAAACTCACCAAGACTGTATTCCTCGGCAAAGAAAATCTTATTTCCGCCGCTTGGCACCTTTATGTATGCTTCTCTTGCATCGCTGTCGGTGGTGAGAATTTTGCCTTCCTTTTCGCCGACATATATATACTTCCAATCTCCGTCACTTTTATATAAAAGAGGATACTCGCTTACATCAAGCTTGTTTTTCGACATACATGAGCCGACTCCCGCCGCCACCGCAATCAGAACAACTACCACCGCCGATATCAATGCTATCAGTCTGCCATAGCGTTTGAAGAAGGCTGTCTTTCTTCGGCTTTTCTTGCTTTTTCTCGGCTTACGCACGGCGTTAGGATACACATACTGTTCCTGAACAGGTACATACTGTGCACTAACATCGCCGTACTGCTCCTGAGGTACATACTGTGCATTAGCTTCGCCGTACTGCTCCTGAGGCTGCATATACTGCTGATTATCATAAATATACTGTTCCGACGGCACATCGGAATACTGCTTCGGCGCATACTGCCCGTCAGAATACTGCCCGTCTTCGTACTGCACAAACTCTGCCGAAGGCTTAGATTCATTGTTCTGCTCAGCCGCTTGTAGGTTTTCAGGCATTTTTGCTCCGCAAGCACCGCAGAATTTTGAACCCTCAACATTATCTTTTCCGCAATTTGGACACAACATATTATCCACTCCCATCCGAGTTGTTTTCCATAAATATTATATTATACCCTGCCGTCTTTGTCAATATTCCGCAAAGCGTGCAATTAATTATTTTTCTTCTATCTCTGACTTCACTTTTCCTTCAACGCAATCCTCAAGCGTTATCCCGTCAAGATGGGTGAATTGAAGTTCGGACAGGTGCGGAAAAACCTCGCACAGGCTATCGGGATTTGCCACAAGCTCCCACTTCTGCGTTCTTGTAAGCTTCTTCTTTATGGCATACTCAAGCTTTGCCGCCGCTTTGTAATCATCACACATCCACAGCGACAAAAGCTCAGACACTTTATGGCTTCTTGTGTATTTTGCCGCCGTTGCCGTTCCGCCAAGGTGCGTTTTCATTCTCTTTTGAATATCCTTTGTTATGCCCGTATAGAGTGTATCGTCTCCGCATCGGACTATATACACGTATGCCACCGTCTCACCCCGTCTTAAAAAATCAAGGGGACAGCATTTACTGTCCCCCATTCTATTGGTTTTGTCCGTATCTTACTTGGATGCTGTCTTCTTGTCGCAAAGAGGATTCATGGCATCTGTTGTATCAACAACGTGAACATTTACGTTGATTGTTCCTGTCGCTGTTGTAGCTGCGGAAATGTTAGCCGTATACTCAACACATCTCTTGGAGGTGTCAACACCTACAAAGTCTGCAAGTACAAACTGGTTGCCAACCGAAACGCCCACAACGCTTGTTGCTGCTGTAAGAGTATCGGGTGTGTAAACCTTAAACTTCAATTCACCCGAAAGTGTGCCGTCTGCAAGTGTAAGACCGCTTGCATCAACAGAAACAATTTCAACAGCACCTGTATCTGTAACCATTGTCCATGTAACAATAACAGGTCTGGGAGCAAAGATACCTCTTGCACCGTTAAAGCGTACAATGTACTTATCTGTGCTGCCTATCTGAAGCTTAGACATTGAACCTTCACCGGTAGCCTGAATGTTTGCACCGTACTGCTCGGATGCTGCTGTGATTACGCTGAGAGTCTTGGAAGAGCATGTGCCTGCGTAAGCAGATACTTCCTCGCCGAGAACAACCTGTGCGCTTTCAACTGTTGCTGTCTCACCTGCAACCTCACCTGTTGCATTACCTGAAAGTGCGCCTGTGTTATTACAGTCCACAACAGAAAGCTTGATTGTGACATAACCCTCACCTGCTGCTACTGCTCTGCCGACGATACCGCCTGCAACACCGTATGCAGAGGAAACTTCACCTTCGTTATCACACTTTTCAACTATATAAGCACCGCTGTCGGAAACCGCAACGCCTGCAACACCGCCTGCGTATACGTATTCGCCGAAAACTGAACCTGAGTTCTTACTTTCGGAAACGCCTGCATCTATTGTCGCGCCTACAATACCACCTGCTGCAACGATGCTGTCGCCGCTGGAGTAGTTCTTTGCAGTAACTGCGCTCTCATTTACATTATATTCAACCGTACCCTTATTGAGACCTACAACGCCGCCTACAAAGCAGTCATTAACAAGAGCTGTGCTCTCGCCGCCGACCTTCGCCATGTTACCGACACGGCAGTTCTTTACGGAGCCTGCGTTATAACCTACAACACCGCCGATTGCAGCATCATAGTATGTTGCTGTGCCGTAAACATTACCGCCAAAGCCGGATGCTGTAACAGCACCGTAGTTAACACCTGCAATACCGCCTACGTTTGCGCTGTAACTTGTTGCGCCCGTAACGTCTGCGTAGCTTGCCGTATCATTGATTGTCGCACCCTTACCAAGAAGACCTACAACACCGCCGACTGTATTCATTGTCTTTGTAGTCTTACCGATTACTGAACCGGATACAGCAACGTTACTGATAGCTGTTGCACCTTCAGCCTTTGCTGCTACGATACCTGCGTATTCGTCTGATTCAACAAGTGCAAAATCAAGTTTCAGATTGATTACATTTGCATCTGTGAGTGTGCCGAAAAGACCGCCGTTTGCATTATTACTTGTAACATAAAGACCTGTGATATAGTAACCGCCGCCGTTATAAGTACCCGAGAAGTCAACAGGAGTCCACTCTACTGCACCGTTTGCTTCTGTAATCACTCCGTTTGCGTCACTCTTGAACAGGTTTGCATCGTTAATCACGATATTTCCGTTCTGCTGAAAATAAGCGGAAGGATAATTTCCGATTTCAAGAAGGTCATCCGCCGATGTAACCATATAGGGGTCATCGGATGTGCCGGAGCCTGTAAGAGCAGCCGCAGGAATTGCCACTGCAATCATAAGCGCCAAAAGGATCAAGGCCTTGCGAAATGTTGATTTTTTCATAGCAAATACTTCCTTAATACATTATTTTATTGCTATTTACGCAATTATATACAAATGAATTATAACACAATGCCTTGTCTTTTGTCAATACAAATATTTGTAAAGATTTGTTTTATCATTTTTTTGTTGAAACTGCTCATTTACAGGGGAATGATTTTTGGTAAAATGACGATTAACACCCTTAATTGTATTGACTTTTTTAAGATTTTATGATAAAATGGCAATGAAAACAGAATTCACGGGGGCGTAAAGGTTTCGACGGGGATTTTGAAGTATGCTAAGCGAGCAGGAATGCAGGCGGCCTTAAAGGACTGCAACCTAAATATAAACGCTAACAATAATTTAGCTTACGCTGCCTAACTAACGGCGGCCATCGACTCTGAGAGCACCGCGGCTCAGAACTCGGTGTCACTTTAGCGGTGAACGTGAACGGCTCTAAGCTTTGCGGGCCGGCATGAACTTATGAAGCTACCTGCTTTTGCCGTTTGTTTGTTGATGGCATTTGCAGGGAATTTTAACAACAGACTACGCTCGTAGAAAGGTGTATGAATGGGTTTTCGGACAGGAGTTCGACTCTCCTCGCCTCCACCA
>JAZQIW010000101.1:0-25375 GCA_045541355.1 Eubacteriales bacterium | reverse complement strand
ACAATGACAAAGCAGTATGAAGAACTTTTGCCTCTTGACGGCGATACAATAAGAATGTATACCTGCGGTCCTACGGTTTATGACTATTTCCATGTAGGTAACGCAAGATGCTTTGTTATCTTTGATTTTTTAAGACGTTATCTCGAATACAGAGGATATAAGGTTAATTTCACACAGAATTTTACCGATATCGACGATAAGCTCATAAAGAGAGCGAATGAAGAGGGAACAACCGTAAAGGAGGTTGCCGAAAAGTATATTAAGGAGTACTTTGTCGATGCAGGGGGACTTGGCGTTGTTCCTGCAACAAACCACCCGAAGGCAACAGAGAATATACCCGAGATTATCGACATTGTAAAGACACTTGTCGATAACGGTATGGCTTACGCAGTAGCACCCGAAGGCTCAAGCGGCGAGGATAAAGACGTTTACTTCAGAACACGTAAGTTCAAGGGCTATGGTAAGCTTTCCCATAAGGATATTGACGACCTTATAAGCGGTGCAAGAATAGACGTTGCCGATATCAAGGAGGATCCCCTTGATTTTGCAGTTTGGAAGGCGGCAAAGCCCGGCGAGCCTTACTGGGATAGCCCTTGGGGTAAGGGCAGACCCGGCTGGCATATTGAATGCTCTGCCATGAGTAAAAAATACCTCGGCAATAATATTGATATTCACGCAGGCGGCGAGGACCTTGCATTCCCTCACCATGAAAATGAAATTGCACAGTCCGAAAGCTATAACGCTTGCTGCGGCTGTAATGATACAACATTTACAAGAATGTGGATTCATAATGCGTATATTCTCACCGACGGACAGAAGATGTCAAAGTCGGGTATCTCCTTTAAGGTAAGAGACGTTGCAAAGCAGTATAGCTATGAAGCAATCCGCTTCTTTATTGTTTCTGCTCATTACAGAAGTCCTGTTAATTTCAGCGAAGAAGCAATGATTCAGGCAAAGGCGTCGGTTGAACGCTTTAATAACTGTGAAGAAAACCTTGCATTCAGAATAAAGAATGCAAAGGATAACGGCCTTGTACTTTCCGATGAAGAAAAGGCGGCTCTCGAAACCTTTGCAGGAAGAAGACAGCAGATGATTGAAGCACTTGATTATGACTTCAATACGGCAGACGGTATTGCGGCAATATTTGAGCTTACCCGTGATATCAATAAGGCACTTGCAAATGAAAACCTCAGCCTTGAGTTCCTTGAAAAAGCTAATGAAATCTTTATGGAACTCATCACCCTCTTCGGCTTTGAAAAGAAGCAGACCGAAAGCTCGGATGAGGATGCAGAGATTGATGCACTTGTAGCACAGAGAGCTGAAGCCAAGAAGGCTAAAGACTGGGCAACGGCAGACAAGATTCGTGATGAGCTTAAGGCGCGCGGAATTGTAATTGAAGATACACCTCAGGGCGCAAAATGGAAAAGAGTATAATGGAAAGCATAAATAAAGCCATTCTTTTTGATAATAACAGAAATCCCGATGATTTTCCCATACTTGCACTTGCATATATGGGAGATGCGGTGATGGAGCTGTTTGCAAGAGACTATGTTCTTAACTTTTCGGGTGAGGTAAAGCCCGCATCCCTTGTTCATGCATCAAAGGCAATAATTACGTGCGAGGCACAGAGCGACGGTGTTGAACGTATTCTTGAGCACCTTACCGAAAAGGAAATGGCAGTTTTCAAAAGAGGACGTAACGCAAAAACCCATCATACACCCAAACACGGTGAGCTTATCCAGTATAAACGCGCCACAGGCTTTGAGGCACTTATGGGATACCTGTATGTGTCGGGAGAGGTACTTCGTGCAAAGGCACTTTTTGAATTGGCTTTTGCAAAAACAAAATAAGTATTTAGAAACAGGAATTAACGTGGATATATTTGAACTTTTTAAGAAAATCGAAAAAAAAGAGGATACCAAATCTCCCATTACTCATATGATAGTGGGACTCGGTAACCCGGGTGATAAATATAGAACTACCCGACATAACGCAGGCTTCATTGCCATCGACTATGCGGCAAAGAAGTGGAATACTCAGATTACTTCGGCGAAATTCGATGCTTTGGTGGGTGAAGCGACAGTTGGCGGAAAAAGAACACTTTTGTTAAAGCCCCAAACCTTTATGAACCTGTCGGGAACTGCCGTTGCAAAGGCAATGAAGTTTTATAAAATCCCTGTCGAAAATGTAACCTTTGTCTATGATGACACTTCCTTTGAACCGGGTACTTTTAAGATAAAGAAAAAGGGAAGCGCAGGCGGTCATAACGGCGTGAAATCGCTTATAGAACACCTCGGCACAGAGGAGTTTAAAAGAATTAAAATCGGTGTCGGTAAAAAGCCGCACCCCGAAATGATACTTGCCGATTGGGTGCTGACAAGCTTTACAAATGATGAGCTTAAAGCAATTGAAGAAAGACTTTCCGATGTCTGTGAGGCACTTACGCTTATGAATAAGGGCGAAACAGATAAAGCCATGAATAGCTTCAATAGCTGAACTTTGTGGCTAAGAAACCTGAAAACGGTAAATACTTGTAATTGAAAGGTACTATGTAAGGGGGAAGATAGGGGCTTTGACAGGAAATATAAAGCTTAGTAAAACCTCAAGACGCACTTATTTTAAAAGAAAAGCAAGAAGCCTTTTGTTTTCCGATTGGCCGAGTCATATACTTGCTTTTGTAATAACCGGGGCCTGCTATATCGGCATATATCAGTTTGGCTCATCACTCGGGTATATGTTTGAGCTGCTTACGGGGAATACAGATGTTTCGGTGCTGTTTTTTGCACTTTATTTTGTTCTTGCGGCGGCATTTCTCATACCGATAATGTTCGGACTGTGTGTGTTTGAAATAAACGCTGTTGAAACGGGGAGGCCGAAGCTTTCGGATTTGTTTTGTGCATTCGGCTCGACAAGGGAACTGTCGTTTGCTTACAGACTTTTCTTTTATGTCGTGTTTAGGATAGCCGCTGCTTTTCTGCCGCTGATTCTGCTGGTGTTTTTCTGTGATAATTTTTATTATTCGGGAATTTTCGGAGTGAATGCGGTCATAGAGGAAATAGATGTTGTAATGTTTGTCCTCAATGCACTTAAGATTGTTCTCGGATATGTCGGCTTTGTTGTATCATCAAAGAGCTTAATCGGAATATATATATCCGTAAAACGAAGAGAAAAGACCTTTTCCGAGTGCTTCCTAATAGCAGGAATTTGCAGAAGGGCATCGGGAAATGAATATGTGCTTTTGTCTCTCAGCTTTTTGCCCCTCTTTGTTGTGTCGCTCTTTACGGTAGGCTTTTTGCTTGTCATGTATACTCTGCCGTATATGCTTATAACCCTTACTCTTTTTTCAAAATACCTTTATGATAAGGAAATGTATACAAGAAACGCAGCGTTTGTCTTGTATACCCAAAATAATAACAATGAACAATAATCCGAAAGGAAGATGATAAAATGAAAGAAAAGTATTATATCACAACAGCCATTCCCTATACCTCGGGAAAGCCTCATATCGGTAATACCTATGAAATGATTCTTACCGACTGTATTGCACGCTTCAAGAGACTTTGCGGCTATGATGTGCTCTTTCTTACGGGCGCCGATGAGCACGGACAGAAGATTGAGCTTGCAGCGGCAGAAAAGGGAATTTCACCTCAGCAGTATGTAGATAATATTACGGGTGAAATGAAGAAAATCTGGGAAAAAATGAATATCAGCTATGATAGATTTATCCGTACGACAGACGACTATCATGTAAAGGCTGTACAGAAGATTTTCAAAAAGCTGTATGATAAGGGCGATATCTATAAGGGAGAATATGAAGGCTGGTACTGTACTCCCTGCGAAAGCTTCTGGACAGATACACAGGCAAAGGACTGTAAGTGTCCCGACTGCGGAAGAGACGTAACAAGAGCCAAGGAATCGGCATACTTTTTGAAGCTTTCAAAGTATCAGAAGCCCCTGGAGGATTATCTTGAAGCAAATCCCGACTTTGTTGTCCCCGAGGCAAGAAAGAAGGAAATGATAAATAACTTCATAAAACCCGGCGTTCAGGACCTTTGCGTGTCCCGTTCCACCTTCAAGTGGGGCGTTCCGATTGAATTTGACCCCGGTCATGTTATTTATGTGTGGATGGATGCTCTTATTAACTACATAACAGCCATTGGTTATGATGTTGATGAAAGCTCTGAGCTTTATAAAAAGAACTGGCCTGCGGATTTGCAGATTATCGGAAAGGATATTTTGAGATTCCATACAATCTACTGGCCTGTAATTCTTATGGCACTCGGTGAGCCTATGCCCAAGAAGATTCTTGGTCACCCCTGGCTTCTTTCGGGAATGGATAAGATGTCAAAGTCGAGAGGTAATGTTATGTATGCCGATTACCTTTCCGACCTTATCGGAACAGACGGCGTAAGATACTATGTTCTCAGCGAAATGCCCTTCCTCAATGATGGCTCTATCACATATGAAATGCTTGTAAATAAATTCAATGCAGATCTTGTTAATACCCTTGGTAACCTGGTTAACAGAACGGTTGCCATGGTAAATAAGTATTTCGGCGGAACAATTCCTTCTCCCGCAGAGGTTGATGAGGCACTTGATAATGACCTTATCTCTACGGTTGAAAACGGATATAAGAAGGTAACAGAAGCAATTGAGAGCCTTCATATTGCAGATGCTACCGATGAAATTATGACGGTGCTCAGACGTCTTAATAAGTATGTTGACGAAACAGCACCCTGGGTTCTCGGTAAGGATGAGACAAAAACGGCACGACTCTCTACCGTTCTTTATAACCTGGTTGAGGGCATCAGAATATGTGCCGTTATGCTGTCACCCTTTATTCCTGCGGCGGCAGATACGATTATGACGCAGATTTGCTCCTCGGAAAATAAAACACAGCTTAAGATTGAAAACTGGACAGATGCAGAGAAGTTCGGCTATAAGTATGAAGACGGTGCAAAGGTAACAGCAACTCCCACACCGCTCTTTATGAGAATAGACGAAAAGGAATTCAATGCACGCCTTGAGGCAGATAGACTTGCAGCAGAAAAGGCAGCGGCAAAGGAAGAAAAGTCCAAGGCAAAGGCTGAGGAAAACAAGCAGGAAACAGAGGTTTCCGAAATCACAATTGATGACTTTATGAAGGTAAAGCTTATTTGTGCAAAGGTTCTTGAATGTGAGCCTGTGCCTAAGTCCGATAAGCTTTTGTGCCTGCAGCTTGATGACGGAAGCGGAAAGAAGAGACAGGTGGTATCGGGTATTGCCCTTTCGTATAAGCCCGAGGACCTTATCGGTAAGAAGGTAACACTTGTATCTAACCTTAAGCCCGTAAAGCTTCGCGGAGTTGAAAGCTTCGGTATGATTCTTGCAGCATCTGCCGGGGATAAGGTGGTTGTTACATTCCTTGACGATGAAATTGCACCCGGTGCTGAAATCCGATGAGAATATTTGATTCCCATGCTCACTATGACGATGACAGATTTGACGAAAACCGCCATGAAGTTCTTTGTGAAGTAATGAGAAACGGTGTCGAAAAAATCTGTAATATCGGTGCAAGCCTAAAAACAAGCAAGGCTTCGGTAGAGCTGTCACAAAAATATGATAATATCTATGCAAGTGTCGGAGTTCACCCCTCCGACGCTGTGCGTGATATGCAAAATGAAAACTGGCTCTTGGAGATAGAGAGCATGTATGTAAATAACCCAAAGACGGTTGCAATAGGTGAAATAGGACTTGACTATTATTGGACACCCGAGGAAAAGGAAGAACAGAAGAAGGCGTTCAGAGCACAGATGAATCTCGCAAAAAAGCTTGGAGCACCCGTTGTTATTCACGATAGAGAGGCTCATGGGGATGTACTCGAAATAATGAGGGAATATCCCGAGGTAATAGGGGTTGTCCATAGCTTTTCAGGCTCTATGGAAATGGCAAAGGAAGTTTTGAAAATGGGATATTATATATCCGTAAACGGAGTTACCACCTTCAAAAACGCCAGAAAAATAGTGGAGATTGTCGAGAACCTTCCCGATCTTCACCCCGATGCCATGTCAAGACTCCTTGTTGAAACCGATTGTCCCTATCTTACTCCCGTACCTCATAGGGGAGAGACTAACAGAAGCGATTATATAAAATTCACGGCAGAAAAATGTGCAGAGCTTCTCGGAATTTCCTCCGAAGAATTCTGCGAAATCACATATAATAATGCAATGAGATTCTATAAAATCAGCTCCCTTGTGTAAATGAGCAGTCGACGTAAAACTGATTTTTGGATTGTAAATGAAAGGAGTGCATGTATGAAAGGAATCTTTAATAAAAAGAGTGCTTATATCATATTTGCACTTTTTGCTTTTTCCCTTGCAGTAACCTTTATAGATGCCTTTGTACATCCTGCGTATTTTTCAAAAATACCCATAAAAATACTGTTTTTCCTTGTGCTTCCTGCCTTGTATTTTGTTTTAAATAAGGAGGCTTTTGGAGATTTTAAAGCCCTTTTCCGCTTCAAAAAGAAAGGTCTTTGGATGTCGGTTCTTTTGGGTGTCGGAATATATGCACTTATCGTCGCAGGCTTCTTTTTGACACGGAATGTCTTTGATTATTCAAAGGTTGCGGGAAGTCTTACGTCGGGTATGGGTATAACAAAGGAAAACTATCTTTATGTTGCAGTATATATTTCCTTTATGAATTCCTTCCTTGAGGAATTTTTCTTCAGAGGCTTTGGCTTTATTGTAATGAAAAAGTACACAAACCGCGCCTTTGCATACATATTAAGCCCCGTTCTTTTTGCTGTTTACCATGTCGGTATGACGGCACCCATGTTTGAACCGCTGCTGCTTGCCCTTGTGCTGACGGGACTTGTAGCAGGTGGATTTATATTCAATTATCTCAATGAAAAGAACGAGAATATATATTCCTCCTGGTTTACCCATATGTTTGCAAATTTTGCCATGCATACAGTAGGTCTTGTGCTTTTTGGCATGGTGTGAAGGGAGTGCAGAAAATGAAAAACGTTCTTGTAACGGGTGCGACGGGAGAAATCGGCATGGCGATAGCCGAGGCATTTGCACAAAAGGGGTATAATGTTGCAGTTCATACCTTCTCAAAGCAGAGCCTGGCAAAAGAGCTTTGCGAAACACTCTCTGAGAAGTACAGCGTCGGGACAACTTCCGTTTTTGCCGATGTGTCAAAGGAAGAAGACGTAAAGAATATGTTTGATTTTCTTGAAAAAGACTTTGGTAAAATAGATATACTTGTAAATAATGCAGGCGTGTCCCTTGTTTCAATGCTCTGTGATACATCTGTTGATGATTGGGATAGAGTAATGGATATAAACCTTAAAGGAGCCTTTCTCTGCTCAAAAGAAGCGATTAAGAATATGGTACATAATAAGTGGGGGCGAATTGTTAATATTTCTTCAGTCTGGGGGAATGCGGGAGCTTCCTGTGAGGTTGCATATTCTGCTTCAAAGGCAGGACTTGACGGCTTTACAAAGGCTCTTGCAAAAGAACTTGCACCCAGCGGAGTTACGGTAAACGCCGTGTCACCGGGACTTATTGATACAAAAATGAACGCACACCTTTCAACGGATGATATAAACGCACTCTGCGATGAGATTCCAATGGGACGTATGGGAAAACCGTTAGAAGTTGCCCATGCGGTGCTGTTCCTTGCAAGTGAAAGTGCTTCGTACATTACGGCACAGAATGTAACCGTCGATGGCGGTTGGATTTGATAAGGAATAATAATGATAAAAAACCACGCAGATGCGTGGTTTTTTGCGTTTATACACCTTTTTTTATACAGTCCTCAGTCCCTTGGGATAATGGTTTTTTACCATTCCGTCAACAGCCTTTCCTCCTCCGAGAACACTTCCATCGTAGAGAATAACGCACCAGCCGTTTTCAATGTCTGCTTCTATTACTTCACCGTGGAGATACTTTGATACTCTTTCGTCACCGTCATGTAAATCAACAGTGTGCTTGAAATCCATGCCAAGGCACTTGAAAAACTGGTGGTGAGGCTCAAAACGGCTTTTTGTAATTTCTCCGAGCTTTACCCCGCAGGAGAAAACCTTTTTTGATGGAATCTTTGCATCAAAATCAACATAAATAAGATTCTCGTTGTACTTGAAAACACGAGAAAAATCAAAGCTTTTCATGGTCTTTTTAATAAACTCGGAAAGTACCTTTGTCTCAGACTCCGACGGCTTTGAAAGGGGACTCTTGTACTTTTCCTTTTTTGTGGAGGAAAGAGATGTGCCCGTCTTTCGGAATAATGCAATAAATTGCCCCTCGCCCTTTGAAAGGTGGGGATAAAACCGCCTTGTAAGACTTACGCTTTCGTGCTTGCATCCCTCGAATATATAACCGCCGACAGTTGCATCCTGAACCGCCTTGCTTACGGGAATAAGCTCAAATTCGGGATGACGTGAAAGAAATTCATCAGCCTGCATTTCGTTTTCGTCTAAGGAAAAGGTGCAGGTAGAGTAAAGTAAAAGACCGCCTTCCTTTAATAAAGAAACCGCATTGTCAAGAATTTCCTTTTGCCTGTCCGAACAGTTCCTTATATTTTCAACCGACCACTCGGATAAGGCTTCTTCAGGGTATTTTCTGAACATACCCTCGCCGCTGCAGGGAGCATCGCAGATTATAAGGTCAAAATATTCCTCATAAAGCTCTGAAAGCTCATTCTTTTGTGTCATGTCAAGACAGGTTACAATGGCGTTTTTTATTCCGAATCTTTCAATGTTTCCGACAAGCGTTTTGCAGCGAGAGGGAACATATTCGTTGCATAAAAGAATACCGCCGTCATTCATCAGAAGAGAAGCACCGAGACTCTTGCCGCCGGGAGAGGCACACATGTCAAGCACATTACGGAAGCTGTAATCCGATACCGCTGCAATTGATGCCATTGCCGACGGGTCCTGAATATATATGCTGCCGGCATGGTGAATAGGCTCGTTGCCGATGCCGTCATAGTCAAAGTAGAAGCCGTTGTTGTAAAAGGGGATAGGAGAGGCGGAGTACTTCTGTAAGTCCAAAGCACAGCCGTTTGTAAATAAAGCCTTTGAGGGTGCATTTGACACTATTTCGTTTTCAAAAGACGGGTATTTCTCACCGAGAAGCATTTTCATTCTTTCCTTGAAAACCTCAGGCAATAAAAGCATAATATCCCTCCCATGCACATCTGCCAATATTCTACCATGAAAGTGCGTTCCCGTCAATAAATAAAGTTGTAAAATAACTTGACAAATCCGACAATAAATGCGATAATGTATCTGTTATATTAGTGCTCAAATTTGCAAAATCGAGGTAGAATCATGCATAAAGATTTGTTTGAACTTATCGAAGAGCGAATGCCCAAAATGTCAAAAAGCCATAAGCGTATTTCCGGCTATATACAGAAGTCGGGAGAGGTTGCGGCGTATCTTACCGCAACAAAGCTCGGTGCTGAGGTTGGCGTGTCGGAATCGACGGTTGTAAGATTTGCCATAGAGCTTGGTTTTTCGGGTTATCCCGAATTTCAAAGGGAGCTTCAGCAGAGCCTTCGTTCAAAGCTGACGGCGGTTCAGCGAATGGGGGTTGCCGATAGCCGTTTTGCTAACGGAAATGTTGTTTCAAACGTTCTCATGTCGGATATGAATAATATCAAGGCATCACTTTCAAACCTTGATGAGCAAAACTTTTCCGAGGCAGTTGAAATGATATGCTCTGCAAAGAATATATTCCTTATCGGAATACGCTCCTCGAGTATGCTTGCCGATTTTCTCAATCATTATCTCGGCTATATGTTCGGTAATGTAAAGATGCTGTTCTCAAACAGTACAAACGAGCTTTTTGAACAGATTTTCAGAATAAATGAGGGAGATGTGCTTGTTGCCATATCCTTCCCGAGATATTCAAGCCGTACAAAGCTTGCCGCAGAATTTGCAAAGAAAAAGGGCGCAAAGGTTGTGGCAATTACAGACGGTGATTCTTCTCCCATAGCCTCTTATGCAGATGCAAAGCTGTATGCAAAGAGCGATATGGCATCATTTGTGGATTCGCTTGTTGCACCGCTGAGTATTATAAATGCTTTGATTGTAGCAATAGGCAGACGAAAGAAGGATACCATCAAAGAAACCTTCAGGGATCTTGAAAAGATCTGGGAGGAATATGACGTATATGAAAAATCAAGAAAATAAAGTAAGAGTGTGCATAGTAGGCGGGGGTCCTGCAGGAATGTTTTCTGCAATTACTGCTGCCGAAAACGGCGCTGAGGTTGTGCTTTTTGAAAAGAATAAATCTCAGAAAATCATGGAATCCGAACGCTTTTTTGATAATGCATACCTTGGAAAAAAACTGCTGATTACGGGCAAGGGAAGATGTAATGTCACCAATGACTGTACGCTTGATGAGTTTTTGAAAAATGTTCCCGTAGGCTCAAAATTCATGTATGCCGCCTTCAATTCACTTACTCCGCAGGATGTAATGGCTTTTTTTGAGAGAGGCGGTACACCCTTGAAGGTTGAACGCGGTAACAGAGTTTTTCCGGTTTCGGATAAATCACTTGATATTCTCAAAGTACTAAAAAATAAGCTTTTTGAGAATAATGTAAATGTAGTCAATAAAAAAGTGTGCGAGGTTGTCTGCGAGAACGGACTCTTCAGAGGCGTTGTGCTTGATGATGGAAGCAGACATAGCTTTGATAGCTGCATAATAGCAACAGGCGGTGCTTCCTATCCCCAGACAGGCTCTGACGGAGACGGATATGAGTTTGCTCGAAAAAGCGGCCATACCGTAAAAGAGATAAAACCCTCGCTTGTTCCGCTTGTAAGCCACGATAAGGTGTGCCGGGATATGATGGGGCTGTCGCTGAAAAATGTCACCCTTTCTGTCTTGGATAATAATAAGAAAAAGCTTGTTTTTAAGGAAATGGGCGAGATGCTCTTTACTCATTTCGGCGTGTCTGGACCGCTTGTGCTAAGTGCTTCCTCACATATGAGAGATATGTCCGAGGGCAGATACACGCTGAGTATTGATTTGAAGCCCTCCCTTGATGAAAAAACACTTGATAACAGATTGCTTTCGGATTTTGCAAAGTATATCAATAAGAATATGGATAATGCCCTTGCCGACCTTCTTCCTTCAAAAATGATTGTGCCGTTTCTCAATAAGTGCGGTATAAGAAAAGAGCAAAAACCAAATTCTCTGACCAAGGAAGAACGAAGGATGCTTCTTGAAACCCTCAAAGGCTTTAAGATAGACATAAACGGCTTCAGACCTGTCGATGAGGCAATTGTGACCTCGGGAGGCGTGTCAACAAAAGAGATAAACCCCTCAACCATGCAGTCAAAGCTTGTAAGCGGACTTTTTTTTGCAGGCGAGGTTGTGGATGTAGATGCATATACGGGCGGATTCAATTTGCAGATAGCCTTTTCAACGGCAAATCTTGCAGGGAAAAATGCTGCGTTGCATCTGACAATGCCGACTGAATGACAAGAATTACAGTAAAAACAAAAGAGAGGAAAACCTTATGTACAGTATTGCAATAGACGGGCCCTCTGGCTCGGGAAAATCAACAATAGCAAAGGCGGTAGCCTCCCGTATCGGCTTTTTGTATGTCGACACAGGCGCAATATACAGAACAGTCGGTGTCTTTGCAAAACGAAACGGTATTGACCCACATGATGAAGAAACCCTCGGCAAGAATCTTGATAAGGTTGATATAAGGCTTGAGTGGGTTGACGGACTTCAGCACGTGTTTCTTTCGGGAGAGGATGTTTCGTCGGAAATCCGAACACCTGAAATGTCAATGTATGCCTCTGCTGTTTCTGCACTCGGTGCGGTGAGGAGATTTCTTCTTGATATGCAAAGGTCGTTTGCGAAAAATAATAATGTTATCATGGACGGCAGAGATATAGGTACGGTAGTGCTTCCGGATGCCGATGTTAAAATATTTATGTTTGCAGATGTTAACGCAAGAGCAGAGAGAAGATATAAAGAGCTGCTTGAAAAGGGAAAACAGGTAACCTTTGATGAGGTGCTGTCGGATATGGTGCTTCGCGATAAGAATGACTCCGAAAGAGCACTTGCCCCCTGTAAGCCCGCAGAGGACGCGGTAATGCTTGATAATTCGCATTTGACAATTGAAGAAAATGTTGATAAGGTGTTGGAGATAATCAATGAAAAAATCAATGTGGTTTTATAATGCTGTTACATGGATATTAAAGTGGGTTTCAAAGCTTTTTTTCGGAACAAAGACGATAGGGCTTGAGAATGAAAATGTTGACGGGCCCGTTGTGTATGCCATAAATCATATGTCAAACTGGGATCCCGTGATAGTAGCCTGTGAAACAAGAAAGCCCATAAACTTCATGGCGAAAAAGGAACTGTTTGATGTGCCCGTCTTAAAGTGGCTGCTTAAAGCACTCGGTGCTTTTCCCATCGACAGAACCGGCAATGACCTTGCCACACTTAAAATGACTGTGGCAGCACTCAAAGACGGAGGCAGAATATGCCTTTTCCCTCAGGGAACAAGATGCCCTGATGTTGAGCCCTCATCAACCGAAATCAAGGGAGGAACGGCGCTTCTTGTAAAGCATTCAAAGGCAACGGTAATTCCTGTCGGTATTTATACAAAGAACTATCGTGTAAAGCTTTTCAGAAAGGTTTATGTTGTAATCGGCAGTCCGCGTACATATGATGAGCTCGGCTTTACGGGCACCCGTGACGATTACGAAAGAATTACACGGGATATCTTTAATGAAATATGCAGGCTTTGCGATGAAATGAAGGAAAAAGCAAATGCAAAACAGTGATAGAGTAAAGGTCATTACGGCACAGAATGCGGGCTTTTGCTTTGGCGTAAGACGTGCCGTTGATACGGTAAATGACCTGAGAAAAAAGACGGATAAAAGAATATATACAATCGGTGAGCTTATACATAACAGAATATTTGTTGAACGCCTTGAAAAGGAAAACATATTCGTGGTTGAGGAAGAGGATTTGCCAAAGCTTAAGGATGAGAAGGACGAAATCGTGCTTGTTGTCCGTGCTCACGGTATAAAGAAGGAAATAATAGAGTATCTCGAAGATAACGGCTTTACGTATATCAACGCAACCTGTCCTTATGTTGAGCGAATACATGAAATTGTGGATAAGAATACACGTGATGCAAAAATCTGTGTAATAATGGGTGATAAAAAGCATCCCGAGGTGGTTGGAACAAAAAGCTATTCCCATTGTCCGTCATTTGTGTGCTCGGATGAGCCGGAGCTTGCCGAAACATTAAACGGGAATTTAACAAATTTTGAAGAGTGTTTCGTATTAACGTCACAAACCACATATAATAATGAAAAATATGTAAATTGTCAAAAACTTGCTGAAAAACTATATACAAATTCAAAAATATTTGATACAATATGTAGTGTTACGGAAAAACGTCAAAATGAAGTCGTGCAGCTCGCTCAAAAGTGCGATTGTATGCTGGTAGTCGGAGGCAAGAAGAGCTCCAACACAAAGAAGCTCTTTGAGATTTCCGCCGGATATTGCAAATCAACCTATCTTATTGAAAAAGCCGATGACATTTGTGAAAGCGAGGTTTCCAAGCTTTGCAAGGCTAAACTTTCGCAAAAAAATGCAGTTTTCACCGTAGGAATAACAGCGGGTGCATCAACACCCGATGATATATTAGAGGAGGTAAAAGCCGGGGTGACGGTAATTGTTCAAGCCGCGTCCGGTGAAACAACAACATGAACACAGAAATCAATGACAACATGAGCTTTGAGGAGATGCTTGATGCATCCTTCAAGAGACTTCGCGCAGGAGAAACAACAAAGGGTATTGTGACATCGGTTACACCTACCGAGGTACATCTTGACCTTGGTGTAAAATACACAGGTATCATTCCCCAGAGCGAGATGACAATGGATTCATCCGTAAAGCTCGAAGACATCGTAAAGGTTGGCGACGAGATTGAAGCGGTAGTAATCAAGCCCAACGATGCAGAAGGAACAATCACACTTTCCAAGACACGCATCGATGCTGCAAAGTACTGGGATAATATCGAAGAATCCGAGGCATCCGGAGAAATACTTACAGGTAAGGTTGTAGAAACAACAAAGGGCGGCATTGCTGTTCTTGCAAATAACATCAGAGTATTTATTCCTATTTCTCAGACAACACTTCCCAGAAGCGAAACCCCCTATGAAGAAAAGGATTTACAGGTATTCATGGGCAAGACAGTTTCCTTCAAGATTATCAGCGTTGAAAAGGCAAGAAAGAGAGTTGTAGGCTCCATGAGAGCAGCAGCTCGTGTAGAAAGAGAAGCAGCTGAGGCTAAGTTCTGGGAAAGCGTTGAAGAAGGTCAGAAGTTTACAGGTAAGGTTAAGTCCATCACTAACTATGGTGCATTTGTTGACCTTGGCGGAGTAGACGGCATGGTTCACGTTTCCGAGCTTTCCTGGAAGAGAATCAAGAATCCTTCCGAGGTTGTAAGCGTTGGCGACGAAATCACAGTATTCATCAAGGCTCTTGATAAGGAAAATAAGAGAATTTCTCTCGGCTATAAGGTTGATGCAGAAAATCCCTGGACAATCCTTTCCGAAAAGTATAATGAAGGCGATGTAGTAGAAGCAAAGGTTGCAGGTCTTACACCCTTCGGTGCATTTGCTGAAATCATCCCCGGCATCGACGGCCTTATCCATATCTCTCAGATCTCCAATAAGAAGATTGCAAAGCCTGCTGATGAGCTCAGCATCGGCGACGTAGTAACAGCTAAGATTACAGCTATTGATTACGATGCAAAGAGAGTAAGCCTTTCCATGCGCGCTCTTCTCGAACCCGAAGAAGAAGCAGTTGAAGAAGTGGCTGAAGAAGCAGTTGAAGCTCCCGCAGAAGAAGCTGCTGTTGAAGAAGCTGCTGAATAATTAACTTTATAATAGTCAAAGCCGAGGGAGTGTTTCCTCGGCTTTTGTCAAATTTTAAGGGTGCATTTTGCCCCAAAGACTTGATAGTAGGTGAAAAAATGTCAAAACCAAAATTCGGACCCGGCGGAAATTCGGATTCCTTCCATCTCACAAAGCTTGCAACAACAAAGGCTCCCATCTGGGTAAAGGAATTCGGCCTTGATGCATATGAATATGAAGCGGGCAGGGGAGTTCCCAAAAACCTTGAGTCCTTTAAGACCTTGGGAGAAAACGCAAGGCAAGCAGGAGTTTCGCTTTCTATTCATGCTCCCTATTTTATTTCTCTTTCTTCCGTCGAGGAGGAAAAAAGAAAGAATAGCTCAAGATATATTCTTGAAAGTGCCATGGCTTTAAAGGAAATGGGCGGTAGAACCATTGTTATTCATGCCGGCTCCTGCGCAAAAATTTCACGCGAGATAGCCGCAGAGTATGCTAAGGAAGCCCTGCGCTTTGCAATAGATGTTCTTCATGAAGCAGATCTTTACGGTTTTGACCTTGGCATTGAAACTATGGGAAAGGTCAATCAGTTCGGCACTCTTGATGAAGTGATAGATATGTGCTCTGTTGATAAGACTGTTGTGCCTGTTATTGACTTTGGACACATGAATGCAAGGGAAATGGGCGGTGTTTTTGTTACCGTTGATGACTATAAAAGGGTGTTTGACAGGGTGGCAAAGGGGGTAAGCCCGGAGGCGGCACAGAACCTGCATTGCCATTTTTCAAAGATTGAATATACTGTCGGCGGTGAGAAAAAGCACCTTACCTTTGACGATGATAAATTCGGACCTGATTTTGAACCCCTTGTCAAGGCTATATATGAGCTTGGTGTAACACCTACAATAATCTGTGAATCCGACGGAACTCAGGCGGAGGATGCACTGGCAATGAAAAAGTGCTATAACGCAATGGGGATTTAAATGCAAAATGCAAAATGCAGAATGCAAAATGCAGAATGCAAAATGCAAAATGCAGAATGCAGAATGCAGAATGCAAAATGCAAAATGCAAATTTGCGGTTGAGATTCTCGGAATTTCTTCATTTATAAATTAGAATAAAAGGATAGTTGTAATGAGACCTAATAATAATAAAATATGCGAAATGGTCGCTGAAAAAGCTGACGCTTTGATACTTCTTTCTCCCGTAAACAGAAGATACGTTACATCCTTTCAGTCCTCGGCGGGAACTGTTGTTGTAAAGAACGGAAGGATTACCTTTTTTACAGATTTTCGCTATTACGAATCTGCATGTATAAAGCAAAAGCAGGGAATAATGGATGAGGATATAGAAATAAGACTTCAGGATGGAAAGTTCACGGAAAACCTTAAAGAAATGCTGTCCGACTGTAAAACAATACTCTTTGAGGACGGCTTTGTCTCCTATGGTACATATAATTGGTATAAGAGCTTCCTTGATTTTGCGGAGCTTGTTCCGGGAGCAAGTGCAATACTGTCGCAGATACGAAGCATTAAAACACCCGAAGAGCTTTCAAACATCAAAAAGGCTCAGTCGATTACCGATAAAACCTTTGAGTTCTCGGTTAAGTATATATCGGATAATATTCACCGTAATGATTTTACCGAACGTGAGCTTCAGCTTGAAATGGATTATTTTATGCTTCGCTCCGGTGCCGATGGACTCAGCTTTGATACAATAGCCATAAGCGGTAAAAAGAGCGCGCTTCCCCATGGAGCACCCGAGAGCATCCCCGTTTCCAAAGGCTTTCTTACAATGGATTTTGGCGCAAGATACTCGGGATACTGCTCCGATATGACAAGAACCGTGTGTATAGGCAATCCCGATGATGAAATGAAGAAGGTCTATCAAACAGTACTCGATGCTCAGAAGGCGGCATTTGAGGTGATAAGAGCAGATGTTGTTGGCAAAGAGCCTGACCTTGCGGCAAGGGCGGTCATAGACGGCAGAGGCTATGCGGGAACCTTCGGACATTCGCTTGGACATTCCCTCGGTCTTGAAATACATGAAAGCCCGAATTTTGCATCGGGAGTTGAGACGGTTGTTCCCGGAAATGTTGTAATATCGGTAGAGCCGGGAATATACCTTGAGGGAAAATACGGCGTGAGAATAGAGGACATTGTGTGCCTTAAGAAGAACGGCTTTGAAAATTTAACAAAGAGCAGTAAAGACCTGATAATAATTTGATTGTTTTTTTGACAGAAAGCCTATTTTTTCTCAAAAAACACTTGAAATGTAGTGTATTGTATGGTATAATTACAGAGTAAAACTATGTAAAAATCATTTTTGGAGGAATAAGACAATGGTAACAGCAGGCGATTTCAGAAACGGCGTTACATTCGATATGGATGGAAGCGTAATGCAGATAATCGAATTCCAGCACGTAAAGCCCGGTAAAGGTGCGGCTTTCGTTAGAACAAAGCTTCGTAACGTAGTTACAGGTGCAGTGGTTGAAAAGACATTCAACCCTACCGATAAGTATCCGACAGCTATCGTAGAAAAGAAGGATATGCAGTATCTCTACTCTGATGGAGAGCTCTACTACTTCATGGATATGGAAAGCTATGAACAGCTTCCCATCGACGGTGATAAGCTTGGCGATAACTTCAAGTTTGTTAAGGAAGAAATGATGTGTAAGGTAGTATCCTATAAGGGTACAGTAATCTCCATCGAGCCTCCTATGTTTGTAGAGCTTGAAGTAACAGAAACAGAACCCGGCTTCAAGGGTGATACAGCACAGGGCGCAACAAAGCCCGCAACACTTGAAACAGGCGCTCAGATTAAGGTTCCCCTCTTTATCAACATCGGCGACGTTCTTAAGATTGATACAAGAACAGGCGAATACCTCGAAAGAGCGTAGTCGAGACAGCTCGACACCAAATGTCCGGGGAGTGTTTACTGAAATCTATGTTTCAGGTGTCGCTCATCTCGGTCGTTTGACTGCCATGTACGTAAGCGGTCAAACTATATAAACACACACAAATTTCAGGAGGAAAGCAACATGGAAATTAAGAATAAGGTAGCTCACCTCAAGGGCCTCATGGAAGGTATGGAATACGATACCACCACAAAGGAAGGCAAGATTATTGATGCTATCGTTGATATACTTGACGATATGGCAGACGAAATTGAACTCATCTATGACGATATTGATTCTCTCTATGAATACGCTGATGAACTCGATGCAGATCTCGGCGACGTAGAAAGCGAGCTTTATGACGTTTATGATGATGAGGATGATTATTACGATGAGTGCTGCGACTGTGAAGCAGAAAGCTGCGAAGGCTGTGCAGTAGCTGAAGAAGAATAATCGGCAAGAAAAACAGTAACACCCGTGAGAAATCACGGGTGTTTTTGCGTTTATTTTTTTAATTCGATTTCCATGAGAGAGTTGATTTCATCTTCAAGCTGCCTTTGCTTTGGCTTGTTTTGTAAATACCTGTTTGCCAAATATAGAAAGTACGCATCTTTGTTGTCCTTGTTTTCAAGGTAGTTCTTGATGAAATTAATTCTGCCGTCTATGTCAAGAGAGTAATCCTGTATAATTAAATACTCAGCCGCATGAATGTTTCGTAAATCTTCGATTTTTGCTCTCCATTCCGATAAATACTCGGGAATTTCCTTGTACTGTCCGATATCATAGCCCTGAAAGTTAAGGAAACACTTTGCCATGTAGTAGTGACCGAGTTTGTTTGGATGAACCCTGTCAGCATTTATAATAGGCTCAGTTTGTGCAACCATTGATATGTAAGCGTGATAGTCACATAACGCATAGCCTTTTTCTTTTGCAAAGCACCTGATATACTCGGCATACGCCGCAAGAAGCGCAAATCCGCCCTTGTAGACAGGCACGTCACTGTCCTGATATTCGTCGTAGGGTGTCTGTGTGCATAGGGTGATTTTGCATCCAATTGCCTCAAGCTTGCGGCAGATTTCCGAGAGTCTTTGCTTGTAGACATCAAAAGCGGAAAGCAATCTGTCAAACCGTTCTTTTCCTCGAGGAAGGTCAACGAGAAGATACCTTGACGAATCGTTTATGCCAATCATAATTACGGCATGAGTCGGCTTGTGTGCCAAAATATCCTCGTCAAAGATTGTGAGCTGTGTTTTAAGACTTCCTCCCGAAACACCGCAGTTGTAGAAGTTCACACCTCTTTCGGGAAAATGCTCGTGATAGTAGTCTGCAATTCTTGCTATATAGTCATTTGCGTGGGTTATGCTGTCACCGAGGAAAACAACCCTTGCACCTTTTGGAAAACCGTTCATAGTAACTTCGCCTCCGAAGGTATTATATCACTATTTGGGCTGTTTGTAAATATCAAATTGTTTTGAAATGTCCCCTTAAATAATAATTCGTATAGCCTGAAACAGTCAAACATGATTAATCGATGTAAAACGTCAATTTTGTCTAAATGCTTTAAGAAACCCGAATGAATAACCGCCTTTGTGTCAACGCCTAAAAAAAGAGTTTCGGATATGTCGAATAATCGGCATATTTCGACAAGAGCTGATGCAGATATTGTGTTTTTGCCTCTTTCCGGTCTGCTTGTATACCCTTTGTATTTGCCAAGACCGTCGTCAACCTCAGCCTGAGTAAAACTTTTGAGCTTTCTGAAAAGCTGTATTCTTATTCCTAAATCATTGATGTACCTTAACATAACAATATTCCTTTCCGATTGTTATGCACAAATACTCTAAACGTTTAAAATAAAAAAGTGCATGACGTGAGTCATGCACGAAAAACACATGACTCAACTTTCTGCGACAAAAGTATTACATCACCAAGATTGGTATGCGTATAAGAGCATGTGTTTTTACCAAGAATAAAAACACATACCAAAAACCTTAGTGATAATTAACTTTTGTCGCACGTTTATTCTACCACAACCGACAATTGTTGTCAAGAATAATCATTCGACAAATTTAGACATAAAAAGAGACGACCCAAGGCCGTCTCTTAAATACTATTTACGCAAAGAAATCGTCAATCATGGTATAGCCCTTGTCGTAATTCTTGAGCTTCATGCCGTCAACGCTTTCTGCACCGAACTTTTCATCGTAGCTTGCCGCATCAGATTTTACTTCATTTGTGCTGTCGTAGAAAATGTAGGGAACGGCATCCATAGTGTGAGTTCTGAGTGCAAGAGGCGTTGGATGGTCGGGGAGAATGAGGAAGCGGTAGTCCTCGCCGGCCTTTTTCATTTCATCCTCAATGTATCCGATAATCTTTTCGTCAATAAGCTCAATAGAAAGAATCTTGTTTTCAAGCTCTGCTCTGTGACCGCATTCGTCGGGTGCTTCAACATGAACATATACAAAGTCGAATCCGTCACGAAGCGCCTTAACTGCCGCCTGAGCCTTGCCGTCAAAGTTTGTGTGTACATTGCCTGTTGCACCTTCAACGTCAATTACTTCCATGCCTGCACACTTGCCGATACCTTTTATAAGGTCAACAGCCGAGATAACAGCCGCCTTTTTGCCGTACTTTTCCGAGAAGGATGAGAGCTGGGGCTTCTTGCCCGGACTCCATATCCAAAGGGAGTTTGCAGGAAGCTTTCCTTCTGCACGTCTCTTTGCATTTACGGGATGATTTTTTAAAATTTCGTAGCTCTTTTTCATGATTTCAAGATAGGGCGCACCGATTTCACCCGAAGGCAGATAGTCCTTAATAACCTTGCCTAAATGGTCGTGAGGTCTTGCAAAATCCAAAACAGCGGGTGCATCCTTCCAGATTAAACAATGTCTGTAACTGATGCCGGGATGATAAGTCTTTGATTCGTCACCCATAGCTTCCTGCAGAGCATTTACAAGAATCGTCGATTCTTCGGTTGAGATTTCGTCTGCCGAATGGTCAAGGATTACCTGTTCCTCGTATGGACAGTCGTTTTCGGTAAGTGCCACCGTGTTAATTCTGTAAGCCGTTTCGTTTTCAGCCATGTCAATGCCCATGGATAGGGCTTCAAGGGGCGAGCGGCCTTTTGAATATATCTTGGGGTCATAACCCATAATAGCAAGGTTTGCCGTGTCGCTTTCGGGGACCATCCCTTCGGGTACATTGGCAGTAAAACCGACAACGCCGTTTCTTGCCATGTAGTCCATTCTCGGTTTTTTTGCAACCATTAAGGGGGTTTTGTTTCCGAGTGCTTCGATAGGGTAGTCAGCCATACCGTCGCCGATGATGATTATGTATTTCATAGTAATTTCTCCTGAATATAGAATATACTATATTTTATACTTTTGACGTAAATTAGTCAAGTGAAAATTGTTAATATGACGCAAAAATCCCATGCACCACCAATTGATGCATGGGACCTGTTCATTATGCAATTGATATCGCTAAAGCATGGACTGCAGCAATGCTTGCTGCTCGCTGCTTAGTGAACGATAACCTTTTCTGTTTCCTTGTCAAAGATGTGAGCGTGAGAAATGTCAAATGCAACCTTGATTGTGTCGCCGCTCTTAGCCTTGGATCTGGAGGAAACGCGTGCGATGAGGTTTGTTTCTTCGCCAAGTGTAAGATAGAGGTATGTTTCAGCACCCATAAGCTCTGTTACATCAACAGCAACGTCTGTTGTCCAGTCTTCGAGAGAAGAGAGGTACATGGGTTCGTCGTGGATGCATTCAGGTCTTACGCCGACAATAACTTCCTTGCCGATGTATTCCTGAAGAGCTTCGTTCTGAGCCTTTTCTGTGGGAAGCTTGAACTTGCAGTTTTCAAAGTTAACGTAAACATCGCTGCCTTCCTTTGTAAGCTCAGCACCGATGAAGTTCATCTGAGGAGTGCCGATGAAGCCTGCTACGAATACGTTGCAGGGGAGATCGTAAAGGTTCTGAGGTGTATCAACCTGCTGAATAAGACCGTCCTTCATAACAACGATTCTGGAAGCCATTGTCATAGCTTCTACCTGGTCATGTGTTACGTAGATAAATGTTGTACCGAGCTTCTGGTGAAGCTTTGTAATCTCTGTTCTCATCGCAGCTCTGAGCTTTGCGTCGAGGTTGGAGAGAGGTTCGTCAAGAAGGAATACCTTAGGTTCACGAACGATAGCACGACCGAGAGCAACTCTCTGTCTCTGACCACCGGAAAGAGCCTTAGGCTTTCTGTCGAGAAGGTGGCTGATGTCAAGGATACGACCGGCTTCTTCAACTCTTCTCTTGATTTCTTCCTTGGGAGTCTTTCTGAGCTTCAAGCCGAATGCCATGTTTTCAAAAACAGACATGTGAGGATAAAGAGCATAGTTCTGGAAAACCATCGCAATGTCTCTGTCCTTGGGGGCAACGTCGTTAACGATTCTGTCGCCGATGTAGAGCTCGCCTTCGGTAATTTCTTCAAGACCTGCAATCATACGAAGAGTTGTAGACTTACCACAACCGGAAGGACCAACGAGAATGATAAATTCTTTGTCTTTGATTTCAAGGCAGAAATCGCTTACAGCTGTTACGCCGCCGGGATATCTCTTGAAAATGTGCTTTAATGATACACTTGCCATTTAATTAAAACCTCCTGATAGTAACACTTTAATCCGCGTATAAATGTACACGTTATTTAACATATAATATAATAACAAATTTTTTTCAAAAAGAAAAGATGTTTTATTCCCAAATTTTGGGCTTTCAACTTGTATATATTTCACAAAAACTCGCGAAAACGAGAGAAAGCATGAGCAAAACTGCGAAATCACGAGCGCCGAAGTGTGCGAAATAACAAGTGATTTTTGTAAAATTACAAATACTTAACAACATCTTCAAGATTTGTCGAATTTTCTGCAAAGAGCTGCCAGATTTCCGTGTGTTCACAGCTTTCTCCGGGCTTTAAAGTGTAAAGCGGGGAGAGAGATTCAACCTCAAGCATGAAGGAACAGGTGTAAAGCTCTGTTGAGCAGCCTCCGTCCGGATAACACCCGTCGGCATGATGGATGTATGACTTTTTAAAGATACAGCCGTTGTTAACTGTGATGACAGAGCCCTTTGTGTTGTTTACACCGAGCTTGAAGGGATTTTCTGCATCGCAGGACTGCTTTAGGGCGTAGTAGCTTTCGTCTGCATAGTAGCGGTTGTCCGAAAGGTCGGAGTAGTCCCACAAAACAAAGGTTCTGTTGGGAAGAAAGCCTGTTTCGAGCTTTGACTGCTCCATAATTGCTCTGCCTCCGGCGGCAGTTACCGAAAGTGCCCAGATTGCACCCGTCTTTTCTTCCTCGGACTTGTTTGTGAGAATGTGTCGTACACTTGCCCTTGCCTCAACCTCGTCAAAGGTGATTTCAATCTGACAAAGCCAACCTCTTACCTCTTGAACGGGCGGCGTGAAGGTGAAAACATTGCCGCATCTTTCGTACTTAACGGGGTCATTGTCGGGGTAGTATGTGGAGTAGTCCTCAGGACTTACCCAAAATCTGTGACCTCCGTAGATGTACCAGACCTTGTCCTCGCCATAGATGTCACGAAAGGGCTTGTCCGTCATCTGAGACTGCCTGATAAGGTCGTTGCAGAACATATTTTTGTACCCTGTCAGGTTGTAGCTTATTACTCTTGGACCTATGTCAAGGGTAACTCTCATTTCTTGCTTTTCATTTGCAATGTAAAGAACCTTTCCGTAGTTTTCAAACTGTTCTTCTCTGACAATAAGTGACATTTTTACCTCCGTGGGATTGTATTATAATTCAGCTACTGCTTTCTTTAATTCTTCAGCCTTGTCGGTGTTTTCCCAACGAACCTTCAAATCCTCTCTGCCAAGGTGTCCGTATGCCGAAAGAGGCTGGTAAATAGGGCGTCTGAGGTCGAGCATTTCAATGATAGCCGCAGGTCTTAAGTCGAACACCTTTGATACTGCTGCCGAAATCTTTTCTTCGTCTGCGGTTGCTGTGCCGAAGGTGTCAACAAGCACCGAAATAGGCTTTGCCACACCGATGGCATAGGCAATCTGAACCTCACACTTCGTTGCAAGACCTGCAGCAACTACGTTTTTTGCAACGTATCTTGCAGCATATGCCGCACTTCTGTCAACCTTTGTCGGGTCTTTACCCGAAAAAGCACCGCCGCCGTGTCTTGCGTAACCGCCATAGGTGTCAACAATGATTTTTCTTCCCGTAAGACCTGTGTCGCCGTTGGGACCGCCGATAACAAAACGGCCTGTGGGGTTAATGTATATTCTTGTATTTTCGTCTATTAATGATGCATCAATTGTGGTCTTTATTACTTCTCTGATTAAATCCTCTCTTATCTGACTGAGCTCAATTGCCGCATCGTGCTGAGAGGAGATAACAATAGCATCAATTCTTGTGGCAACACCGTCATTGTATTCAACCGTTACCTGTGTTTTGCCGTCGGCTCTGAGATAGGGAAGAACGCCCTCTTTTCTTACGGCAGTAAGCTTTTTTGCAAGCTTGTGTGCAAGGGATATGGGAAGTGGCATAAGCTCGGGTGTTTCGTCGCAGGCATAGCCAAAGATTAATCCCTGGTCGCCTGCGCCCGTGTCAAATCTTGAGTCGTCGCCTTCCTTTGCCTCAAGGCTCTTGTTAACGCCCATAGCAATATCGGGGCTCTGACCGTGAATTGCACTTATAACACCGCAGGTGTCGCAGTCAAAACCGTATTTTGCTCTGTCATAGCCTATTCTTCTCACCGTTTCTCTTGCTATTTTCTGAACGTCAACGTCTGCGGTGGAGGTGATTTCACCGCTTATAAGAATAAGACCTGTTGTTGCCATTGTTTCGCAGGCAACTCTTGACATGGGATCCTGTTCGAGATATGCATCAAGAATGGCATCGGAAATGGCGTCGCATATTTTGTCGGGATGTCCCTCGGTTACGGATTCGGATGTAAATAAAATCTTGCTCATTTGTATTTCCTCTCTTTCATAAGCAATAAAAAAACTGCCCTCGATTTCCTATCAAGAGCAGTTAAATCAACTCATCTTCCGAGATAAAAACCTCGCAGGAAGTAGCACCTTTCCGCAAAACGGTAGGTTGCCGGGCTTCTTCGGACCTGTTCCCTCAGCCACTCTTGATAAGACTATTTACTTTTACAATAGTATTATATATGACATTTTGCGACTTGTCAAGAAGAAATGGTTAATAAAATTTTATAAAAAAATGAGCGTCGGTTGTCAATAGCTGACAGATAGGAAAAAGTGTAGTACAATAAGGACAGACTGGATACTCTCGTTATATATGATTATGACGAATTCGGTAATGTAACTTCAGAAACAGTTATGTTTATAATGGAAATTTAGTAATTAAAGAACAACGTTCGGACAACGAAGAAACAGAGAGAAAATTACTGAATACTATATAACAAACGCGACGAGCCCGCGGCTGAAAAGCTGCGGGCTTGTTTTTTTGCTTTTTGCGTGATTTTTCAACAAAAACTGCATTTATATAATCGTAAGCGACAGTTGCTTTTTTTAAGTTTTGGCAAAGTGTATATTTAGCAAACTCTGCGAGTTTGCGATTGTTCCTCCTC
>JAZQIW010000100.1:0-18195 GCA_045541355.1 Eubacteriales bacterium | reverse complement strand
CAGGAATACACATTCTTCTCGGACCATTTGAATATTTCGCAGATTTCGTTCCAGTACGCCACATCCTCATATTCCTTGTCCTCAATCGGAGCACCCGTAATAATAAGACCGTCGAACTTCATGTTCTTTACATCATCAAAGTTACGGTAGAAGGATTCAAGATGCTCCTGCGATGTATTCTTTGAGGTATATGACTGGGTTTTAAGAAGGGTTATTTCCACCTGCAAGGGTGTGTTTGAAAGCAGACGCAAAAGCTGCGTTTCCGTCACAATCTTTGTGGGCATGAGATTGAGTATTGCAATCTTCAAGGGACGGATGTCCTGAGTGTCGGCTCTCTTTTCCGACATTACAAATATGTTTTCGTTTTCAAGCGTTCCAAATGCGGGAAGCGCTTCGGGTATTCTGATAGGCATATTATCACATTCCTTTACATGCCGAAAATGTTTCTTGCCGCAACCGCCTTTTTGGGGCAAAACTCCTGACAGCAATAGCATTTAATGCATTTAGTTTTATCTATGGTCGCTTTTTGGTTCTTTATTTCAATAGCATCAACGGGGCAGTTGTTTTTACAGATACCGCAGCCGATGCAAAGATTTTTCCTGATTGTCGGCTTTCGTTCAAGGGCATCCCTTACTCTTCCGCCGAACACAGAGGGGATTTGCTTGACAAGCCCTCCCGCTGTCGAATCGGGGCGTTTGAATTTACATACAAACTGTTTGTAATCCTCTCCGAAAACGCGCAGCTTTTCAACGCTGTCGGGACAAAGACCTCTTTCGACAGCACTCTTTACCGTGCCGACCTCGGAAATGCCGTAGCCCATTATATGGCTGCAAAGAAGGTCAAGGCTGAAGGGATTTGCGCTTGCCGCAACTGCCCCAACCTTTCTGAGAGTTCCCCCCGAGGGGCCGTTACCCTCCATGCAAACCACACAGTCAACAAGGTTTATCACCGGCATATTCACAAGGCACACATCGCATATCATATCGGCAAACGCCTTCTTTTCGGGAAAACGTGCGTGCTGCTCTGCCTTTTGAAGTCCCGGAATTGAGCCGAACATATTCTTGACAGAAGCCGTCATCTCACAAAGGGCATGGGTTTTCAGTCTTGCAAGATTTACTATGACATCCGCCTTTACAAGAGGATTTATTATGTTGAAGGAATACTTTGAATATTCATGTCTTGAGCAAAGCTCAAAGCCGTAATCCTCGTTAAAGACACCGCCGCCCTTTTGCGTACCTTCGAGCGTGCCTGTCTCTCTTGCAACTCCCTCAACAAGTGCCTTATTGTAAAGTCCTCCCGGGCTGTCACACACCGTAACAAAAGCACCGAGCCGTGTAAAATACTCACACGCCGCCCTTGTATATGAGGGATGGGTTGTAACGCATCTTTCGACACCTGTTTTGTGCAGGAGATTTGGCTTTACGGCAACCTTTTTACCTTCAAAGAAGCCTTCCACAAAGCCGTTGTCGTCAATTACCTTGTCAAAAAGCGGGAATACAACCTTCTTTACGCTTTCGTATTCGTAATCCTCAAGCCTTTCAAGATATACCTTATCGGTAAAGGTTATTTTTCTCTCTGTCATCTTATTTTACGAAGGAAGGTATCAAGCTTTTCAATGGCTCTTGAAAGATGGTCAACCGAATATGCATAGGAAATTCTCGCAAAGCCCTCACCCGACGCACCGAATGCGTTGCCGGGAACAATTGCACACTTTTCCTCATAAAGCAGTCTTTCGCAGAATTCATCCGAGGAAAGACCGTACTCGCCGATTTTCGGGAACACATAGAATGCACCCTCCGGCTCAAAGCAGTAAAGTCCGATTTCCGAAAGTCCCGAAAGAAGCATTCTCCTTCTCTGATTATAGCTTTCCTTCATGCGTTCTATGTCCTCGTCGCCGTTGGTGACCGCCTCAATGCCCGCATACTGGCTCATTGTGGGAGCACACATGATGGCATACTGGTGGATTTTCAGCATCTGCTTTGCTATTTCACGCGGTGCGCAGACATAGCCGAGTCTCCAGCCTGTCATGGCATAGCTCTTTGAGAAGCCCCCGACATATATTGTTCTGTCCCACATACCGGGGATGGATGCAAAGGAGCAGTGGCGTCTGCCGTAGGTAAGCTCGCCGTAAATTTCATCCGAGAGGACAACAATGTTTGTATCCTTTATTACCTCGGCGATTTTCTTTAAATCCTCCTGTGTCATAATCGCACCCGTGGGGTTGTTGGGGTACGGGAGAATGAGCATCTTTGTCTTTGGCGTTATGTACTGCTTCAGAAGCTCTGGAGTAAGCTTGAACTTATCCTCAACACGTGTTGGGATAACCACCGGCACACCGCCGCAAAGCTCTGTCATGGGAACATAGCATACATATGCAGGCTCAACAATAAGCACCTCGTCGCCCGGCTCCACAATTGCACGGATTGCAAGGTCAATGGCCTCGCTGCCGCCGACGGTGATTATCATTTCATTTGTCGGGTCATAGGATACATTAAAGCGTCTTTCAAGATAGAGAGCTATCTGCTTTCTGAATTCCAGAAGACCTGTATTTGAAGTATATGTAGTCTTGCCTTTTTCAAGAGAGGCAATAGCCGCTTCTCTGACGTGCCAGGGGGTTTTGAAATCGGGCTCGCCGACCGTCAGCGAAATAACGCCGGGAACCTCATTCAATATATCAAAAAACTTTCTGATGCCCGAGGGCTTCATGCTTACAACCTTTTCGGAAAGCACCTTTGAATAATCTATCATCAGTTTATATTACCTCTTTCATCTCCTGTGTCGTCCTCGCCAAAACCGAAAACGACGCCGTTGTCCTTATATTTTCTCAGCACAAAATGCGTGCTTGTGGATATTACGTTTTCAATGGGGGCAAGCTTTTCGGCGACAAACAGCGCAACCTCTTTCATTGTTCTGCCCTCAATCATCACGCAGTAATCGTATGCACCCGACATAAGGTACATATTCTTGACCTCGGGATAGTTTGTAATCCTCTCGGCGACCCTTTCAAAGCCTCTGTCTCTCTGAGGAGTAACCTTAAGCTCAATAAGTGCCGTTACATACTCTCTGTCAGTCTTGTCCCAGTCAACAAGCGCCTTATAGCCGAGAATAATACCGTCTTTTTCCAGCGTTTCTATGATTTCGGCTATTTCCCCGACCTCTTTGTCAAGCATTATCGCTATTTTTTCCTTGGTAAGTCTTGCGTCATTTTCCACAAGGTCAAGCACCTTGTTTCTCAGCTCTTTATTCATCTGACACTACCCCTTTTAAATATAATTATTTAGTCTATTATATTCCACAATAATTATTAAATCATTACCTTAAAGTAAACAAAAGGGCAAAAATGAAGTGCTATGCATATTTCGAGCATTTTTGCCAAAATTTATCCGATATTTTCTTGTAACGGCAACATCTTTGTATTAGAATTTGAGTAAAAGAATAAATGTTTTTTCGTTGTTTACTCCCTTCGCTTTTTATGATATACTTAAAACAAAGAAAAGAGGTTTAACATGAACAAATCAAAAACCACTCGTTTTATCATTTTCAGCGGACTGTTTACGGCACTCGGAATACTTCTTCCCTCGGTGTTTCACATATTCGGCGCGGCATCGGGTCAGGCGTTTTTGCCCATGCACATACCTGTGCTTATAGCAGGGCTTTCGGTGTCTCCGCTTTGCGGAGCCGTTGTAGGAGTGCTGAGTCCCTTTTTAAGCTCAGTCATCTCCTCCATGCCGTCATTTTTCAAGATGCCGTTTATGTGCATTGAGCTTTTTGTCTACGGCTTGTGCTCGGGACTGTTTCTGAGATTGTTTTCAAAGCACTTTAAGAGCAGTCTTATGTCAATTTACATTTCACTTATCTGTGCCCAGATATGCGGAAGGCTTGTAAATCTTCTGTGCACCTTCATTGCCGTAAACCTTCTGGGGCTCACCATCCCCGGCACAGGGGTAATGCTTGCTCTTGCTTCAATTCCCGCAGGCTTTTTGGGCATTGTCATTCAGTGGATATTTATTCCCCCCGTTGTAAAAGGCATTTCATACATACAAAAGAAATAACCGGACACAAAAACAGAATGCCCGACCGCCTTTTTCAGGTGGTCGGGCATTGTTGCAATCGTGAGTATTACGTTTAGGTTTCTTTCACAAAAAAACGTTGTTAAATCGAAAGTTCTTTGCGAGCTTTCTTTAGGGGAAGCGAAAAAAACCGACAAAAACTAACTAAAAAAGAAAGCTTATTCGTAAAGAGGGTACTTATCGCAGAGCTTGCAAACCTCTTCTCTTATGTAGTCTGCCTTTGTTTCATATTCTGTTGCAACAAGCTTAAAGAGCTTTGCAATAACTCTGAAATCATCCTCAACAAAGCCGCGGGAGGTGGCTGCTGCCGTACCTACTCTTACGCCGCTTGTTACAAAGGGCTTTTCGGGGTCATTGGGAATTGCATTCTTGTTGACTGTAATATATACAGAGTCAAGTCTTGCCTCAAATTCCTTGCCTGTGATTCCGAAGGGGCGAAGGTCAACAAGTCCGAGGTGGTTGTCAGTACCTCCCGAAACAAGTCTGAAGCCTTCTTCAAGCAGACACTCCGCAAACACCTTCATGTTGGAAACGAGCTGCTTCTGATATTCCTTGAACTCGGGCTTCAATGCCTCGCCGAAGCAAACAGCCTTTGAAGCGATAACGTGCATGAGAGGGCCTCCCTGTGTGCCGGGGAATATTGCCTTGTCAATCTGCTTTGCATATTCCTCCTTGCAGAGAATAAGACCGCCTCTGGGACCTCTGAGAGTCTTATGTGTTGTTGTTGTTACAACATCGGCATAGGGAACGGGATTGGGATGGAGACCTGCGGCAACGAGACCTGCAATATGCGCCATGTCAACCATAAGAATTGCGCCGACCTTCTTTGCAATTTCCGCGCACTTTTCAAAGTCAATCACTCTCGGATATGCAGAGGCACCTGCAATAATCATCTTGGGCTTGCACTCAAGTGCAATTCTTTCCATTTCCTCGTAGTCGATAAAGCCGTCATCGTTCACGCCGTAGGGAACTACATTGAAGTACATACCCGAAACGTTTACGGGGCTTCCGTGGGAAAGGTGTCCGCCGTGGGCAAGATTCATGCCCATAACCGTGTCACCGGGCTTCAAAAATGCGGTAAATACCGCAAAGTTTGCAGAAGCTCCCGAATGGGGCTGAACATTTGCGTGGTCTGCGCCAAAGAGCTTGCAGGCTCTCTCACGTGCAATGTTTTCGGCAACGTCAACACATTCACAGCCGCCGTAATATCTCTTTCCGGGATAGCCCTCTGCATACTTGTTGGTAAGCACGCTTCCCATGGCAGACATAACTGCCTCGGATACAATGTTTTCGCTTGCGATAAGCTCAATGTTTCTTCTCTGTCTTGACAGCTCAAGTCCTATTGCATCTGCAACCTCAGGGTCAAACTGTCTCAAAAACTCAAGATTTTCCTTTACCATTTTTCTGTTCCTTTCGCTGTTTTTTTAGGAAAAGCAGCCAATGCCCGAAAAGGTAAGTCACCCTTCCTTTAAAAACTGTATGTTATTTTTTGTTTTTCAGCCCAAGGTTCTTTTACAAAAACCTGTATTTTATCTTGATTGCCTTTCCGTCGGGATAATCCTTTACAAAGGCATTGCCGATAAATCTTCCGTCAAAGGTGTAAACCCTGCACTCTCCCTGTGTTTCATCAAAGGCATTATCCATAAGTCCTATCTTTTTGAGATATATCTCACATCCGCTAAGACAAAGCCTTGTATAAAACTCGGGAAGCCTTACCTTCGGAAGATGCTTAAAAAGAGGCTCAGTAGGCAAAAGCAGCTTTTCGATTTCCTCTGTCCGCCCCGCCTTGTACAGCTCCTCAAGAGCACCTATTGTAACCGAGCCCTGCTTTGTATAAGCTCCGCATTCAATTCGCTCAAGGCTGTACATTGAGGCACACGTTCCGAGTGCCTTTCCTATGTCCTCGCAAAGAGTTCTTATATACGTACCCTTCGAGCAGGAAACATCAATTACAAAATCACTTTCGTTAACCCTCTCGACAAGGGTGTTTTTATATATGGTAATCTCCCTTGCAGGTCTTTCAACCTCAATGCCCGCGCGTGCAAGGTCATAAAGACGCTTTCCGTCAATCTGTATTGCACTGTACATGGGCGGCACCTGCAAGAGAAGTCCGGTAAAGGCTTCAAGCACCCTGCAAAAGTCCTCTGTTGTAACGCTCTTATCGTTTTGCTTTAATATATTTCCCGTAACATCGCCCGTGTCCGTCTCAATTCCAAGCCTTACGCCTGCAATATACCTTTTGTCATGGTCGGACAGCCTTTCCTGCATGACTGCCGCCTTTCCCACAAGCACGGGAAGTACGCCTGTTGCCATGGGGTCAAGGGTTCCTGCGTGGCCGACACGCTTTTCCGAGCAGAATTTCTTCACCCTCGACACAACCGAGAATGACGTCATTCCACTCTCTTTATAGATGTTTAAAATGCCGTTCATTGTATTATTCTACATCTCCAAGCTCATCAAGGCCGTCGTCTGTATCCTCCGCCTCGCCCTTTTCCTTGTTGAAGCCAACCACCCTTACCTCGTCTCTCGAGAAGGGCTTTGCAGGGGAATCGGGGGCGAAATCAAGCTGAACGCTTACCGTGCCCTTGAGGGCATTTCTTTCGACAACATGGCCCTTTCCCTCGGGTGTGTCAACAATGCTTCCGACCTTTGGTGTTCTTGCGTTTTCTTCCTCATATACCTTGTCCTCGTATCTCAGACAGCACATAAGCTTTCCGCAGGCACCCGAAATCTTGGCGGCGTTGAGGGACAGGCTCTGATCCTTTGCCATCTTGATGGAAACCTGTGCAAAATCTCCGAGGAAGGTGTTGCAGCAGGTTGCTCTTCCGCAAACGCCGAGACCTCCGAGTATCTTCGCCTCGTCTCTTACGCCAATCTGGCGAAGCTCTATTCTTGTTCTGAAAACACCCGCAAGCTCCTTCACAAGCTCTCTGAAATCAATTCTCGTCTCGGCTGTAAAGTAAAACAGCAGACGTGTGTTGTCAAAGGTGTATTCAACATAGATAAGATTCATTTCAAGGCCGAGCTTTTCAACCTTTTCCTTGAAGATTACCGCCGCATCGTCCTCAAGAGCCTTGTTTGCAACGTGCTTTTGGGTATCGGTTTCGGTGGCAAGCCTTTCAATCTTTTTAAGGGGAGCCGCAAGACTTTCTGTGGGAATAAATCTGTTGGAAATTGCGGTAAAGCCGTATTCGCTTCCGCGGCTTGTTTCGACAATGACGGGAGTTCCGAAGGGAATCTGCTTTCCGTCGGGGTCAAAATAATAAATCTTGCCCGCCTCTCTGAAGCGTATGCCGACAATCTCCTGTTTTTCCTCGGGCTCTTGTGACGGCTGTTCATTGTCCTGTGCGGGTATTTTTATTCCCTTTGCACGCATTTCCTGCTCTGCTATCTGCTCGGCAAGGGGTTTTGCGTTTTTGTACTTTTCTTCAAGAGAAATCTCGGACAATACGCCCGTTGTATGTCCCGACAAAGCCTTTTCGGAGCTTCTTTCTGCCCTTGCTATATCCGACGAAAGTGCCGACAAGGGTGCCTGTGCCTGCTTTTTGGTCTGCTTTGCTCCGCCGTCGATTTCCTGATTCTGATGACGGTTTTCCTGTCTGTTTTCCTGTTTGTTTTCCTGTCGGTTTTCATGCCTGTCATTGTGACGGGAATGCTTTTTGTTCTTTTTGCCGCCCCTGTCAAAGCCGTCATTTCTTCTTGGCTCTTTTTCTTGCATTGCGGGGGCATTGTTACGGTTATTCTGGTTATTCTGATTGTTCTGGTTATTCTGACGGTCGCCCTTTTCCTGTCTGTCGCCCTTCTCCTGCTTTTGAGATGGGGCGGTGCCGGTCTTTATATCCGGGCGGATTTTGTTTTTATCGTTCTTTTTGTTCTTGTTTTTATTGTTTCTGTCATTACGGTCATTTCTGCCGTTCCTGTCATTTCTGTCCTGTCCCTTGTTCTGTTCCCTGCCTGACTTGCCGCCTTTGTTTTCGTTCTTTTCCTTGACAGTCGAGACGGCGGGCTTTGCAAGATTTATGGAGCTTTCGCCCGATGATTCGTTCTTTTTCTTTCCGGGAAGAGATATCAGAAAGCCCTTTTTGGTCTTGATATCGTTTTCTCTTCCCGAACCTGAATTATTGTTCATATTATCAAAGTAATCCTTTCAGCATCCGTGTTTTCACGGTTGTGGAGGGTGCATGACACCCCGTATCTATATGTTTTACTTTACGCTCTGAAGAAGAAAGGCGGAAACTGCATTGACATTTGCATTTGCCTCAAGAAGAAGATACGCTTCTTCAAAGGTGTCGTAAAGAGCGTGAGCCTTTTTCATAGACGTCTTTGAGTTGCAAACCGAAAGCGTCTCGGATGACAGCATTCCCTCACGCAGTCTGCCCTTGCATTTGGCAAGCGCAATTTCCTTTGACGCAAGCATGAATACCTGCAGCCAAAGCATAAATTCATCCTTCTTTTTAGGAAGCGGGAGAGGAGCTCCCTGTGTCTTTCCCGAGAAAAAGCCGCCTGCTTTTTCAATATAATCCAAAAGCAGTTTTTCGTCGAGATTCTTTATATCGGTCTTATCGTATTCCGAGACAAAATGTGCAATTCTTTCTGTCTCTGTGTCCGAAAGTCCCCTTTTTATATCCTTTATTTCCTTGCATATGTGCTCTATGCCGATTATCTCACCCGAAAGCACGCAAACCCTTGAGCGCACCGTTTCGAGCAGCGCATTCTTTGAAGACGCCGTAAGAACAAATCTTACTCCCCTCGGCGGTTCTTCGATAATCTTGAGAAGTGCATTCTGCGACTGAATGTTATACCCGTCGGCGTTCTCAAGAACAAACACCTTAAGGTCTGCCTCATTTGGCGCAAGATATGCCTCCTCCTCAATTCCTCGGATATCATCAACCCCCACCTTTTCACCGCCTATAACAATGCAGTCGGGGTGGGCTTGGGCATTCATTTTCACGCAGCAGTCACATTCTCCGCAGGGCTCGGCACCCTCTTTTGTGTTTCTGCAAAGCATGGACTTTGCAATAAGGCGCGCGCCCTCTTTTCTTAAAGAGGCATTTGAAGAAATGTAGAGATAAGCGTGAAGATGCGGGTTTTGTCTGAAAGCTTCAGTAAGAGAAACCGTGCTCATACCCTTGTAAAGCTTTCAACGTTAAGCACAAAAATCGTGCCTCCGCCGACAAGCACCTCGGCAGTGCCTATCATGGATGAACCAACTCCCGCCGCTGCCGTGGAAATGGTAGGAACGGTCTGTGTTCTCTTGCGGCTGTAATCCTTGATGATTCCTATAACCTCATCCACCTTTTCATCCTCGACACCCGAGATAAAGGTCATGTTGCCTGCCGACAAGAAACCGCCTGTGGATGCAATTTTTGTGGTGTAAACACCTCTCTTGTTGAGCTGAGCCGTAATCATCGGCCCGTCATCGTTGTTTACAATCGCCATTATAAGCTTCATAAACAGCCTCCTTTCTTTTGTTTTTTTATTTCATACCAAAAAGTATTGACGAAGAACTGTATATATGGCAGATGGCTGCCGCAAGGGCATCTGCCGTATCGTCGGGGTGCGGCTCTGTGCTGAGGTGAAGAAGGGTTTTTACCATGTACATTATCTGCTTCTTTTCCGCCCTTCCGTAGCCCGTTAAAGCCTGCTTTATCTGCAGAGGCGTATATTCAAAAACAGGCACTCCGTTTTTCTTTAAGGCAAGCAGTATAACACCTCTCGCCTGAGCAACATTTATTGCCGTTTTTTCGTTGGTGTTGAAGTAGAGCTTTTCTACCGAAACGGCATCGGGTCTGAAGGTTTTGCACAGCTCATCTATGTTGTCATATATTTCCTCAAGCCTGTCCTCCACCTTGTTTCCTGCCTCTGTCAGCACTGCTCCGTATTCAAGAGCACGAAAGCTATTGCCGAATCCGCTTTCTACAACTCCGAAGCCTACCGTGGCAAGTCCGGGGTCTATACCCAACGTTATCATTCGACAATCTCCCCCTATTTTATAGTTAAAAACAGTATATCACACTTTTTTGTAAAAGTCAATCGAAACAGCAAATAAATTATTGACAAACAGCCTGTAATATGCTACCTTAAAAGTGTCGATTTGACATTAGAGAACATATTGTGTCAAGGAGGAAAAGCACATGAGACAAATTGTAAGAAAACACATTCAGAGCCTTTATCCGCAGTATGCCCTGCCATCCCTTGAAACACCCATTCACAAGGATGAAGCATACCCTGTTGTAGACCAGTTTTTCTTCGGCTACTTCAACAAGGGACAGATATCCACCTGGAACAGAGAGGACAGGTTTTCAAAGAAGGTAGAGACTACACAAAGCTTTGATGTAAAGCTTTCAAACACAAACTCCGACGGATACATTGCCATAAACAGAAAATTCGAGCCCCAGAGCGACGGAAGAATAACGCTTCAGACGGTAATTGTTTTGGAAAATGCAGACAACGGTGCAAGGATATATCTTGACAACACCGACGGAGAAAACGTGTTTGAATTTGTTTCAAAGAACGGCTTTTTCTTTGTAAAGGCAAAAGAGGAGACGGCGACAAATATAGCAGTTCACGACGGTGCAACCTATTTCAGAGCCGATTTTGACCTTGATACAAAAAAGTGCCGTGCATACATCGACGGAGCTTTTGCCTGTGATTTTTCTCTTTCCGATAGCTTTAAGAACCTCGGAAAGGTAACCGTTTCCACATCGGAAGGCTACGGCGACCTTTCCATGCAGATGAGAAGAATGTACATCCGCAGAAACTATGCGGTAGACGAAAACTTCTATGCACCCGTATATCCTGCCGACTGGGAAAGCTGTCCCGAGGCAAAGATGATAAGGGAATACAACGATGCATACGAGTCATGCACACTAAAGCTTGACACAACCGCAACGGCAAAGAAGTGCCACAGAACCCTTGAGGGAAAAATCGTATTTGAAAGCTTCTTCTATCTGCCAAAGGCAGGCGACACCTTAAAAATCAAGTTCGACAATGCAGTTACCGTTACCGTAAAAGACGGCACCATTTCGGCAGGAAATATAAACCACAGCTTCATCAGCCACATCTGGCAGAACGTGCGTCTTGTAGCCGACACGGAAAAGGGAGAAGCCGACCTTTACATCTGCGGAAAAATCAAGGGCAAGGTTCCCTTTGACGCAAAATCCGCCTCCTTTGTAAGCTTTGACTACGAAAAAGGCTCGGATGACGGCTATGCACTCATAGATGACGTGAGGGTTTACAACATATTTGATTATCCCGACTATTGTCCGGAGCCCGTTGTTCCCGAAAGCCGCGGAGTCAACGCCATTATGTCCGTCTGCTCCCTCTGGCACGAGGGAGGCCACCACGGCTACGATTATATTGCCCCCTATGACGAATGTACACCGCTTCTCGGCTACTATGACGAGGGAAGCATCGAGTGTGCAGACTGGGAAACAAAATACATGCTTGAGCAGGGCATTTCGGCGTTCCAGTATTGCTGGTACACTCCCCAGTCAACTGACCCGACAATTCCCATAAAGACACCCCGTGCCTTCTGGCATCAGTATGAGGGCTACTTCTACGGCAGATACTCCCACATGCTTCCCTTCTGCATTCTCTGGGAAAACGGAGGCTGGGGACAGAGACAAATGACACTTGAAGAATTCCGCCGTTTTGTCTGGGACTACTGGGTAGAATGGTGCTTCAAAGACCCGAGATACTACCGCATTGACAACAAGGCTGTGTTCCACATTTACAGACACGACCTGTTCCTCAACACCTTCGGAAGCGTTGAAAAGTGCAAAGAGGTAATAGATTTCATGCGCGAGGACATCAAGAATTACGGCTATGACGGTCTTATAGTCCTTGTAAACTGCGGCAACGCATACAGCACCGCGACAGTTAAAATGCTTGATGCCATGGGCTTTGACGGTCTTTGCAACTACGGTTGGGGCAAGCCCTCCTTTGCACCCGATTACATCAACCATGCCGTCGGCAGAATTATTAACAACTTCGAAAAGATTGGCTCTGATATGTACACCGTTCCCACCGTTGGCACGGGAAGAAACATTATGGGCTGGGAGGACACAAGAACACCCCTGTCCACCCCCGAGCAGTATGCAAATTCAATCAAAAATGCAATCAAGCTTTGCGAAAGACAAAAGCACAACCCCAATTTAATCTATTTCAGCACCTGGAACGAGTACGGTGAAGGACACTGGCTTGCACCCACAGGTCTCAACGGCTTTGGATATTCTGATGCCCAGAGAAGTGTGCTTTGCAAGGACACCGAGCTTACACACGTAACCCCCTCTGCCTGTCAGATGGCACGTATTGCTCACCTTCACAACGACTACCGCACACCCATTCGTTCATGGCTGCAGCAGCTTCCCGACGTTTCAAAGCTTGACTGCGAGGTAGTATTTGATTTCGACATGAACATCAAAAACTGGGATTTTGAAGACGTATATTCCTCACAGGACCCCGACGGCTCGATAGTTATGGACGGCTACGACATCGACCCCAAGGCAATCTTCAAGCATGAGCTGAACATTCCCGCAAACAACATTGAGTACATTCATGTAAGGCTCTCGACAAACAGCTTTGACATGCTTCAGATATTCTTCGCAACCGACACGCATCCCGAGTTCTTTGCAACAGGTTACATAGACTTCTTTGTACCCGAAAGAGACGTTTATATGGACCTTTACATTGAGGCAAAGCACGTCGACTGGAACGGTATTATCAAGAACATAAGAATTGACACGGGTGAATCTCCTGCCCTTGTTAAAATACAAAAGATTGAGTTCTTAAAGACAAAGCCCATTCCCACCAATTTCGGTTTTGTTGTTGACGGAGTTGCTCTTAAAATTCCCTTCTACTACAAGGATATAAGGAACGGCGAATACTATCTTGCCGCAAATCCCAAGAACGGCACCTTTGCCGCAACAAACATTTACCACGAGTGGGACAGATTTGAAGGCAAGCTCTATCTCAAGACAGGCACAGACACAGAGTTCTTATTTACCGTAGGGTCTGACACAGTCCTTATTAACGGCAACAGCGAAAAGCTTTCTGAGCCCTTCTATCTTTACGACCAAATGCCGGTGCTTCCTCTAAAGTTTATTTTTGAAAAAGCAGGCATAAAATACGAGATTTCCGACAACACGGTTTTCATTACAATAAGATAGTGCAAAGCACGAGGAGTCACGCCGACGGCGTGACTCCTTTTTTGTTACTTCAAATTAGTTACAATTTTGTTTGGCAGGAATGTAACTTAAAAAGTAACGGAACTCCTGTCAGACAAAAATCTAACTTAATAAGAAAAAAAGAAAAAAGAAAAAAACTCGCTGATGCAAAAAGGCATCAGCGAATGTAAACTGTAAAGAAAAAGCAAAACCCTTAGTTGTATTTTCTCTTGATTTTCTGAGAGGTTGTCTTTTCAAAAGGCTCTTTTCTGATGTTGACCTTTATAACCCTCTTGTGGGCAGGCATGGTGGCATTGTAACCCTCAACGGCAGCCTTAACAAGATCGTATGCTGCCTTGTCGTCAAGCCCTTCAACCTTTTCCTGAACGGGATAAACCTCGCACTGAAGACCTACCTCGCTGCCTTCTTCGTCTTTAATTGCCGAAACAATAACCTCGTCAATCTCGGGAAGGGCTGTGAGATAATCTTCGATTTCCTCAGGGTAAATGTTCTTGCCGTTCTTGAGAACAATGATGTTCTTTTTTCTGCCTGTTATGTAAAGTCTGTCAGCAGCTCTGTCATATCTTCCGTAGTCACCGGTGGAGAACCAGCCGTCTTCTGTGAGAACCTCTGCTGTCTTTTCGGGCATTTTGTAATAACCCATCATAACAACAGGGCCTTTTACGAGAATTTCGCCCTCGCCGTCTTCGTTGGGGTTGTCAATCTTGATGTCAAGACCGGGACAAACAACACCTACCGAGTCAAAGTTGTAGTAGTGTGTTCTGTTTACCGATACAAGAGGAGAACATTCAGTAATGCCGTAACCGTTTGTAATAATAACACCGATGGATTCAAAGAAACGGCCAAGCTCTTCTCTCATGGGTGCGCCGCCGCAGACGATGAGTCTGAGCTTGCCGCCAAACTGCTCGTGTACCGACTTGAAGAGCTTTCTTCTGACGTCAATTCCAACCTTGAGCAGTCCGTTGCTGACCTTAAGCATTGTCTTAAAGAGCTTTGTTATACCCTTTGCCTCAACACCTGCCCAGATTCTCTGGTAGAACTTTTCTACGTAGAGAGGAACAAGCATTGCCGCCTCGGGCTTGAATGCCTTAAAGTTGGGAATAAGATTTCTGACAGAATCGTTGATGCCCATAGTAGTACCGCACTTGATGCCGACAAGTATGTCAACAAGTCCGCCGAAGGTGTGGTGCAGCGGGAGAACATTTATCATGGTTCTTGCGGTGGAGGACACCTGAAGTCCGTAGTTCTGTGCACTCATAACATTTGCAAGCGAAAGCATAACGCCCTTTGCCGTGCCTGTTGTGCCGGAGGTGTAAACGATTACCTTTAGCTCCTCCTCTACCGGTGTCATGCTTGTGTATTCATCATATCCGCCTTCAAGAAGAGCCTTTCCCTTTTCCATAAGCTTTGCGTAGGAAAGGAACTTGCCATCATCCTCTTTTGCATCAATGTTGACAAAATACTTTATGTTTTTGAAAAGCTCGGGATTTGCCTTTATCTTTTCGTCGTAGTTTGCACCGTGGTAGAAGAATATATCCGTGTCGCTGTCATTGATGACATAGGCAATTTCTTCGATGGGAAGCTCCTTGTCAACGGGAACAAACACAGCCTCGCTGTTAAGCACCGATACAAATACCGTTACCCATTCATAGCTGTTGGGGCCTATCATGGCAATCTTGCTGCCCTTTTTGAAGCCCATTTCGGTAAATGCAGAGCCTACATACTTCGTGTCAAGATAAAACTGCTCGAAGGAGACATCCACAATGTCCTTACCCTTGCGGTAACGGAAAGCGATGTCCTGACCGAACTCGTTTTTCTTGTTGATGGAGTCCTCAAGCACAACCTTCATATTGGGGGTATACTTGACCTCTTTAAAGGGATAATTGTGATTATAGTTCTTAAGTGCCATTTCTATCTTCCTTTCCCGAAGCGACAAGAACACTTCGGCACATTTTAATACAATATGTTAATACCAAAAAGCTCCTTAATGGTTACACAAATTTTTGATATGGGAAAACCTACCACATTATAGTAATCTCCGTGGATATATTCGACAAAAAGATTTCCTTTTTGCTGAATCCCGTAAGCACCTGCCTTGTCCATGGGCTCGCCCGTTGCTATATAACGCCTTATATCATCGTCACAAAGCTCTTTGAAATGCACCTTTGTCACTTCAAAATCGGTTTTTTCCTCTCCCTTGCCGCTAACCGTAAAGCCGGTGTAAACCTCGTGGGTTCTGCCCGAGAGAAATTTCAATATATTAAACGCATCCTCGGCACTTTTGGGTTTTCCGATGATTTTCCCGTCAATTACCACAACCGTGTCGGCAGAAATCACAATGCAGTCCTCGGCTTTGTGTCTTTGGAGCACTGCGGCAGCCTTTCTCTTTGATATTTCACAGACAGCCTCGACGGGAGTAAGTGTTTCTTCCACCGTCTCATCGACGTCGGCAACGTCAATCTCAAAGCAAACACCCATGGTTTCAAGTATTTCTCTTCGTCTCGGGGATTTTGATGCAAGTATTATTTTCATTATTTCACCTTTACGAGAACAAAGCTTCTTTGACAAGCTGCCTTAAATCTTATGTCCCCTCCGACATTTTCGGCTGCTGCATCATAGTTGGAATACATATATTCAAGAACGGCGTTCTTGGGAAGTGCCTTTTTAAAGGTATATGTAGACTTGCTTGTGCAGTCGCGGAACAGGAGAGCATAACCCTTTCCGTTTTCATCAAGAGCCGTAAAGCCCGAGAAATTAAGACCGTCGGGTTCTTCTCCTATGGGCGTTACAACAAGCTTTGCCATGTCCTTCTTTATTTTTTTATGGATTTTTGCGATTTTTGCAATTGCCGCCGTATCCTCTTTATCAAGCCCTGTCATTTCCATCCATATGAGGGGACAGGCAAACATGGCAACCGCAAAGCAATAGTCCTGGGTATAGTTTACGGGTGCAAGGATGTCCTCGGGGTTATAAAGCTCTGATGCAAGCTTGCGGTTGAGAACTTCAATCTGGAACTTCTGCGAAGGCAAAAATTCCGAAAGAAGCCAAATCTGTCTGAGGGTTGTAAAGGGATAATAATTTGTCGCCTTTGAATATCTGTTTTCAAGAAACAGATTGCCGTACTGCTTATTTACAAGGTAGCCCCATCTCTTCTGCTCGCCTGTGATATCAAGGTCAAAATCAACCTTACCGTCACAGTTTTTCTTTACGGTTTCGATAAGCTTTACAAGGTTTATTTCCATCTTCTTGCTTGTGACATTTACGCCGTCAATCTTGAAAAAGGTTACGTTATACTCTTTATGGAGCTTTGTCAGAACTTCAATGTCCTTATCTACGTTTTCGTAGTCATTATCAAAATCGGGCGAGAACCACAGACCGAAATGTGCTCCCTTTGAGACAATATAGTCGCTTGTCTTTTTGAAGCCGTCGGGAAATTTATGAGGAGCAGGCACCCAGAAATCAGGGCACGACTTATAAAGACCGCTGCCCCATGCGCCCTCCGACGTATCCTTTATGAACCTTGAGTTCTTTGTAAGACCAGACTGCCAGCCGTCATCAAGCTGAACTATATCAACGCCGATTTTCTTTCCCGCATCGGCTTCCTTACAGGCAAATTCATGGCACACCCTCGAGTCACCGTTTCTATCGCCCCAGGTGTTTGACATGATAAAGGTTCCCTTATCTGCGCCCTTCCACTCAAGGCGGTAATACTTTTTATAAGACTGTGCCGCCTCTTGTGCATCCTGTGCGACACCGATTGTCGCATAATACAGGAACACATCGGGCGTAAAGAGCTGTTTGCCCGAAAAATCCACGCCAAAGCCAAAGAGGTGTGCATTTTCATAAATGGCATACTTCATGTCATAATCGCCGTCAAAGAGTCTTGAGAAAAGACACGGGCTTTCCTTAACCATGACAAGAGCATTTTTCTTTGTATAGGCATCAAGTATAAACATCTGTCCACGGTATGCATCAACCGCTTCGGGTGAGTAGAAGTATGCAAGTCTTTCTCTTTTTCTTACGGCGTTATTTCTTACATCGGTATAGTCATAAAACTCAACCTCTGTTACCTTTACATGGTCTTCGTTCATGCCGACAGACTCGATACAATCAGACGGTCTTCTAAGGTAATCGGTATATTCTTCATTACAAACCTGCGCATCAACGCCATAGCCGAATATGCCATTAAGGGCAAGTGCCGAGGTAACAAAGGCACATTCGGGATAGAGTCTGAGGGTTGCATAAACAGCCTGATTTTCCTTTTCAAAGTGCACAGACACGCAAAGAGCCTCATTTGAAAAGCCGTCTCTATCATCTACTGTCGCATAAACCGACACTCTTGAGGAAGCAAAGTCAAAGCCGGGCACTCCGTACATTATACTTCTTTTTCCGCCTCTTGCTTCAAACTTATAGCCCGTCTTTTTATTCAGCAGGTAGCAGGATGCAGGAATTGAGTTTTCGAGGGATATTTTTCTTTCTACAAGGCTATTACCTACAACAAGTTCACTATTTTCATAGGTTGCGTAGCAATCTTTGAAGGTGAATTTCATGGGTTTCTCCTTTTTCTCTTTTCTATTTTCTCTTTTTTTATTACTTCAGATTAGTTACGTTTTTTTAGTTACATTTTTGTCTGACAGGTATTTCGCTGTCTGCGGACAGCGAGCCGTACTTTTGTATCGACAAAAGTACTCACACCATCGGGCGTACTAAATTTCAACCAAATCAAAGATTTGGGAAATTAAGTAAAAATTCTCCACTCAAAAAGAGGGACTGGCTCGGTCGGGGACAATTTGTACTTTTAATTTGCTGATTTTGACACTCGCGATTTTTGAGGTTTTATCTTCGGTTCGTCAAAATCAGAGATGGGTATAACTTTATGATACATCTCCCCGACGCTCCGCTGATTCTCCCTCTTTCGCCGTGGTGGCTTAACACCC
>JAZQIW010000099.1:0-4921 GCA_045541355.1 Eubacteriales bacterium | reverse complement strand
AGCCACACCTTTTCTTTTATCTCTTCTCTCTTATCTTTTATCTGGAAAAGTCACACATTGTTTAGAGAAGAGTGAAAAGCGAAGAGAGAATAGTGAAAAGTACAAAAAGAAAAAGCCACACGATGTGTGACTTTTCTTTTTGGGTGTTTTGAACTTAGTGGCACGAATGAAATGTGCCTGAAAACTGAAGATTTTTTAATATTTGCAAAAAATATACTTATTCTTTACGAAAGCAGATAATTTATTTCTGATTTCTTCGACAGTTCCGCATTCAATAGTATTTTTATCAACTATAAAAACTTGATTATTCGTCTGATACAAAAACAAATACCTTGATGTTTCGTAAACTTTAACAAATAAAGAATATTCAATTTGTGCTTCTCCGTTATATTCTTCCCCTGTTGTAGTAACAAAAATTCTTTCATCAGTAAATTCATATTCATTTTGTGTATTTTTCATCTTTGCTAAGGCTTTATATCTAACCTTAGGATAGAAAAACCACATGTATGCATTCCACAAAAGAATGATAATACCCGAAATCGCAACTAAAACCAAATTGATGTCAATTCCAAACAAAATTATTTCGAGGATTACTATAGCCAATAAAACACTGAATAAAACATTCAAGGCTGTCATCCTTTTTTGGGGACTGCCTTTTTTAAACATAGTTAAATATGTCAGCGCTTTTACTGTTTCTAAATCAAATTTGCACTTTGCTTTTATTTCCATATAATCACCGACCTTTAAGTGTATTATAGCATAAAAATAGCGATAAATCAATGCGAAGCATTGTTTCTATAATTCGTGGCGAAGCCACACCTTTTCTTTTATCTCTTCTCTCTTATCTTTTATCTGGAAAAGTCACACACTTTTTAGCGAAGAGTGAAAAGTGAAGAGAGAATAGTGAAAAGTACAAAAAGAAAAAGCCACACTATCGTGTAACTTTTCTTTTTGGCTCTCCTGTTCGAAAAAGAACTGGTGAGAAACCCTTGATTTTACTGGGTTTTCCCCAGTTTTTCTTTACAAATTGATTATACCACAAAAAATAACTTTCCGCAATACAAAAATGCAGAAAGTTATTTCATTTTATATTATTTTTTGAAATTTATGCCGACTCTTCTTCATCGGGAAACAAAGGCTCAATGATCTCTGCCCCACCCTTTATAAAAATTCTTAAATTAAGATCTTTTGTCACCTGAATGGAATTCACAATTCGGTGAATAATGGCGTCATCAAACTCGGTCATAACCGGTTTCATCTGCTTTGTGTAATTTTCAATCCGTTCAATTTCTTCTCGGGCTTTTTCATTACACCGAATATGCGCAACAAGCATATCCCGTCTTTCCCGAAGGTCTTTTATCCTTTGGGAGCAGTCGGCAATGGCTTCGGTATACTTATCCTTATTGCATTTTGACTGGATCGCCAGATCGGCAAGCTCTTCAATACGAATTTGCTCGTCGCGAATTCCCTTTTCGACCAGATATAATTCATCAGTATTTACATCCGAAGTAGCATAAATAAGTTTGCTTTTCAAAAGCTCGTATCCATCTTCTCTCCCCTGCAGCACGCGGGAGATTGCACGGCAAATAGCAGCTTGCAGGTTTTTCTCCTCAAGACCTTTTGAAAAATCACAATATTTATCTTTATGATCCAGTCGGCTGATGCAACGCCAATAGTGATGAACACCATCCTTTTTCTTGTTGGTTTTACGGCGGAAATGACTGCCGCATTCCTCACAAATGAGCAGTTCACTTAACACATATTTTGCACTGTATCTTCCTCGGCATGAAATGGTATTATCCGATTTGCTGCGCAAAGCATTACGGCGAGCGAATTCTGCCATTGCCGCCTTAAATACATCACGCGGAATAATGGCAGGATGATCGTTAACCACCAAGTATTTTGTCTTTTGACCGTTGTTGACCTTTTTCTTCTTAGTTAAGCAGTCAACGCAGTATGTCTTCTGATACATAACGTCGCCACAGTACTTTTCATTTTGCAGTATAGCGTGAATCGATGTTGTTTGCCAAGTACTTTTGCCGTAAAAGGTTTTTATGCCGTTTTCTTCAAGCCAGTTCTTTATTTGAAGAGCGCTTTTACCGTCAAGAAATAAATTGAATATCCAGCGAACGACCTCGGCTTCGCTTTCTACGATGGTTATTTCTTTGGTAATCTTATCGCGGCGGTAGCCGAACATATTCATATTAGAGCAGTATGTACCATTCTCCATCCGTTTGGATATGCCCCATTTAACGTTGGCACTGATATTCTCACTTTCCGTCTGTGCCATAACGCTGTAAATACCGATGTAAGTTTCGCTGTCTTCTTTAAGCGAGTTAATATTCTGCTCTTCAAAATAGATAGCAATGCCCATCGCCTTAAGCTTACGCACATAGGATAAACTATCCACGATATTTCTTGCAAAACGGGAAACCGATTTGGTCAGGATCATATCGATTTTACCCTTTTCGCAATCCTTTATCATACGAAGAAATTCATCACGCTTTTTGACCTGCGTTCGGGTAATACCTTCGTCGGCGTATACGTCCACATACTCCCATTTTTCGTTATTAGCGATATATCGGGTATAGTAATCTTTTTGAACGCGGTAACTGTTAAGTTGGTCCTCATCATCGGTAGACACACGGCAATAGGCGGCAACCTTGATTCGTTTACCAAATTCCACGCGGGAAGTTTTACTTGCATCAGCAGGTATTTTGGTAATAACCCGTCTTCTTTCAGCAGTTTCAACCATTGTCGCACACCTCCTCATTACCGATTTCTTTACCGTTAACAAAGCGGATGCGGATATTACCGTCCGGCTTAATGATAATAGCAGATACGGTCTTTTTCATAAACGGAATATCCAATGCCTGTTCATCCTCTGGCTCATATTCCGAAAATAAATCATAAAGCGCATCCGAAACAGCGGCGGAAGGGTCGAGCTCCATCTCCGAAAATTTGTCCGTCACGGTTTCGTATATCAGCTTCATAATCGGGTGGAACATCGGGTTTGGCTGTGTGATTAAATACTTTATCTGACGTTCCTTAAGGCGAATATCCTTTGACGGTACATAGGTGCTTTCTCCCTTTGGCAGCATAATGAGGTATGGCTGATTTACAACCGCATTCATAACCGTTTTTATCCTTGAAAACAACAGCGGGTCATCCAAGTATTGGGTTGTAGCAGGACACCCGCCTAAGCAAAGCCAACGCTCACGCACCTTATACTTGCTTTTGCGGGTAAAATGTTTCCCGCACGTCTCGCATATAGTGGTGGCTTTAAGGTAGGCAATTTCCTCGGTGTCTTTTTCTCTAACACCGCCTTTTTCTGCCTTTTGCTTGACTGCCTCATCAAAGGTTTCCCTATCAACAATACGCGGGTATTCCTCATCACCGCAGTAATGCTCGTTTTCGATGATTCGGCAAACCATATTTTTGGTCCACTGAGTCTTATCCTTATAGTAGGAAATCTGCTTTGCCGTCAGTTCCTTAGCAATTTCCAAGAGTGTATGTCCGGATAAATAATCACGGAAGATTTTATTTACAACCAAGGCTTCCTCTTGCACGATGTAATAGTCAAACTGGTCCTTGCGATAACCGTAAAAAATACGTCTTAATTCCATGCAATCACCTCCTTTAGGAGTATGCCGGATTTAATCTCAAAGCACAGCTTATTCTCTTCGACTGTAACACGCTCAACAACACCGTCAAAAATATTTTCGTCAAACGACAGTATGGCCTTGGGTTGCGACTCCAGATAAAGTATGAGCTGACGCAATTCATCAATACACTGTTCATCCTCATCATCAGTGAGCAATTTATTGCGCCTGGTTCGTAGCTCTGATACCTTTTTCCTGTCGGCAATCGTTCTGTCGTTATATACGCCATCATCAATAACGCCCGCCTCATATTGTTCCGTATAAAAGGCAAGTCTATCGGCTATTTTTACTAATTCCTCATCGATGTCTATAACCTCGGAACGACTTTTGGTAACTGCCGCTTTGAGTTCTACAAGACGAGTTAAGGTGCTTTTAAGCAGTTCGTTTTCGTGTTGACGAAGCTTATTATACATATTGCAAAAGGTTTTTCCGATAACCTCTTCGCTCAAAGGGTGGGTACAGCAATGCTGACCGGCAGTGCCGCTTTTAGAGCACACCCAGTAAACGATGTCGTTTTGCACCCTTCTTTTATACGCCCAACCACAGTCCACGCAGAATATTTTACCGCTGAAAAAGTACTTTTTAGGAGCCGCTTTCAAAGCCTCCTTTTCCAGATTCTTTTTCAGCATTTCCTGAACAGCGGCAAAGGTGTCCTTATCCAGTACTGCTTCGTGAGAATTAGACACGTAATACTGGTCTACTTCTCCCCTGTTTCTCCTGTTGCGGAAAGGAAGTTCTTCAGGCGTATATGTTTTTTGGTGGAGCGTATCACCGATATATTTCTCATTACTGAGAATATACTTAATTCTTTCTTTGCCCCAAGGTTTACCTGGCACATCCTGACCATTCAGCTCTTGTGCTATCTTACCGAAGCCCATACCCTGTAGATAATACCTGAAAATTTGACGTACAACTTCAGCCTCTTCAGGAATCGGCACTAAGGTATCGTCTTCGATTCGAAAACCGAACGGTGCATTCAAAAAGGTAAATGTACCCGTTTCCATACGCATCTGGTTAGATCTTCTGACGCGTTTGGAATTGGAAAGGGACTCTTCCTGTGCGAAAGCGCTCCTAATATACAGAACCAGCTCGTGATTCATGCTTTCCGTATCTATACCGTCATTTTCAAAGAACACAGATACACCAAGCTTTTTAAGTTCCCTGACGTATTCAATGCAATCGAGTGCGTTTCTTGCGAAACGGGACACGCTTTTTACATAAATGCGATCAATTTTTCCCGCCCGGCAATCTCTCATCAT
>JAZQIW010000098.1:0-11033 GCA_045541355.1 Eubacteriales bacterium | reverse complement strand
CATCTTACCGACAGTATTATTTCATCCCTTTCGGGCTGGTATATTTTATCTACTCTTGCGCCAATGACGGTGTCTTTCAACTGTTTTACAACCGCCGCCATTACGCCTGCATCAAAAGGCATATGTTCTCCTCACTTTTTTCAATCCCTCTTGGGCATAGGTCTTTTCTTTGCGGTATATTCTTCGACGTCAATTCTGATAACAGTTACACCGCCGACCATTTTATCATTGAACTCGAAGTCCTTGCCTGTTTGTGTTTTCATCAGTTTTTTAAGACCGTCGATTTTACCGTCAACGTCTTCGATTATTGCAGCCTTTCCTTCGCCCATTACAGACGAATAGCAAATACCATGCTGGCAGGCAGATTCTCCCTCAAAGGCCACAATATCTGTATCTATTTCAACAAAAACCTCGGGGTTTACTCTGAGAATATCGAGTTTTCTTCCGACTGTTGCTCCGTGAAGGTAGAGCGATAGTTTTCCGTCAATCATGGTATAACCGTAATTCATGGGAACAACATACGGTTTTCCATCATCCACCATGCCCACATGGACAATCTTTGCTCTATCGAGAATACCGACTATCTCACCAAGTTCTGTTACTTCGCGCTCTCTGCGTGTTATTCCTCTTTTCATAATCAAATCCTCACTTTATTCTATGGGAATAATTGTTCCTGTTACAAGATTTACAAGTCTTTGTGTTCTTGCATAATCCGTGCTGCAATACACTGCCCCATTGGGCATTATAAAGGCTTCACCGTAAATATAAGGGTAAATCTTTGACATTTCACCATTTTCGAGATTGATTTCATAAAAGCCGCTGTTTACTGCTGAAACAGGAAAGCTCACAGCACCTGTTCTATCCTTATTTGCATCAAACCAAACCGCCTTTACATAAATCCTGCCGTTTGCCTTACCTATCACTTCTACCGAATTTATTATATCAGAATATTTTTCTGCATAGCTCACAAGAACGCCGCTTCCCGGCTTATAAGCGTAAACGTCCGAAAACGAGTTTGACCATCTTGACATATTGCTCGGCGAATATCCGCTTGAGCAAACATAGTATCCGCCGTTATTATCAGAAAAAACACCGCTGAAATTGTTTCTGTTATCCCAGTCAAGAGCAACAAACTTATCTGCCTGTCTTTCAATTACATATTCAAAGTGGGCAGTATAGGGAGGAGTTATCTGACCCGAATAAACAACAAGAGAAATAAGTGAGCTGTTTTCACCCGTTTCAAATTCCGATGCCTGTATGTCGGAGATGTTTTCGGTATCACATTCCATTATCAGGTTTTCACCGAGATAAAGACCGTTTTCACCTACTGTAACTTCAAGCTCTTTTGCTTTCTCTCTGCCGAAGCTTGTGTCAAATTCAAGCTTTTCGGCAGACTGTCTGCTTTCAAGCTTTGCAAGCCTTTCGGTTTCAAGGTTCAGCTCATAATAGTCCCAATATGAATACATGAGATGATACGAAACATCGCCGTACTCATTTTGCCGTTCTTCATAAACATCAACTTTATTCGTCAGAAATGCGTTTTTTTCATCGGCTTTACAGACATATGCATTGCCGTAACTATCGCCTCGTTTAAGAATGAAAGAATAGTTTTCCTGCGAAAATTCAATATCAAAATTGAGTTCCTCATAGGCAAAATGCCATGTCATCGGGAAATATGTAATGTCTCTGAAATTGATAAGCGGATATTCTTCTTTTGTGTTATCAATTCTTATACCGTTAAGATACACGGGATACGAGGGGATTGTGGCAGTGTATTCTTTGTTGAAGTAATTTACCGCATCACCCCCGAAAAGGTTTGGAGCATAATCATAAACCCTTTCATGATAATGCTTTGTGATAAAAAGCCCCTGCTCCATGTCAAAGCCCACGGAAAGGCAAAGCTTGGAGCACAAATCATATGTCATTGGAAAATAGGTTATATCCTTATATGTGATAAGCGGATATTCAACATATCTGTTATCAACGCTTACATCTTCAATCTGAGTATAAAAGGGTGCTATTTTTACTTTTACATTCTGTGCATGGCAAATGCCGCACAGAAAAAGTGTGAGGATTATTACGCCTGACATATAACGCAGCTTTTTCATTTGTCTGCCTCCTTAATTCAATAGCAAATATACGGGCTCTTTATATCAAAAATCTCAACGTCAAGTCCTTCAAAATTATCACAAAGAAGTTTTTTTATCTTCTCGCAAACAGGGTTTTCCGTATAATAGTGACCGCAATCATAGAGTGCAAAATCACGCACCTTTGCATCAATGAAAAGATTATGGGGAATTTCCGACGTAACATATGCATCGGCACCCGACATCAAAGCCTCAAAAACAAAATCCTTACCCGAACCGCCGAGAACCGCAACGCTCTTTATTATTTTACCGTCATTAAACGCACATCTTACATCACAGCCGAGTTTATCTTTCAGATACAGTGCAAATTCTTCACCCGTCATTTCCTTTGGAAGCTTACCGATTCTGCCAAAGTCTCCCCTATCGCCGCCAAAGCCGCGAATATCGGAAAGGCAAAGGGTATTTGCGAGGGCATCATTAACTCCGCCCTGTGCACTATCAAGTCTTGTATGATAAGAAAGCACAGAGACATCGTTTTTTATAAGGGCTTCAAGGTTTTTATATTCAAAGCCTGTTATGCGCGAGAGCTTCTTAAAAATAAATGGATGATGTGTAACTACAAGGTCAAAGTTATTCTTGCACGCATAGTCGATAGCAGCTGACGTTGCATCAAGAGCGACAAGGATTTTTTCTGCCTTTTTATCGAGTGTTCGGCACATCATAACTCCGTCATTATCCCAGCTTTCGGAAAGCTCTTTTGGGGATATTTCGGAAATAAAATTATCTATATCTCTTACTGTTGTCATCGATTATTCTCCTTTATTATCTGCATTTCTCCCAGTAATTCTTCAAGCTCTGTGCAATCAAGCTCTGCCTTTTTTCTATCGGCAATGGCTTTTACGGTAATTCTGATTCTTCTGTCAAGCTGACGGCGGAAAAGCTCACCGCCTTTATTTATATTAATCTTACCAAGCAGTTTTTCGGCAGGGGTATACTCCCTTTTTATTCCATCATACACGGCAGAAATCACGGCATACACCCTATCCTTATCCAGTACCATTTCTTCATCGAGAATATTATAGCCGTTGCCGAGAAGATACTCACGCAGCTTATCCTCGCTTGTCATGGGCTGAAGAACAAATTTTATTCTGCCTTTATTCTCATCGTTTCTTACAAAATCCGCCCTATCGAGAATGCCCGAAATGACTTCGCCGCCCATACCGAGTATGAATATGCGGTTTGCACCCACCTTATCAAGTCCCGAAAGACCATCTGTATGAACAACATCTATATAGTCAGACAGAGGCTTTCCCATAAGGGTACGTCTTGCAACGTTTTCTCTTGCCTTATTAACAGGCCCCTCGTTTATGTCCGATGCCGTTACGTGACTGCAAATTCCGCTTTGCACAAGGTAAATCGCAAGCTTTGCATGGTCGCATCCCACATCAACGGCTATTTTTTCTTTTTCGCCATCATACAAACAAGCGGCGGCCATTTGCGCCGCCGCTGTAAGTCTTACTGATGGTAATGTAAGAAGTCTTCCCACGATTATTCGCCGAGAAGCTTATTGATCTTCTCAAGAAGCTCATCTGCATCAACGCCATGAACCTCACATGCCATCTCTACTGTTTCTCCACGTGCGGAAGGACAGCCAAGGCAATGCATACCTATTTCAAGGAAAAGGGGTGCAGCCTGAGGTGCTATATCGAGAATATCGCCGATTATTGTGTCTTTTGTAATCTTAGCCATGTTTTTTACCTCCGTGTTTTGCTTTATGAGTTTATTATATACTATTGTATGGAATTTTTCAAGGGGTATTTATTAAATTATTTATTCCCTTTTGCACTATTATGGGTTTTGCAAAGCATTTGGAAAGCAAGAAAATCATTTGACTTATTCCGAATAATTCCGCAAAAAGGCTATAATTTACAAATTACCCTTGATAAAACAAGTTTGCGATGCTATACTCATAATGTTTGAAAAAGGAAAGGAATGTCGGATTTTGAAGAAGATTATATCCTATGCCTTCAAGCGTTCACAGCCTGTTATGTACGGTTATCTATTCCTTGGTATTACCTTTGGAATAATGCTTCGTGAAACGGGCAACGGCGTTTTCTGGGCATTTATATCAAGTTTATTTATATATGCAGGCTCGGGGCAGTTTCTTATGTGCGAATTTATTGCCGACAATGCGAGTCTTTTAACCTGCGGTGTAATGACAATACTGTTAAATTCACGCCACATATTCTACGGTCTGAGCTTTCTCACAAGATTTAAGGAGCTCGGAAAGCTGCGTTGGATCAACATTTTAGAGCTTACAGACGAAACCTATTCGGTTCTCTGCTTTACCGAAAAAGACAGAGCGCACCCTTTGACAATGCTTTTCATATCGCTTTTTGACCATTCATACTGGATTATCGGTTCGGTTATAGGCAATCTTATCGGCTCCATTCCCTTTGATTTTACGGGTGTAGACTTCTCAATGACGGCTCTTTTTGTTGTACTGTTTGTTGAACAATGGAAGTCAAGCTCTTACAAGCTTCCTGCCATAACGGGATTTATTTCATCCGTGCTGTTCCTTTTGATTTTAGGCCCGGACAACTTCATTTTCCCTTCGCTTTTGCTTTCATCCATTGTACTTATCTTCACAAGAAGTCTGTATGAAAAGCAGGAAGAAAAGTCAAAGGAGGTGCAGTCGGCATGACAACAACAAAGCTTATTCTGATAATTTTCGTCTGTGCCGTTTGCACAATGCTGACACGTGCAATTCCGTTTCTGGTTTTCAGGGACTCGGGAAAAGTTCCCAAAATCGTTCTGTATCTCGGAAAGGTTCTTCCTCCTGCTGTTATTGCCACACTTGTAATTTATGCTTTGAGAAACACACCTGTCTTGACAGGTGCTCACGGAATACCCGAGCTTATAGGTGTTATCGCGGCAGGTGTTCTCCACTGGATATGGAGAAACAGCTTTATAAGCATAGGCGCGGCGACGGTGTTATATATGGTACTTCTAAGAATAATCTAAACAGAAAGAGCACGGACACAAGTCCGTGCTCTTAAATTTCATGTAAATCAGCCTCTCAGTGTAACACCAAGGTCAAATTCAAGACCCTTAAGAATCTTTGAAACTGCCTTATCGCAATCTTCAACCGAGAGTGTCTTTTCGGGGCTTCTGAGAACGAGGTTATACGCCATGGACTTCTTGCCTACGCCTACCTTTTCGTCATCCTCGAAGATATCGAACACTTCAACCGATTCAAGCATCTTTCCGCCATACTTTTTAATTGCCTTCTTGATTTCACCCGATGTAAGACTCTTATCGCATACGAATGCAAGGTCTCTTTCGGAGGCAGGGAACTTGGGAAGTGCCTTATAATGCTTATCGAAGTTTTCAAGAGTCATAAGAAGCTCTGTATCGACAACCACAACATAGCTTTCAACATCAAGTCCGTAGTTTTCCTGAACAGAGGGGTGAACCTGTCCGAACACCATAAGTCTCTCTCCGTCACGGCTGTTTACGCTTGCGCATCTTCCGGGGTGGAATGCAGGTGCCTCTTTATTGGCAACAAACTCATAGCCCGATATGCCAAGTGTGTCAAGAATGTTCTCGCAAACGCCCTTCATATCGTAGAAATCAACGTCGCCATATGCCGCAAGAACCGTTGTCATACGTTCCTCGGGCTGGTCCTGTCCTTCCTTTGTGATATACACCTTTGCGTTTTCGTAAATCTTTGCATTCTTATTTCTGTATCTTCTGTTTGTGGAGAGCACTTCAAGAACGCTGGGAACCGCTGTTGTTCTCATTATACTTGTGTCCTCGCCGAGAGGATTTGAAATAACTACCGACTTACGAAGGGGAGAATCCTCGGGCATCAGTATATTATCATAGAACTTAGGGCTGATGAAGGAGAAGGTCTGCACTTCAAAGTAGCCGTCATTTGTCAAAAGCTCATCAATAAGGCATATCGTCTTTTGCTTTGCATTTCTTCTTCCCACAAGTGCCTCTGCCTTGAAGTTTGTGGTGGGAATAAGGTCATAACCGTGGATACGGATAACCTCCTCGGCAATATCCTGCATCGACTCAAGGTCTGCTCTGTAAGACGGAGGATAAAGCACGCCGTTTTCAAGCTTAATCTCAAGCTTTTTGAAAATTTCCTTCATTTCATCCTCAGCAACATCTGTTCCGAGGAATGCATTAATCTTATCTGCATCGAAGGGAATTGCTTTACTCTCGGGCTTTTCGGGATATACGTCGATAATGCCCTTTACAACCTCACCCGCACCAAGAAGCTCTATAAGCTCACAGGCTCTTTCGATTGCAGGAAGTGTATTTTCAGGGTCAAGTCCCTTTTCATATCTTCCCGAAGCCTCTGTTCTAAGGCCTATTGCCTTTGCCGTAAGTCTTACCGAGGGGCCATTGAAGTTTGCACTTTCAAAGATAATTGTTTTTGTATTATCATTGATTTCGCTGTTTTCACCGCCCATTACGCCTGCAACTGCCACAGCCTTATCAGCATCAGCTATAACAAGCATTTCATCGGAAAGTGTTCTTTCAATTCCGTCAAGAGTTGTAATCTTTTCGCCCTTTTCTGCGTGTCTTACAACAATCTTTGAGCCGCCGAGGAAGGAGGCGTCAAAGGCATGCATTGGCTGACCGTATTCAAGGCAAACGTAGTTTGTTATATCTACGATATTATTGATAGGTCTTATGCCGCAGGCACGAAGTCGGCTGCGCAGCCATTTGGGAGAAGGTTCAATCTTTACGTTTTCTACTGCGCGTGCAGTATATCTCGGGCAAAGCTTTGCATCTCTTACCTCAACGCTTACATAATCGTTTATTGTCTTACCGTTTTCAGTTTCCTTTACAACGGGTGTGGGAATGGTAAGGGATGTTCCGAAGGATGCGGCTGTTTCTCTTGCAAGGCCTATCATCGAGAGACAATCGGGGCGGTTTGAGGTTATTTCAAACTCAACAGTCACATCGTCAAGTCCAAGAACCTTACATATGTCGTCACCCGGCTTACAATCCTCCTGAAGAAGGAATATGCCGTCTTCCTCTGCATATGGAAAATCATGGAGTGTAAGTCCAAGCTCACCGAGTGAGCAGAGCATACCGTTTGAGGGAATGCCTCTGAGCTTACCTGCCTTGATATGAACTCCGCCGGGAAGGTATGAGTCATGAAGAGCCGCAGGAACAAGCTCTCCCGGTTTTACATTCTGTGCACCCGTTACAATCTGCACAGGCTCATCCTGTCCGACATCCACCATACAGATGAGAAGGTGGTCTGAGTCAGGGTGCTTTTCTACCGTTATTAGCTTACCTACAACAACATTCTTAATCTCATCGGCAGGATTTTCAAAGCCCTCGACCTTTGAGCCTGTCATTGTCAATTTATCCGAGTATTCCTTGGGATCAAAAGAGTCGGCTACATAATCCTTAAGCCAGTTCATTGATAATTTCATTTTTTGCCGCCTCCTTAATTAAAACTGTGAAAGGAATCTGATATCGTTCTCATAGAGAAGTCGCATATCGCTGATTCCAAACTTTGTCATAACAATTCTTTCAACACCCATACCGAACGCAAAGCCCGAATATTCTTCGGGGTCAATACCGCTCATTCTGAGTACATTCGGATGTACCATACCTGCACCGAGAATTTCTATCCAACCCTCGCCCTTACATACGCCGCAGCCGCTTCCTCCGCATACAAAGCAGGAAACGTCAACCTCGCAGGAGGGTTCCGTGAACGGGAAATGGTGGGGACGGAAGCGGATTTCGGTCTTTTCACCGAACATCTGCTTTGCGAACATAAGAAGTGTTCCTTTAAGGTCAGACATTGTAATGCCCTTATCAATTACAAGTCCCTCACACTGATGGAACATGGGTGAGTGGGTTGCGTCCACTGCATCCGAACGGTAAACTCGTCCCGGAGAAATAACTCTGATAGGGAGCTTATTCTCTTCCATAACGTGCACCTGAACGGTGGAGGTCTGACTTCTGAGAAGCACCTTTTCTGTTATATAGAAGGTATCCTGTACGTCACGTGCAGGGTGAAATTCGGGAGTATTGAGAGCCGTGAAGTTATAGTAATCGGTTTCAACCTCGGGTCCTTCTGCAATCGAGAAGCCCATGCCGAGGAAGATATCCTCCATCTCTCTCTGAATGGATGTGAGGGGATGCACCTTTCCGCATTTACACTTCTTTGCGGGAAGCGTTACGTCGATGGTTTCCTTCTCAAGCTTTTTAGCCAGCTCAAGCTTTCCCACATTTGCCTTTGCCTCTTCAAGGGCATTTGTGATTTCCTCTCTTACGCTGTTTGCAAGAGCACCCATTATCGGGCGTTCTTCGGGAGTCAGCGAGCCCATGTTCTTAAGAGCCGCCGTAAGAGGACTCTTCTTGCCAAGGTATGCAACTCTGAGGTTTTCAAGCTCCTGTGCAGAGCCTGCATTCTTGAGAGCCTCAAGAGCCTCTGCCTTGATTTGTTCAAGTTGTGCCTTCATTTATTTCAATCCTTTCTGATTATGTACATATATAAAAATCCCCTACGGCTTTTGCCGTAAGGGACGAATATATCGCGGTACCACCCTTTTTCCTGACGCACAATCAGGCTTCTCCTTCATGCCTATAACATGACAGTGCCTGTAACGGGGCAAGCCGTTATACCCTTTAAGGTATACCACTCCAAAGCGAAACGCCATTTCCAATATCCACGGGACTTTCCAGCTGCCGCCCTTCTCTTGTGAGGACATATTTGGAAACGCACTCTTTTTCTCAGCGTTTTACTGAGTAAGTATAGCATTTTGTTTCAAATTTTGCAAGTGGTGTAACAGATAATTTACAATTAACATATATTACACGGGCAATCCGGCACAATTTATGCTTTTTACAAATCTGCACCGTACTTATCGAAGTTTGCAACGATTACGCCGAGTGTCTTATAAAATGCATATCTTTCTTCACTTGAAAGACCTTCACCGAACTTTTCAACATCCTTGGCAATTATTTCACTCAGCCTATTATATACATCTCTGCCCTTTTCTGTCAGAACATTCTTCACTTTATATTTTTTGCCTGCGCTTTCTTCACTCACCTTTATGTAGCCTGCTTTAACAAGATACTGAAGGTTTCGCGAAACCGCCGCCTTATCCTCACGGCACTTTGTACAAAGTTCTCCCGAGGTAAGTCCCTTTTCATTTGTTCCCAGAAAGTACATCACCATTACGTGGCTTCCTTTCAGTCCAAGGCTCTTCATTTCATAGCTTTTGACCTTCTGAACACATTTGTAAGCAATATTTATCATGCTTACAAACTCTTCAAACCTCTGTTCCATCTTTCTCACCTTTCTTATTCTTTTTACAGCAAACGCTTTGAAATTAAGCACACTCACCATTTTGTGCATATTCATCAATGCTGTCAGTCAAAAATACCGCATTTTGTTATATTTATGACAATATCATTTTGCCATTTTATCAAAACATTGTCAACACATAAATTATAAATATTTCTCCTTTTTACCAATATTTTTCATTTTATTAAAATTAATGACAAAAAGCAAAAAAAGCTCTTGACAAAAGTATGAAAATCGTTTATAATGTTTGTTCGTGGAAAGGTAATCTTTTATTTAAGATACCCTTTCTCCTTGTCGGAGACCAAGTTCTCCGGCCACAAGACCATAAGGAGGTGCAAATAATGGAACAGCTTACATCCAAGTATGAAAATGTTTTCATCGTTAACCCCGATCTTACAGAGGAAGCTGCTAAGGCTATGCTCGAAAAGTTCACAGGTATTATCACATCTAACGGTGGAATCATTGACAACATCAGCGAATGGGGCAAGAAGAAGCTTGCTTATCCCATCGAGGACTACACCGAAGGCTACTACTATGTAGTTAACTTCACTTCCGTAGCTTCTCTTCCCGCTGAGCTCGACCGTGTGTTCAATATTACAGACGGTATTCTTCGTTCCCTTATTATCAAGCTCGAAAAGTAATTGACGAGTTTTTGATTTTAAGGAGTTCACACTCGCAAAGGAGATGCAAAAATGGCAGGACTCAACAAGGTTATTCTCATGGGAAATCTCGTAGCAGATCCCGAATTCAAAACTACTCCCTCGGGCGTGGCTGTGACAACGTTCAGAATTGCCGTTGGCCGCAGATTCGCAAAGCAGGGTGACGAGGTTACAGCGGATTTCTTCAGCATTGTTGCCTGGAGAAACACAGCTGAGTTTGTTTCCAAGTACTTTACAAAGGGCAAGCCCATTGTTGTGGTTGGTTCTCTTCAGAACAGAAGCTGGACCGATCAGCAGGGTCAGAAAAGATACATTACAGAGGTTATTGCCGACGAATGTTCCTTTGCAGGCAGCAACGGAAACGGACAAGGTGATGGCGGCACATTCTACGGTGCCGAAGCCGGTGCAGCTCAGAGCATGGGTACAAAGCCCGCAGCTGCAACCTTTGAAGAGCTTTCTACGGAAGACGATCTTCCCTTCTAAAGCTTTTTGAAGTTCTAAATCTTTAAGGAGGTATTTTAAGATGGATAAAGAAATGCAGAAGCCTTTCCGCGCTAAGAGAAAGAAGAAGATTTGTAATTTCTGCGCTGAAAAGTCTGAATTTATTGATTACAAGGATGTTCTCAAGCTCCGCAAGTATGTTTCCGAAAGAAGCAAGATTCTTCCCAGAAGAATTACAGGCACTTGCGCTAAGCATCAGAGAGAACTCACTATCGCTATCAAGAGAGCTAGACACGTTGCTCTTCTCCCTTACATCAGCGACTAATCTACTATCTTAATCAGACAGTAGCTATATTTTTTAAAATCAGCACCAACTTTTGTTGGTGCTTTTTTTGTTGGGAGTTACAAACAGCAGGGGGTTTCCGCTTTTTCTCCGCTTTTTCTCCACCTTTTCTTTAGAAAAAGAAAAGGTTCGCCAAAAGAAACCGTAAAAGGAAC
>JAZQIW010000097.1:0-16421 GCA_045541355.1 Eubacteriales bacterium | reverse complement strand
TGTTACAATTATGTTGGGGTTGTGTTCTTTGATGGCATTTTCCATATTCAGAAAATACTGATTTGAACTGTAGTCGGTTGTTGCACTTGTGTCGTTGTTGATAGATGTATCAAATCCGCTTTCTGCCAAGATTTTAAGGTTTACCTTTGAAGGATAGTATTCCTGTTCAAGATAGTATACGAGTCTGTGAATAAAATCGTTTTCTTCCTTGGAGGCTGCCATACCCCAGTTGCCGTACCAGTAAAGGTTTTCTGCCGGAGGATGCTTTGCAAGGGATGCACCCCATACCAAGACATTGAGTTCGTATACCTTTTCTTTTTCTCTTTGACCCGACACGTTTACCGTAAAAGAATCACAGATGCTTTCATCATTTTCTGCATATGCTGTAATTATTGCCGTGCCGTTGCTTACGGGAGAAAGTGTCGCATTGCCGTCACCGTTTGAAGAAACCGTAATACAGTCCGAGCTTGACTTCCATTTGATTTTTACACCGCTTTCTTTTGAAAAGAGTACGGATTTAACGCCGACATTCTGTGCATCCATATTTATTTCGGATACTTTTTTGACTATCTTCATAGTGTTGTTGCCTTCTTTATAATCTGAAAGTATATATATTTCATCACTGTCGCCTGTCGATGATGTACAGACAATCTTTGAAAGTCCTTCGCCTGCCGAAACAACCTTTGCCGTACCGTTACCGTTATCTGTAAGTGTTACAAAAACATCTTCGCAGGAAAAGGAAATGGAAATTCCGTCTGTGCCCTTTCTGTGCTGAAGGTCGCTTGTAATGGTTGTGATGTCACCCTTGTATGTAAGCATATTCACAGTTGCATCAAGGTTGAAATAAAGGGTGTTGTCATAAACGGCATAAAGCGTGAAATCTTTGTTGTCAAGTATAACGCTGTCATCGGCGGTATTGTCGTTTTCCTTTGACCAGCCGATAATACCTTTTGCTTTGTCTTCTGATGTTACTTGAGGAACATATTTTGTTCCAAAAAGAGCTTCGTAACCCTCTCGTATTGTCTTGCCGTCCTCATCAATATAAGTTACAAAGTATGCAGGAACAATCGAAATATCATCAAAATAAATTTTCTGATTTATGCAAGCCGATTCCGCTGTATCGTATCTCCACTCAAAGAGAATCTTTGAAATGTCAGAAGTGTCCGTATTTCCGGTGGCAGAATTAATAAGGTCGTCAAACGTGTCTATGAGATAACTGTATTCAAGCCAGCCGCCTGAACTGTTGGCGGTAAACCCTCCGCAGTTTTCTGCTCTTTGCCAGCCTGACATGCCGTTTTTCATTATCCAGAGATTTTTGTATTTTCCAAATCCCTCATCTGCGTGTTGATAGATTTTGAAGGATATCTGATATGCCCTCCCGGAATCAAGAGCGGTGTTAAAGGAAAATCCTACTGCAGCATAGTCGCTCGAGGAATTGTTGACGTAGTGCATAATGGCGTTGCCGTCCTCGTTTTTCATGGGTGTTTCGCAAATAACGGCATTTGATATAAAAGACGGGAGTGTAGTATGTTCGTCAAAGGTGAGAGGATTTTTGTCACCTGTAAGCACATTTATCCCCGGCAGCACCTGTGCACTTGCTCCTAAAATGAGAAAGGCAGATATAAACAAAGTGAAAAATAAAGCGAATATTTTTTTCATGATTATTCTCCTTGGATTTTCAGCTATATAAGTGAATTCCTTTTGCAAATTTCATTTTTCCGTCTGACATATTGCCGAAAGAGACCTTGAAATCATCATTGAATCTTGTAAACCCGAACTGTCTCTTTTCCCCGCCGTCGCAGAATATGCCGTCTGTTGTAAAGCAGACCACTTTTGCACCTCTGTCGAAAACAGCCGTGACAGTGTGATTTTTCATATCTTCGAGTAATACATCGTCGTTTATAAATTCATTTTCACCGGCTTTTATAACAATATTTCCGTTTTCGCATCTTGTCACTTCAAAATCGCCGTCACGGAGAATTTCACCGATTTTTTCGCCCGTTTCAAAACGTATGCTGAAGGATTCGGCATTTGCATCAAAACAGGGACTGTCCTGCCAACCGTCAAATTCTTTTTCCTGCCAAAGACTTTCGATAAGTGCCTTGTCGATATGATGAACTCTGGCAATTTCTTTCTGTGTTTCGGTAAGATAATATTCGCCGTCATCCTCAATTAAATCGGGGTAGCTCATTCTGATTTTCGGGTCATCGTCATAAAGCACAATCTTCGGATTTCCGAATTCAAGCGCCCTTCTGCCGTTCTTTTCCACTTCCCAAGCACCGCAAAGGAAAACGGGATTTCTGCCGTCATAGGATTTTCCTCCGTGATTGTGAAACCAGTAAAGATACTTTCCGTTTTCACATTTCCAAATGAAGTTTGCCGCTCTCGGCTGTTTGAAAACTCTTCCGTTTGCATATGTCATGGGAACAGGCTCCGTAAAGGTGTGACAGTCATCGTAGCTGTACGCACAGTATGGATGTCCGCTGACTGTTCTGAATACACAGAAAACAGTGCCGTCAGAAAGTCTTACAAAACTGTGCTCTTCCGAAATTATGCTTACTTCTTTCGGAGCACGGATGCCAATCTCGCCGTCGGGAAGTGTTTTCCAGTTTAGTTTTTCGGGATCTCTTTCGGTGTTTATGTTGTCACATTCAAGTAGTACGCCTTCGCTGTGTTCCATGAAGGTCAGACCAAATTCGCGGATTTTGTAAAGAGGTACAAGAACTCTGTCCTGTATTTCAAGAGGCTTGCCCACGTTCCAAAAATACTTAATTTTACCGCCGTAGGGGTTGAGCCTGTCAACCTCAAAATCCCTTTGCGGAATGTCGTACCATTTTTCCGACCAGGAAAGGCCGTTGTCATCGCTGTACTTGAAGACAAAATGCCCTTGTGTGTCAACTCTTGTACAGATGCCGTCAGGATAATCGGGATGAGAGCCTATTACTCCGCGAAGATTGTCTGCATTGAAATTGTAGAAGCAGTAGATTCTGCCGTACTTTGTCTTATACAGAACGGAATATGATGACTCGGGTGCTTCGGGAGATTCAACATCAACAGTGTCCTTCCACGTTTTGCCCTTGTCGTCACTTCTTAAGGAAACAACATGCTGACCCTTTGAGCCTTCTTCAAGTCCGCCGACAGTCAGACACATGAGCCAGTGATTGTCGTCTGTTTTGACAACATAAGGCTGGTCGCTGTAACCGTCATGACGGATGATGTATCCGTTTTTGATGTTTCTCATATCCATAAAGAAATCCTCCTACTGTGCACTTTGCCACACAGATACGAATTTTTCGAGGGTTTGCATTGCACCCATGTTTTCATATGGTCGCATTTCAAAGGATGCCGTGGCATTTTCCTGCTTGATATATCCGATTTCCTTTAAATGCTTTATAAAGGTAACACCGTCTTTTTCGGTATATTCCGAATCGGGATAACTCCAGGGAATGTGCTTGTCGCCGTAGAATGGACTTTGTTTGTTTTTTATTACTGCATTGCCCATGTGAATGTGTGTAAGTACATCACGGCATTTGTCGACGGCACTTTCGAGGCTTTCGTGCATAATCGGAATATGGCTCATATCAAGAAGCAGACCGAAATTTTCATACCCTTCTTTTCTCATATTTTTTGCAAGCTCTACGCTTTCAAGAAGAGGACCGCAAAGAAAATGCTTGTCTATGTCCCAATCTGTAGGTTCAAGACAGATTTTCATATCCTTCGGTATCTGCGATGAAAGTTTTATAAGGAACTCAAAGTATCTTTCGAGTGCACCGTTGTGATCTTTCACATCATCGGGTCCCGAACCGAACACGAGCTTTTTTGCACCGCATGTAACTGCATATTCAATTTCACGCATGAAAATATCATAGGCATATGTCCTGTCCTTTTCGTGCTTTGATGAAGGAAAAACGGGTTCTTCTCCGAATCTGTCGCCGATGTTGTAGTTTATCCATTTGCCGCAGTCACGAATAATTGCAAATTCTTCCTTCGACCTTTCTTTTCCGCGCCATACCCATAAATCGAGGGCATCAACAAGGTCGGTTTTTATGATTTCCTTTAATGTTTCGGTATGTACCTTTTCATCCGTCATGGATTCGGGATACAGAAACATATGATTTACACCGAGCTTTACTGACATGCCGCAATCATCTCTCTTTCGTAAATAAGGTACTGCGACCATGTTTCAAGAAGCTTTTCACCTCGCATCACAACGGTATCTTCGTTTTCAAAGATTTCGGGGTGAAGATTCTTCATAACTTCAAGATATCTGCACTTTGAGTACTTGATTTTGATTTCATACGGAGGTTTGAGCATGAAAGGGGAAACTTTTGCGTTTACTGCCTTCTTTGCCGATTCTTTAAGAAGCTTTGCCGTAACATCGGGTGTGTAGCAGATTGCCGAATCTTCCGAGAGCGACTCCTTTACCGTACAAGTTACAATGCCATCAATGAGTTCTTCCGCTTCTTTGCATCCCATATCATCGCCCGTAACAAGCTTCAATGGTACACCCGCTTCGCCTGCAAGTGCCGCTTCAATACCGATTTCACCAACGAGAATTCCGTTTAAGTGAATGGAATCATACTCGCGAAGATAGCTGTGCTGCAAAAGTGAGCCGTTTGCGTGCTGCATTGTGTGAAGACCGACCATAAAGAATCCGTCAATGTCTTTTCCGCCGACACCTCTCCAAAGCTTCGGAAGAATAGGCTTGCCCATAACAACGGGAAAATCTACCTGTTCAATGTCAACATTTCTTCCGTCAGTATGCATATCGTATATAACTGCCTCTGCTCCTGCTTCTTTTATTCCGTCAAGGACAGCAAGTAAGTCATGCATAAGCATTCTCTTTCCGAACTCGCTCTTTTCTGCCTGGGGGAAGGTTGTAACACCCGTTACACCTTCAATATCTGTCATAACCAAAAATTTCATCTGTATTTCCTCCGATATGGGCATAATAAATATTGGACATATATATTATAAGCCTTTACTCACTTTCAGACAATAGCATGTCCGATATTTATACATAAAGTGGCAGTTTTTTGCTACAGTCGGGTCGGCATAAAGGTAACCTGCCGGACTCTGTCAAAGCATAAATAAAAAGAGCCGTTCTGCGACGGCACTTTTTTTATATTGAATTTAACCGAGTGTAATCTTTGCGCTTTGTGTTCTCGGCTCAAACTTTCTTCCCACACTGTCAAATTCGGGGAAGCCGATGTCCTTGAGTTCAACTCCGCAGTACATCTTGCTTTCTACACCTTCGATGGTTATGGTTGTTCCTTCAAGAGTTACAACCGAATAGAGCGGATCTTCGGGACAAACCATGTAGCCTGCAAACTTGTATTCTTCGTAGTCTTCTTTCTTGAATCTGTCATGGGGAGGCGTTGGAGGACAACCTGCACAGTCAAATGCTGAGGAAGTAACATCGTAATAAAGAACATTGTTGATAATGGAAAGATGGTCCTTGTGGCAATGTCCGTTCATGCACATGATAACACTGTGGGGCTTTTTCCTGTTTGCCTCGTCAACAATCTGACGTACCAAATGACCATTCTTGCAGTCGTGAGCCTTTTCAAAGCTTGAGTGGGAGCAGAGAATACAGGGATAGGGAGATTCATCTATTGATTTTCTTATCCATTCAAGTTCCTCGGGAGGAAGGGTTTCTCTTTCGGGCTGGCCGAAATAATTTGTCTTGTCATAGGGTACAAACTCGCCCGTGTCAACATCTCTGTAGTAGCTTGTATTTATGATAACGAATCTGTAACCGCCGATATCGAGATTGTAGTGACAGTCGGGCATTCTGTAGTCTTTAACAACCTTGTCTCTCGGTGAAAATTCCGTATCGTGATTGCCAAGGCAATGATATGAGGGAATGTGAAAGTTGTTGTATTCTTCAATAAATTCCTTACAGAAATCTTGACCGTGACAAAAGTCGCCGAGATGAATCATCATGTCGCAATTTTTTTCTTCGGCAATCTTCTGGAACTTGTGAAGACCGTCAAAGCCGAAATTTATGTATCCGTGGGGATAGTAGTGATAGTCTGAAAATAAAAAGAATTTCATTTTTCTTTCCTCCTTTTAAGTGTCAGTTGCCGGATATGGATCTGCGAAGTTCCTCAGGGGTCATTCCCGACATTCTCAAAACAAACTTTCCGAAATACTGTGCCGAGGAAAAACCGAGATTTTCCGCGATTTTTCTGTGACTCATGTTGCTTTCGCGCATGAGTTTTTTTATGTACTCGAATTTTTTTAAGTGAATAAATTCAAGAAGGCTCATGTTCTCATACTTTTTGAATAGTCTTCCGAGCTGTTTTTCGCCGATTCTGCAGTAGAGAGCCACCTCTTCACAGGTAAAGAACACATCAAAATTATCCTCGATATATTTTTTTGCTTTAAAAACCCTGTCGTCGCTGTCGGAACGATGAATTTTTGTCTTTGAGGAATTGTCTGAAAGTTCTGCGATTTCAAACAGTAGATTGCAAAGAGAAAGGTAAATCATCTCGGCTTTGTAATCCTTTTTAGACGAGCATAATGCAAGTATTTCCCTGAAATAAAGCTCTGCACTTTTGGAGAGGGAAAAGCATTTGTTTGAAATATTGTTCATTGCCGATAAAACAGGGGAGTTTGTGTCTATTTCAAAAGCGAGGGTGAATTTTTCTATATTATCCGAGTGACTTTGTACCTTGTGTCTGTGATGAGGTGGGATAACGGTGAACTGAGATTCGCAAAGGGTAAGTTCTTCTGAACCGAAATTGTAAATAAGCCTGCCGCTTGTTATTATGTGCAGCTCGTAAAAGGCATGATTGTGGTTGCGGCAGTTCAGTGTGTATGTGTTTTCGCTGTTTGTCGCAATGAGCCATAACGGTTTAACTGCAAAACAATAGTCACGTGCTGCCGATATGCTTGTTTTGTTTATTGCATCAACGTTGTTTTTTTCCATGTCATCACCACCGATTTCATCTATACCGATATACTACAATAATTTTTATCAAAAAGCAACAAATTGTCCGAAAATTATTATAAAATTTCATGTTTGACCTTTGTTAAATATAAAGGCAAGATAGATTGATTTTAATGAATCAGAACAGCACCCGAATTTAATCTTTGTCTTTTAAAATTTTATGTGGTGTAAAGAGGGGTGCTACCTTGAATTAGGGGGTGCATTTTGTTTATTACATTTTGTGAAGAAGATGCTTTCTTAATTGTTGCTTGTACTCCCTTAATGAAAAAATCTCGCCTTTAATACATAAATCTGTATTCATTCCTCCATTTTGACGGAGGCATTTTGTTTTGTTTTTTGAAAACAAACGAAAATCTGTCTGCACTTTCAAATCCGCATCTTTCGGCAATAATGCTGATTGGATCGTCTGTATGAAGCAGGAGCTCTTCTGCATTTTTTATACGCACTGATTTTATGTATTCACAAAGACTTGTTCCCATACTCTTTTTGAAAACAGAGCCGAGGTAATACGGATGATATCCAAGCTGAGAAGCAATGCTTTCTACAGAGAGATTTGAAGCATAATTGTTTTCGACATACTGTAATGCAAGAAGTGCTGGCTTTGATGCCTTTTTGTTGCGTAAAACAAATTTTGAAAGTTCTATTATAATAACCTTCAAAAGGGATGAACAAACCGCTTTCTTATACTCACCGCCTTGCTTTGAAAGTTCGGCAAGTCTTATCAGATCATTTCTAAACACTACTGCATTTTTTAGTGAAAAGGGCTCTAAAAACACTTCTTCCTCAATGGATTTGTATGACGGTCTGTCTTTCTTCTTGTCAAAATCACATTCCGGAACAGGTCTGAGCGTTCCGTCATTCTGGCAGTATGTGTCGGTGAAATCAAGGTTTACGGAAATGAAATTCAAGGCTTCTTTTTCGTCAGACTGAATATGATATGAGCATCCCGACGGATAGTAGCAAAAAGTGTCGGGACAAAGGTCGAAATCACCCTTTTCGGTGAAAAGAGTTCCTTTGCCCGAAAGCACATAGAAGAAATGGCAGTCGTATGCCCTTACATAACTTTTGTTGGGAAGATGGTTGCCGAGAGCAATATATCTCAGAAAGGGTGTGTTGTTTTTCATAGGTACCTCAAATCTTTGTTTTGATAGGATTTGTGTTTGCTGTTAACATTGATTATATCATAAGTGTTTGGTAAAATGCAAGTGTAAACTAAAATCGAGGATGAAACTTTATGCTGTCAAATATCTTTGGAATGCTTGGCATCTGTTCTACGGTGCTGATTTATCAGCAAAAAACACGAAAAGGTCTTGTGTTATCAAAACTGCTTTCGGATGTAATATGGTTTTTGTACTACTTTTCACTGTCTGCGTATTCGGGTGCGGCAATAGCAGTTATCGGTATGATACGAGAGATTGTTTTTGTAAATAAGGAGAAGAAGTGGGCAAAGCATCCGCTTTGGCTGGTGTTATTTCTTGTACTTTCCTTTGGATGTGCTGTTTTTACATGGAAAAATGCCTTCAGTCTGCTTCCATGTGTTGCCTCGGCGGTATCCGTTATCAGCTTTTGGATAGGAAAACCGAAGCTTTCGAGAATTCTGTCCTATCCCATCTCGGCGTGTATGCTTACATATGATGTTGCCTGCGGTGCAGTACTCGGCATAGTTAATGAACTTTTCACAGTAACATCTTCTATTATCGGTGCAATACGTCTTGACAGAAAGAAGGAAAGCAAATGACAAAGCCTGTATTTATAAGAAAGAATAACGGTCCTTTGCAGATAGTACATGATTTTCGTTTTACGGCTCTCAATGTCAGAGACGACTACTCGTTTCTTGACACGGCATGCCATGAAGAAAAACTCAAATATATGAAAAAGAGGGTTGACAGACTTTGTGAAAAAGGCTACGGCGGAATTGTTCTGAATGTTGACCACATAGATTATCTCGAAAGCGAAGAATCCTTTGAAAGAGTAAAGGAAGTTGCCCTTTATGCTACAGAAAAGGGTATGAGGGTCTGGCTGTATGACGAGCAGTATTATCCTTCGGGTGCTGCGGGAGGTATGACACTTGTCGGACACCCCGAGCTTGAAGCCTCGGCACTGTCATGCGTAACAAAGCAGATTGATATTCATAAAGGCGAAGGTGCAATAAGAGTGCCGAGTCCCCTTGGTCATTCACAGCTGAAATTTGCATTTGCCGTTCCCGTCGCTGGCGGAAAGGAAGCTTTTGACGGCAGAATTGACGTATCGGATTGCCGCGACATTGCGGGCGGACTTTGCTTTGATGCACCTGTCGGAGAATGGAAGGTATACTGCTTCTTTGAAAGGGTTCTTTTCGAAGCAACAAAGCTTTGTCAGGGAACACGCGCCTCCCGCCGTTATATCAATATCAGAAGCAAAAAGGCGGTTGAACGGTTTTATGATGTAACTTTTGAAAACGGGTATAACAGACTCTTCGACAAGCTTGGTGATGTGGTTGACGCAGTATTTACCGACGAACCCAATACACCTCTTTATATATCATGGAAGAATCCGCAAAGACGAACTGCCTTTGAATCCTTTTCGAAGTATGATTTTTCAAATAATGACATTCCTGTTTACCCCTTTGTTCCGTGGCAGGAGGATATACCGAGAATATTTAAAGAAAGATACGGATATGATTTGTCTTCGGTGCTTGTTGATATTTTTGTCGAAACAGACAAAACAAAAATAGCGAGATGCGATTTCTACACATTGCTGTCGGAAATGGCTCTCGAAGCATTCCCGAGACAAATGCAGGACAAGTTGTCGAAGCTCGGTGTAAATCTTTCGGGACACTACTACGGCGAGGAAGCCTTTGATGTTCAGCCGTTCTATTACGGCGACATATTGGAGCATCTTGCGGCAATGGGTGTTCCCGGCTGTGACAATCTGAAAAGCGAAGCGGATGCACTCAGATACTGTAACGCCTGTAAGCTTGCATCATCTGCTGCTCATATTTCGAATAAGGACAGGGTGATGATTGAGGCATCCAACATGACAGACCGCAATCAGAATATAACGCCTGATCTTGCAAAGGGAGCGGTTTCGATTATGTTTGTGCACGGTGTAAATCTTATCACTTCCTATTATGGCGAGAATATGTTTGACGAAAAGGGAATGAAGGATTTTACAAATTATATTTCAAATCTTGCCACTCTTTTTGACGGCGGAAAATACGTGACAGACACATTCCTTTATTATCCCTTTGAAGAGCTTTGTGCAACCCTTGAACCTGAAGGAATAATTGAAATCGGTGACGGCTTTCACGATAGATTCGGTATATCCGAAACGTCAAAAAAACTTATGCAAAGCCGTGTTTTATTTGACTACATAAACGGCAAAAGACTGCTTGAATGTGAGATTTGTGACGGATACATTATATCTCCCAACAGAAATAAAATCTGTAATATTGTTTTGCCGGATACAGGCTTTATCCAGAACCCGAAGCTTTCCGAATATCTTGAAAAGGCAAAGGAAAAAGGTGTAAACGTAATAACCGACGGTAAAGGCGTATCCTTTAACAAACTATCTGAAACTCTGTCAATGAATGATGATAATCCGTATATCACACTTATGCATAAGAGGTTTGACGGATATGATTTGTATATGCTTATGAACACAAAAGACAAGCCCTTTGAAACGGATATAAATGTCCCTTGTGAAGAAGGCGATAGTTTCTGTTTTGTAAATCCGGAGAATCTTGAAACAGAGGAAATCTTGGCAGAAATAAAAGAAAACAGTGCAAAAATCCATGTGACATTCGGAGCACTTTCGCCTGTAATTATTTGTAAATATTAAAGCCCACGGGCTTGAACTCTAAACTCTAAACTCGGAGGTAACCTCATGTTTTTTGACGAAATTATCCACGGCACGCAGTATTACAGAACGCCAACACCGACGCCCTCTGAATGGGAAGGCGATATTGAAAGAATGGAAGAATTCAACATTGATGCATTCCAGATAAGAATGAACTGGCGCTGGAACGAAAGAAAAGAAGATGAATACGACTTTTCAGATGTTGATAAGCTTCTCGAGCTTGCAGAAAAGAACGGCAGAAAGGTCATGATGAAGTTCCTTTTAGAATGTGCGCCCCAGTACATTTACGAAAAGTACGACGGAACAAGAATCGGTCCTAAGGGCGAGAAACTCCGACCCGGTGCTCACGGTGCATTTTACGGCGGATGGCTTCCTTGCTTTACAAATCCAAAGGTGCTTGAAAGAGCCCTCAAATTTGTGGAAGTTACCGCAAAGAGATACGCAGGACACCCAAATATTATTCTCTGGAACGCATGGAACGAAATACGCAACAGACCCATTGAGGAATGTCACTGCGACGAGTGCAGAAAGGCATTCGGCAAGTATCTTGAAGGTAAGTACGGCACAATTGAAACATTAAATGCAAAATACGGTGCTGCTGAAGAAAGCTTTGAGACAATTAATCTTCCCGTGATGCCCCACGGTTTCTGGGATATCTACGAGTTCAAGAAGTTCAAGGGAAGTTATGAGCTTCACAGATACTTAAAGGAAATCTATGCCGTAATCAGAAAATATGACCAAAAGACACCCATCATGTGCCATGCGGGTATATGCTCGGCTTTCCAGACTCATATAGGCGACGTCTGTGACGACTATGAGATATCAAAGGCTGTTGATTTCTGGGGAACAAGCCTTCCTTTTGCTACAAATATGGATAACCACGCAAACCGTATAAATATGATGCTCCTTTGCGATTTTATGAGAAGTGTTGACAAAAACTACTTCAACCACGAAATCTACCCGGGACTCGGTATGTTCAGAGAGTACGATACACCTTTTGACATGAAGTTCAAGCTCTACTGTGACCTTGCAGGCGGTGCAAAGGGAATGGTTTACTGGCAGTACAGAGCAGAAAGGGTGGGGCAGGAGCAGGACTGCGCAGGTATTATGCGTGTTGACGGTTCGCCTCGTCCTGTTGCCAATGCCGTAAAAGACTTTGGCGAAGACTTACATAAGAACATGCAGTATCTTGCGGGAGCTGAGGTGCAGGAAGGAAAGGCTGCAATCGTCTTTGACTTTGACAGTTTGCTTATGGCGGAAATTGAGGAAGCATCAAAGGATATTTTCCGATATGCATACTCGACGGAGGAGCTTTACTACACAAGAAGCCACAAAGGCATGTACAAGCTTTTCAAGAACTGCGACTACAATGTTGATTATTTGGGCGTAACAAATCCCGAACAGTTTGAAAAATATAAGGTGCTTTATTTCCCTTACTACTCAATGCTTGACGAAAAGATAGTTCCATATCTTGAAAAGTTCCTTCAGAACGGCGGTACAATCATTGCAGACGAAGGCTTCGGGCTTCGTGATCTCAACACTTGGATGAGAGCGGGCGACATCAACTGTAAGCCTCTTATGACTGCACGTCTTTTGGAACGAAGAAAGCTGTACAAGAAGGAAGAGTACTTCGACTTTATGGGTGAAAGAACAAGAATTTACCCTTACAAGTCACAAATCAAGGTTGAAAATGCATCTGTTCTTGCAAGCTTTGACGACGGTACACCTGCAATTCAGCGTGTAGAATACGGCAAGGGCAGGATTTACATTTCGGGTGCTTCCATCGGTCATGCTTATGAATGTATGGGTGAGCAGGTCTGGGAAAAGTTCCTTGACGGAATAATGAAGGAAGCAGGCATCGAAAAGTACAAATTTGCCGATGCAAAGAACGGCATTTATGAAAAGAGAACAATAAATGGCGACAAGGAAATGGTCTTTATATTCAACATCTCCGACGAAGATAAGACCTTTGACCTTGGAAAGGAAATTATTGCTTTCGGTGCGGATGCTGAAGTTGTCGGAAACAGGATGACTGTAAAAACGGGCGAAATCGGATATGCCGTTGTTAAGGCGGAGTAAAAAACTGAGCAATATTGTTTTATTAGATGGCATAATATTGTCTTGATTTCAGCACAATTGAATTATATAATGAAATTGAATTAAAAGCAAGAGAATGCTTTAAAAGAAAGGAAGACAGTAAAATGTATATGTTTCCAATAGGCGTAATCGTAGATTCCTTCAGACTTCCCACACGTGATGCTATCAAGGCAGCAGCTGACATCGGTGCTCAGGGCATTCAGATGTATTGCACAAAGGGCGAAAACTCCCCCGAAAACCTCGTGGGTGAAAAGAGAAAAGAACTCCTCAAGTACGTTAAGGATAACGGTCTTGTATTCTCGGCAATCTGCGGCGACCTCGGTCAGGGCTTCGGTCACAAGGAAAAGAACCCCGAGCTTATCGAAAAGTCCAAGAGAATTCTCGATCTTGCAAAGGAACTCGAAACAGATATCGTAACAACACACATCGGTGTTGTTCCTTCCGATGAAAATCATGACAGATATAAGGTAATGCAGGAAGCCTGCTTCGAACTTTCAAGATATGCAGATTCCATCGGCTCTCACTTTGCTATCGAAACAGGTCCCGAAACAAGTGCTACTCTCAAAAAGTTCCTTGATAAGCTTGATTCCAAGGGCGTTGCAGTAAACCTTGACCCTGCAAATCTTGTTATGGTTACAGGCGATGCTCCCGTTGTTGCCGTACATAACCTTAAGGACTACATTGTACATACACACGCAAAAGACGGCGTAAAGCTCTTTGATGCAGATCCCGAATACGTTTACCACGTAGTTCATCCCATTCCCGAAGAAATCCAGAACAAGCGCTTCTATCTCGAAGTACCCCTCGGTGACGGTAGTGTTCCTTACATCCACTATCTCAAGGCACTCGAAGAAGTCGGCTACAAGGGCTTCTTAACCATCGAAAGAGAAGTGGGCGACAATCCTGCAAAGGATATCAAGAAGGCTATAGATTATCTTAAAGTAATAATGGAGGAAAACTAAAATGTCAAAGGTAAGAATCGGTCTTGTAGGTGCAGGCAACATTGCCAATACCCATATGACAAATTATCAGAACGTAACCGATGCAGAAGTTGTTGCTATCTGCGATATCGACAAGGGCAAGGCTGAAAGACTTGCAAAGAAATACGGTGTAGAAAAATTCTACGGTAGCATAGAAGAAATGATTGCATCTGAAACTTTGGATGCAGTTGATGTCTGCGTATGGAACGTAAACCATGCAAAATGTGCAATCTATGCTATGGAACAGGGTCTCCACGTTATCTGCGAAAAGCCTATGGCATATAATGCAGAGGAAGCGGCAGAAATGAAGGCTGTTTCCGAAAGGACAGGTAAGCTTCTTATGATTGCTTTTGTAACACGATATGCTGACGAAACAAGAGTAGTCAAGGAGTATATTGATAACGGCTATCTCGGCGATATCTATTATGCAAAGGCACAGTATGTGAGACGTCACGGCAACCCCGGCGGCTGGTTTGCCGACTCATCAAAGAGCGGCGGCGGTCCGGTTATCGACCTTGGCGTTCACGTAATCGACAGAGCAAGATTCCTCATGGGTCTTCCCAAGCCCGTTTCTGTATATGCTGCGGCTTATAACTACCTCGGAAACCGCAAGAACTTAAAGACAAATGTAGGTTGGATTCCCGAGGGTGCAACAAAGGACGATATTTGCGACGTTGAAGATTTCGCAACGGCTCTTATCCGTTTTGACAACGGTGCGGTTATCCAGCTTGAAACCGGATACAGCATCAATGACCTTCCCAAATCCGGTCTTACCCTCTGCGGAACAAAGGGCGGTATGAAGACAGGCGACGGTCCTCTTACACTTTATACAGAACTTAACGACTTTATGGTTGACACAAAGATTGACATAAACAATTTAGCAGATGCAAGAGGCGGCTTTGAAGCAGAACTTGCGGAATTTGTAGACTGCGTTCTTGGAAAGAAGACAATTACCGCAACAGCAGAAGACGGTCTTATCTGCATGAAGATTCTTGATGCTATCTATGAATCGGCAAGAACAGGACATGAAGTTGTTATTAAATGAGGATAATTGATACATAGTTTTCAGTAAGATTATAAAAACAGCCTCCCTTGCGAAAGCAGGGGAGGCATTGTAGTTATATGATCAAAAAATATAAAATGGGGTGCATTTAGTGATTATGGGGTGCATTTTATTATTTATTGAGTTCTTTGCCAAATAAGAACGGAGATGTCGATACAATCCCCGTTTCTTGTTTTTATGCCCGAAAATGGCTTAAAATAAGGGGTTTCCGAGGTTTCATACGATTAAAAAAGCAACCGCTTTGGTGTGTTTCCAAAGCGGTTTTTGCTTTATTTTTATACACGAAAAAATGTGCCATTTTATAGTGAGCAAAAGCGTTTTCTACCTTTTTCTAGCATTTTCTGCCATTTTATAGCATTTTATAGTGAAACACCGGTGGTTGATGCTAACATTCACTTTTTCAATCTGTGCACATACTTTTTGGGAGAATATCCCCAGTGATTTTTGAAAGCCTTGCTGAAACTCTGAACACCCGAATAATAAAGACGGGAGGAAATGTCTGTTACAGACAAACTTTTTTGCGATAAAAGCAGTTTTGCAAGCTCGAGTTTTCTTACTCGGTGGTATTCTTCAATTGAAATGCCGGTATATTTTCGAAACACCTTTGAAAGATAATCGTGGCTGTAATTGAAACTCTTGGATATTGCTTCTACATCTTTGATTTCATAAAAATGAGAGTCTATGTATCCGATTGTGTTGCAGCAGAGTTCAAAATCACCAGAACTGTTTTCTGTATTTTTCCAAAAAAGATCGGCAAATGAAATAATAAATCTGTTGACAAGATAGGATAGGATAACATCGTGGTAAAGCCTTGAGGAGTCATTCATTTCAAGAACGATACTTTCAATAATTCTTGCAATACCTTCATCGTGGAAAATTTGGCTGTTTTTCTTTTGGTTTGATAACCAGACAGAAGCAAATTTTGAACCGTAAACTTCATCACATACATTTAAGTTAATGTAGTTGTAGTTAAGGTCACAGTCCTCGTCAGCCTCGATTTTGTAATGTTCAAAAGGGAAGGTGATGTGAATGTCACCTTCTTTTACTTCTTGACTCACACCGTTAATCAGAAAGTTTCCCTTTCCTCCGGTAATGATGTTGACCTTGTAGCTGTTGCCGTGAAGGTGGTCGGCTCCGCAGGTGCCCCTCCTTATTATATTGTTATGTCCAAAAGCTAGTATATCGCCGTACTTTTCGGGGGCTGTCTTTGGTAGTTTTTCGGACATAGGGTCACCTCCTTTTTGATAATATAATTATATATTACACAAAAAGATGTGTCAATAATAAAATGTTTACTCCGCAAAAAGCCGTCTCAGGATAACTTTTTTTAAAGAAAAGAACTTTTTTAAGTTTTTGTTTTTTGCTATTATTATAGTGTATTTAATTATTCACTTGCCATTTTGAAAGGAGAATGACGAATGAAAAGATTTTTAAGCTTAATGCTTGTGTTTGTTTTTCTGTTTACGGTAGTAATTTCTGCTGTGCCGAC